>PLFA01000046.1:13804-16252 GCA_003136615.1 Caulobacteraceae bacterium | reverse complement strand
CCGAGGGTGCCCTCCGCGCCGATGAGAAGCTGTTTGAGGTCATAGCCCGTATTGTCCTTGCGCAGGCGCCGGAGGCCGTTCCAGATCTCGCCGCCCGGGAGCACCGCCTCCAGGCCCAGGACCAGGCCGCGCATGGTTCCGTAACGCAGGACAGCGGTGCCGCCGGCATTGGTGGAGATCAGGCCGCCGATGGTGGCGGAGCCCTGGGAGGCGAGATCAAGGGGAAAGCGGCGGCCGACCTTCAGGGCCGCCTCATGGACCTCTGTGAGGGTGACGCCAGCTTCGGCCACCAGAACGTCGTCGGCGATGTCGATATCGCGAAAGGCCTTTAGACGTTCGGTGGAGAGCAGGATCTCGCCCTGGGGGATCTGCCCCCCCACGAGCCCGGTATTGCCGCCCTGAGGCGTCACGGCGAGACCCGCCTCCGCACAGATCCCGATGACCGCGGCGACCTGGTCCGTGGTTGCGGGAAGCGCCAGAAAAGGTGTCGCGCCCCGCCAGCGGTCCCGCCATTCCACCAGCTTGGGGGCGATGCGCGCGGGGTCCNNGCCGCCCGGAGAAGCCGGTCATTGATCGCCTCCCCTAGCCCACGGCTTGGAATCGGCGCGACGGCGATCGCTGTGGGCGCGAGCGCATCGGCGGCGCGCAGCATGGCGAAAAGATTCGCCGCGGCCTCGGTCAGATCGGACCGTGGACTGAGATTGAACACCCAGGGTCCGTGCGCCGCTTCGCCAAAGGCCAAGAAGGCCTCGCCCTCGCGCGCGCAGTCCGCCCCCAGCCGCACGGGCGCCGCGGGAGCATAGTGCCTAGCCAATCGTCCCGGCGAACGATGGCCGTCAGCCTCAGCTTCGGCGAGAGGTCCGATCACCGCCTCCAGCGCCTCGCGCGTGACGGCGCCGGGACGCAGAAGCCGTGGCGGGCCCTCGAGGAGGGAGACGACCGTGGACTCAAGACCCACGGAGCAGGGGCCGCCGTCCAGGGCCGCGGCGGCGGCCGAACCGGTCTCATCCATCGCGTGCGCCAGGGTCGTGGGGCTGGGCCGCCCTGAGCGATTGGCTGACGGCGCGGCCAAGGGCCCGCCAAACGCCCGGAGGAGAGCCTGGGCCAGCGGATGGGCCGGGACCCTCAAGGCCACCGTGTCCAAACCGGCGCGGGCAAGATCACAGACGGGCGACCCCACGCGAAAGGGCGCCACAAGGGTCAGGGGGCCCGGCCAAAAGGCCTCCGCCAGGCGGCGCGCGCGCGAGTCGAGGACCGCGAGGCGACCCGCCGCTTCGGCGTCAGCCACATGGGCGATGAGGGGATTGAAGCTCGGCCGGCCCTTGGCCGCGAAGATCGCCGCCACGGCCTCGGCGCGGCCCGCGTCCGCGGCAAGCCCATAAACGGTCTCGGTGGGGAGGATAACCAGGCCCCCCGCGGCGAGAGCGGAGAGGGCGGCGGCGAGGGGCCCGGACGCGTTCCATTCTCCGCCAAAGTCCCGCTGGGTTCCGAGAGGAGATATGTCCGCCGCCATGCGTCTGATCCGCCCCAAAGCCGCGCGCGCCGGGGCTGCGTGAGCACGTCATGGCTTAGCGCGCCGCCTTAAATTGTTCTAGAGAGGCCGGGCCGCGCCCGGGTCCGGGCGAAATGTGCCCAGGGAGACCGCATGAGCTATAAGGCGCCTGTTCGAGATTTGTTGTTCTCGCTGCGTCATGCGGCCGAATTTGAGCGATTGGCGTCAGTCTTTCCGGCGGCGGACCCTGCCACGGTGGAGGCGGTGCTTGAGGGCGCGGGCGCCCTGGCGGTGGACGTCCTCGCGCCCCTGAACAGATCAGGTGACAAGCAAGGCGCGCGTTTCGAGAACGGCCAGGTGCGCGCGCCGGAGGGGTTCGCCAAGGCCTATCAAGCTTTCGCCCAGGGCGGCTGGAATGGCTTGGCGGCGGATCCGGATTTTGGCGGACAGGGTCTGCCAAAGGCGCTGGAATCGGCGGTCTTCGAGGTGTTCCAGGCGGCCAATCTGGCCTTCGGCCTCTGCCCCATGCTCACGCTGGGCGCCATCGAGGCGATCAGCGCCAACTGCGACGATGATCAGAAAGCGCGCTTTCTGCCAAAGCTCATATCCGGCGAGTGGACCGGAACCATGAACCTCACCGAGCCCCAGGCCGGTTCCGACCTCGCCGCCATCGCCGCGAAGGCGACGCCGGACGGCGAAGGCCGCTATCGTCTGTCAGGCGAGAAAATCTACATCACCTGGGGCGACCATGACATTGCCGACAATGTCGTTCATCTGGTGCTGGCGCGCCTGCCCGACGCGCCCCAAGGCTCTCGTGGTCTTTCCCTCTTCATCGCGCCCAAGCGTCTGGTGGGGCCGGACGGCGCCCTAGGCGCGGCCAATAGCCTGCGCGCGGCGAGCATCGAGCAAAAGCTGGGCATCCACGGCTCACCGACCTGTGTCATGCTGTTTGAAGA
>PLFA01000046.1:0-13796 GCA_003136615.1 Caulobacteraceae bacterium | reverse complement strand
GAGCGCAAGCAGGGCCGATCCGCCTGGACCGGCGCCCTTCCCTCGCGGCTCTTTGACCACCCGGATGTGCGTCGCAGCCTGATGCTCATGAAGGCGCGGATCGAAGCGGCCCGGGGCCTGTGCCTTTCCACAGCCGTGGCGGCGGATCTGGCCCGCCGCGCGGGAAATCCCATGGACCGGGAAGCCGCGCGCCTGAGGGAGGATCTGCTCACCCCGATCGCCAAATCCTGGTCCACGGATATGGCCGTTGAGGCGGCTTCGATCGCGCTGCAAATCCACGGCGGCATGGGATTCATCGAGGAGACAGGGGCCGCCCAGCACTATCGCGACGCCCGCATTCTGCCGATCTATGAAGGAACCAACGGCATCCAGGCCATCGACCTGATGGGGCGCAAACTGGCCCTGGGCAAAGGTCGGGCGGTGCGCGAATTGGTGGGTGACATCTTCCCCACGGCCGGCGCGCTCAAGAGCGCCGACGACGCCTGGCTGCATACGATCGGCGCGCGCCTTGAGGCGGGCCTCGCCGCTGTCCAGTCGGCGACCGGCTGGATGCTGGAGCGCCGGGGTCACGCGCAGCCGGACGCCCTGGCCGGCGCCAGCGCCTACCTACAGCTCCTCGGCGACGTGGTGGGCGGCTGGATGCTGGCCAAGGGCGCGCTAGCCGCCTCCGAGGCCCTCGCGGCAGGCGAGGGGCCAGCCGACTATTACCGCACCAAGATCGGCATGGCGCGGGTCTATGCTGAACAGGTCCTTTCGCGAGCCCCGGGCCTTGCCCAGGCGGTAAGCCAGGGGGCCATCGATCTCTTTCGCGCCACGCCCGAGTCCATGGGCGCCTGAATCCATCGGCGCGTGAGCCACGCTTAACCCTTACAGCTGGGCGAGCATATATTCCGCGGCGGAGACGCGAAATTCGCCGCCCGCCTCGACGTTCAGCTCGGTGACCACGCCGTCTTTGGCGAGGAGGGAATAACGCTGGGACCGGACGCCCATGCCAAAGCCCTTGCCGTCGAGTTCGAGACCGATGGCGGCGGCNNTCGTCGCCTACCTCCTGATCGGCCCCCCAGGCCTTCATCACGAAGACGTCATTCACCGACACACACGCGATGGTCTCCACGCCCTTGGCGCGGAACTCCGCCGCATGGGTCTTGAAGCCCGGAACATGCTTGGCTGAGCAGGTGGGCGTGAAGGCGCCGGGCACCGCNNGGGCCGAAGGTCATGAACGTCGCGGCGGGAATATGATCGCCAACTTTGAGTGTCATGGTCCAAAGGATCTCCGGCAGGTCATTGATGGTTCCTCCTACTCCGGGACAGCGAGGGAGCCAAGCGGGAGACGCCAAAGGCGCCAGACCTTTCGCGCGACGCGTCGATTTGGGTTGATTGGGCCGCCACAAGTGTCGATCCTGGGGCTGATGTCGGTCTTCGCCCCCCGCTACCTCGCCGGCCGCCTCCTGGTCGCCATGCCAGGGATCGAAGACTGCCGGTTCCACCGCGCCGTGATCTTCGTCTGCGCCCACGACGCCGGTCACGCCATGGGCCTGATGGTGAACAGGCCCGCCGATGACTTGACCGTGCCGCGCCTCCTCGAACAGCTCGGCATTGATCCGGGCTCCGCGGGTGATGCGGCGGTCCTGGTGGGAGGGCCTGTCCAGCCTGAGCGCGGCTTCGTGCTGCACAGCGATGTGGCGGGCGTCTCGCCGACCCGCGACACCATTCCCGGCGGCCTCACGCTGACCGCGACCCGGGAGATCCTTGAAGGCCTCGCCGGTCGACAACCCCGCCCGGACCACGCCCTCCTGGCCATCGGCTATTCTGGCTGGGACGGCGGGCAGTTGGAGCGGGAGATTCGCAACAATGTCTGGCTCATCTGTGAGCCCGACGAGGCGCTGATCTTTGGCGACGACCACGAGGGCAAGTGGGTCCGCGCCTTGGCGAAATTGGGCATAAGCCCCGAGCGCCTGTCAGCCCATCTCGGCCAAGCCTGAGGCCCATACCTTCGGAGGCGGCGGATCGCGTCATCCGGGGTTTGGCGAAATGAGCCCGAACAAGAGATGATCGCGCCAGGCTCCATCGATCCTCAGGTAGTCCCGAGCCATACCTTCTTGCACGAAACCCGCCTTGAGGAGGACGCCGCGTGAGGCGGTGTTGGTCGGGATGCAGGCCGCTTCCACCCTGTGCAACCCGAGCCTCTGAAAAGAGAACCGGGTGATGGCCCGCACGGCGCTGGTCGTATGCCCCCGACGCGTAAACGCGGCCCCCACCCAATAGCCGATCGACCCCATCTGGGCGACGCCACGCCGCACATTCGAGAGGGTGATCCCACCCACCATGGCCCCGTCGTCCTTGGCGAATACCAGGAAGGGATAGGCCACGCCCCGTTCGAGGTCCTGAGCATAGGCGGCGAGGCGACGGCGATAGGCCCCACGGGTCAGATCATCGCCCGGCCAAGTGGGCTCCCAGGGTTGGAGGAAGGTGCGTGAGCCCTCGCGCAGGGAGACCCATTCGGCGAAATCCGCCAGCCTGTGAGGCCGCAGACGAACCCCCCCGTGCTCCAGCCGGAGGTCGTGATCGGAGGAGATCCAGTCCAGCAGAGCCATGACGCTCAATCTTGGCGCAGAATGCGCCCGACGCCAACTGCCTCGCCATATTCGCGAGAAGCCTAGCTGTGGAGGCGATGTTCGAAACGCGGCGCGGCGTCGGCGGCAGGGCGTGGGCCCAGCACCGCGGCCGCGAAACGCCGGGCGCCGATCATACGCGTCGCCAATTCGGCAATGGCCTCTGGGGTCACCGCGTCGATGGCTTCGGCGAAGGCGGAAGGCGGGACAAGGTTGCCGAAAACCAGGATTTGCGCGGCCGCCTGCTCCGCCCGCGCTGAAAGAGACTCGCCGCTCATGAACAGGCTGGCCTTCAGTTGCGCCTTGGCCCGGGCCAGGGCCGCCTCCGGCAGGCCCTGGGTCATGGCCTTGACCTCGCCCGCCACGGCTTCGGCGAGGCGGGCCGCGTCTCCCGGCGCGCAGCCGGCATAGACGCCCAGAACGCCGGTATCCCACCAGGCCTCGGCATAGGCGTCGATGGCATAGGCCAGGCCCATGCGTTCGCGAACCTCCTGGAAGAGGCGGGAGGACATGCCTCCGCCCAAGGCTTCGGCCAAGAGGCGGAACGGCCAATAGTCCGGGTCAGTGAGCGCGGGCCCGGGTAGCAGAAAGACCAGGTGGGCCTGCTCAAGACGGCGACGCTCAAAGGCCGCGCCACCCGTGAAGACGGCCGGTTCGGGCGCGAAGACCTCTGGCGCCCGCGCCGCGCCGAAGAGGGCTTCAGCGTCACGCAGCAAGAGATCCTCGTCGACGTCGCCGGCGACGCTGACGACCAGCCGATCAGGCGCATAGAGGATCTCACGCCAAGCGTCCAAGGCGGGCCGGTCGGCGGGCGCCAGGGTGTGGGGGGCGCCTAGAATTGGTCTGCCCAGGGGCTGCCCCGTGAAGGCGGCGGCCTGAGCCAGCTCGAATACCTGGTCGTCAGGCGTGTCGGCGGCCTCCGCGATCTCCTGGGCCACGACATTTTTCTCGCGGGCCAGATCCTCGTCATTAAGGATGGGACGCAGGACGAGATCAGCGGTGATTTCGAGGGCGAGCGGCAGGCCGCCCGCGAGGGCGCGCACCTGAAAACTGGTCCGCTCATGACCCGTCGCGGCGTTGATCTGGCCGCCATCCGCCTCCACGGCCTCCACGATGTCACGGGCCGAACGACCGCCCGCGCCCTTGAAGACCATGTGCTCAAGGAGGTGCGACCAGCCGCAACGCGCCTCATCTTCCCAACGGGCGCCGCGGCCCGCCACGACGCTCAGCGCCAGGGTGTGATAGCCGGGCGCGGGATCACAGACGAGGGTCACGCCATTGGCGAGTCGGTGGATCTTGGGGGCGGTCATTGCGCGACGAAGGCCCGGACATAAGCCTTCACCGCCGCCGGGTCGGCCGGCAGGTGATCAAACCGCTCTGTAAGGCCCGCCAGCCGGGTCACGACAGGGGGAGGCTCGGCGCGTACGCCTATCGCCGCCGCGACGGCTTCGGGAAACTTCGCGGGGTGAGCCGTGGACAGCACCACAAGGGGCGCCGAACCGCCGGCGGGCGCCTTCCCGGCCCCCGCCAGAGCCACGGCTGTATGAGGATCCATGGCGCCAAGGCCCGCCCGCCAGGCGCCGGCCATCGCCGCGACAGTCTCGGGCTCGCCAACCGAAACGCCAGCCAAGAGGGCTCGCATATGGCTCAACACCTGTTCGGGGAGGCGCATCGCGCCGCTCTGTTCGAAATCCTCAAAGGCCCGACGCGTTTGGGAACCGTCCCGGTCCGAGGCCTCGAAAAATAGGCGTTCAAAGTTGGAGGCGACCTGGATGTCCATGGCGGGACTGATGGTCGGGACAAGGGCGCCGCGACCATAGGCCCCGGTCGCCAAGGCGCGGGCCAGGATATCGTTGCTGTTCGTCGCCGCCAGGATACGTTCGATGGGCAGGCCCATGCGTCGGGCGGCCCATCCGGCGAAGGCGTCGCCGAAATTGCCGGTCGGGACCGCGAAGCTCACGGACCTCTGGGGCGCGCCCAAGGCCACGGCCGCGACAAAGTAATAGACGCTCTGGGCTGCGATACGGACAAAATTGATGGAATTCACCGCCGTGAGGCTGACCTCGCTGGCGAAGGCCCCGTCGCGAAACAGGGCCTTGAGAATCGCCTGACAGTCATCGAAATCCCCGGCGACGGCCAAGGCGCGAACATTCGACTGGTCCGCCGTGGTCATGAATCGGCGCTGAACCTCGGAGATCCGGCCCTCCGGAAAGAGCACGACGATGCGAATATTGGCGCGGCCGGCAAAGGCCTCCACGGCCGCGCCGCCGGTGTCGCCCGAGGTCGCGCAGACCACGGTCAAGGTTCGGCCGCTGGCCTTGAGCACGTGCTCATAGAGGCGGGCCAAGAGCTGCATGGCGACGTCCTTGAAGGCGAGACTTGGGCCGTGAAACAACTCCAAAAGATGCGCGCCCGGCGCGAGCTGGCGTAGGGGGGTCACGGCGGGATGATCAAAACTCGCATAGGCGCCCTGACAGGCGCCCAGCAAATCCTGCCTCGAAATATCATGGTTTGCGAAGGCCCCCAGGATGTGTGCGGCGACCTCGGCATAGGGTTTGCCGGCGAACTCCGCGATGTCACCCGGGGTGAAGAGCGGCCAGACGTCGGGGCTGTAGAGGCCGCCATCCGGCGCGAGCCCGCCTAGCAAGGCCTCGACAAAACCAACGGCGGGGGCGCCGCCACGTGTGGAGACGAACTTCATCGCCGGTAACGGGTGATCAACATGGCGACATAGAACCAGGCGAGGATGGCGGCCAGGGCGAACCAGGTGAGAGCATAGACGAGATGATTATTTGGGATATCCACAGGGATCGCCGCAGGCGCCAGCCCGGGCGCGGGCGGGTCCTCTGACTCGACCGCAAGGATCTCCGGCGCCGGGTTCGCGAGCCCGCCGAGCTTGGAAAGGCGCAGGATCGAGGGCGCGTCCGCCACGCGCATCGCCACAAAGCCAGGGCCGCCATCCATCATTGCTGGACCGAGCCAAGGACTTGGTCCCGGCGCGCGGAGGACGCCAATCACCTTCACGGGGGCCGGATAGGACCCCGCCACCGGCGCAGTCAGGCCTGTCAGCCTCGTAACGACGCCGCGATCAACAAGGATTCCATCAAAGCGGGCGTCCGCGATCTTGCAGGGGGCGAGGAGCCGCCAGGCGATACGTCCGTCAGATACGGCATAGCGGTAGGCGGTGGTGGCGCTGACGGCCAGAGGCTGGCACACCGCGCGGACGCGCTGAAACGCCACGGGCCCCGAGTGGGACAACACCGCCGCGATGGGCGCGGCCGGAGCGTGAGCCAGGCTCGCGATCTGGGCGAGGAGGCCCTCTTTCCACGCTAGGCGCTTAAGCTGCCAAGCGCCGAGACCCGCCAAGGCCAGACAAGCGATGAGCGATGCAACGGTCAGGCCCCAGGGAAAGCCAGGCTTCGGCGGCGCCGTCATGGCCGATGCGGCCCGCCATCGCGGTTGCGAATCTGGGCCGCGATCATCAGTCCCTTCATGGGCCGCAATAGGCCAAGACACAGCGCGGCGCCCAGGGGCAGCCAAATGATCAAATCCACCCAGACCGGAGGATCATAGGTGATCTCGGTCACCAGGGCGCCGAACACGATAATGAACCCAACGATCATGATCACGAACACGGCCGGCCCATCGCCGCTGTCCACGTCCGCGAAATCATAGCCGCAGCGTGGGCAGGCGGGTTGGAGCTTCAGAAATCCGGCGAATAGAGGCCCAAGCCCACAGGATGGGCAACGACCCCGCAGTCCCGCCAGGAAAGGCTCAAGGGCGACCGGCGCCCTCAATGACCCCAGCCGGACCCGAAGATCACGTAAAGGAAAGTGAACAAGAACAACCAAACCACGTCCACGAAATGCCAATACCAGGCGGCGGCTTCGAAGCCGAAGTGCTGCTTGGGGGTGAAAGCCCCGTTCAACAGGCGAATCAGGCACACGGTCAGAAAGATCGTGCCGATGATCACATGGAAGCCATGAAAGCCCGTGGCCATGAAGAAGCTGGAGCCATAGAGGCCCGAACTGGTCGCCTCGGCCCCATAGAACATCTTGTCACTCAATATATGGCTATATTCATAGGCCTGGATCGCCGTGAACATGGCCCCAAGCGCGATGGTGAGGACGAGACCGATCTTGGCGCCCTTGCGGTCGCCAGTCTGAAGGGCGTGGTGCGCCCAGGTCACTGTCGTTCCCGACAGAAGCAGGGTGAGCGTGTTCACCAGAGGCAGGTGAAAGGGCTGGACCGTCTCGATGCCCTTGGGCGGCCATGTGGCCCAGGCCGCGCTGACATCATCGAGGGGGGACAGGGTCCGCACATGGTGGAACAGGGCCATCTCGAAGAAGACCCAGAACCAAGCGACGAAGAACATCACTTCCGAGGCGATGAAGAGGATCATTCCGTAACGCAGGCCGAGAGCCACGACCGGTGTGTGATCGCCGTGATTGGCCTCACGAACCACATCGGTCCACCAGGCGGCCATGGTGAAGAGGACGCCAGCGACGCCGAGCGCCAAGACCCACCATTCGCCTTTGGGAATACCGAAGAGACCCTTCAGCCCGATAACCAGGCCCAGGGCCATGACCACGGACGCGGCGGAGCCCACCAGGGGCCAGGGGCTCGGATTAACGAGGTGGTAATCGTGCTTAACGCCGTCGTGGGCCATGTCCCGCCTTCTCTAGATCAAGTTCCAAGATGCCGACGGGTGAAACGTCCAGGATGCATCCCGAATGCCTTGGGCAATATGGGCCGTCCTATAGCCTCGCCTTCGCCTTCGCGCCAAGAGGCGCCGCCGTCGCGGTTCCATTCGCCACATCGGTCGCCTTGAAGAACGTGTAGGAGAGGGTGATGTCGGGCTGATAGCGGGTGTCGCGATCCTCCGCGTAATGGGGGTCGACATAATAGACGACGGGAAACTCCGCGCTCTGGCCCGGCGTCAGGGTCTGGTCGTTGAAGCAGAAGCACTCCAACTTTGAGAAATACTGTCCGGCGGCCTCGGGGACGACATTGAAGAGGGCGCGGGCCGTCACGGTCTGGTGACTGGTGTTCGTCGCCTTGAAAAAAGCCAGGGTCGAGGCGCCCAGATGGATCGTCTGGCTGGCCTGAACCGGGACGAAGGTCCAGGGCACCCCGTTCACATTGGTGTCGAAGCGGACCGTCACCGTTTTATTAGAAACCGCGCCGGGTGCCAACTTGGCGCGCTTGACCGCGCCGTTGAATCCCGTGGCCTGGCAGAAGGCGCGGTAGAAAGGCACGGCCGCGAAAGCCGCCCCCACCATCAAGGCGAAAACGCCCGCGCAGAGGATTGCGACCCGGGCGTTCGCCCGCCCAGATGATGGCGTTGGTGGCCCCAGGCTAGCCATGAACGCTGATATTGTGACTGATCTTGATGATCGTGACGATGAAAACCAGGATCACGAAGGCTACGAGCGCGGCGGCCAGGAGCAGATTACGGCCACGCCGCGCCCGTGCGTCCACGGGGTTCTCGTCGTTAGGGTCACTCATCGGACGAGCGGCGCGACGCCGGCTAGCTTTTCCCCGAGCAGGGCCGCGAAGAGGGCGAAGAGGTAGACGAGGGACAGGACGAACAGATCACGCGCCGGGCGCGCGCCGGCATCGACGGTGTACAGGGTGGTCTTCGCGCTCGTGGACGAAGCCGCGGCCGGGGCCGGGGCGGGGCCTTGTCCGACCAGGAGGCGAATGGCCAAGACGATCAGGGCTGCGCCGCCGAGGCTCGCCACAGCCGCGTAGATCGGCCCCGCCAGGCCCGTGACCGCGGGCGCCACGCCAAGCGGCGCGAGCACAAGGCAATAGGCCAGAATCTGCCGACGCGTGGAGGCGACGCCCTTGACCAAGGGCATCATCGGCACGCCGGCGGCCGCGTAATCCTCACAGGTATAAAGAGACAGCGCCCAGAAATGCGGTGGGGTCCAGACGAAGATAATCGCCACCAGAAGCCAGGCATTGAGCGGCGCCGTCCCGCTGGCCGCGGCCCAGCCCACGAGAGGGGGAAGGGCGCCGGCCAAGCCGCCAATAACGATGTTCTGGGGCGTGCGCCGCTTCAGCCAGAGGGTGTAGACGGCCACATAGAAGATGATCGTGAAGGCGAGGAGGACTGCGGCCAGGACGTTGATGGCCAGGCCCATGATCGTCACGGCGAAGAGCGAAAGGGTGACGCCAAGCGCCCGGGCGTCAGCCGCCTGAACGCGGCCCGAGGGCACAGGGCGGCGGCGCGTGCGGCGCATCAGGGCGTCAATATCCCCGTCATAGGCCATATTGAGGGCTCCGGCGCCCCCGGCCCCCACCGCGATGCACAGGATCGCCACCGCCGCCAACCATGGGTCCATCGGCCGGCCTGCGCAGATCAGGCCCGTCACCGCCGTGAAAACCACCAGCGACATGACACGAGGTTTCAGGAGGGCGAGATAATCACCCGCGCGGGCCGCTCGAACGTTCGCGGGCGCCGCGACCGGCGCGGCCAAGGCCTCTAATGTACTCATTCTTGGGGCCGAAGCCTCCTAATGGCTGTCGGCGTGGATGACCGGCAACTCATTGAACTGGTGGAAGGGCGGCGGAGAGGAGAGAGTCCATTCCAATGTCGTCGCCCCCGCGCCCCAAGGATTGGCGCGCGCCGCGCGACGGCGAATCGCCGCCTCGGCCAGCACCGCGATGAAAACGACCAATCCCATAAGGGCCACGAGGTAGCCGTAAGAGGAGACGCGGTTCCAGTAGGAGAATGCGGCCGGATAATCGATGGACCGGCGGGGCATGCCCTGGAGTCCCAGGAAATGCTGCGGGAAGAAGACGATATTCACGCCCACGAAGGTGAGCCAGAAGTGGATGGTCGCCAGAGTCTCATTGTAGCGAACGCCCCACATCTTCTCGAACCAGTAGTAAAAGCCCGCGAAGATGGCGAAGACGGCGCCAAGGCTGAGCACATAGTGGAAGTGAGCGACCACATAATAGCTGTCATGCAGGGCGTAATCGATACCGGCATTAGCAAGAACCACGCCTGTGACGCCGCCCACGGTGAAAAGAAAAATGAAGCCAACCGCGAACAGCATGGGGGTCTTGAACTCAATGGAGCCGCCCCACATCGTGGCGATCCATGAAAAGACCTTCACCCCCGTGGGCACCGCGATCACCATGGTCGCCGCCACGAAATAGGCCTGGAGATTGAGCGGCATGCCCACCGTGAACATATGGTGCGCCCAGACGATGAAGCCCAGGAAGCCGATCGCCACCATGGCGTAGGCCATGGCGAGATAGCCAAACACGGGCTTGCCCGAGAAGGTCGAAACCACGTGGCTGATGATCCCGAAGCCCGGGATGATCAGGATATAGACCTCAGGGTGACCGAAGAACCAGAACAGGTGCTGGTACATCACGGGATCGCCGCCTCCGGCCGCGTCGAAGAAGTGCGTGCCAAAATTCCGATCCGTGAGCAGCATGGTGATAGCGCCCGCCAAGACGGGCAGAGACAGCAGCAGCAGAAACACCGTCACCAGGATCGACCAGACAAACAGGGGCATCCGGTGCAGCGTCATGCCCGGCGCGCGCATGTTGAAGATGGTGGTGATGAAGTTGATGGCGCCCAGGATCGAGCTCGCCCCGGCCAGGTGAATGGCGAGGATCGCGCAGTCGAACGCTGGGCCGGGGTGCCCCACGGTGGAGAGCGGCGGATACATCGTCCAGCCCCCGCCGAAGCCTCGACCAGGCCCCCCATCCACGAACATGGAGGTGAGCAGCATGACCCAGGACGCCATCAGCAGCCAGAAGCTGACATTGTTCATGCGCGGGAAGGCCATGTCCGGCGCGCCGATCATGAGGGGCACGAACCAGTTGCCAAAGCCGCCGATCATGGCCGGCATGACCATGAAGAAGATCATGATCAGCGCGTGGGCCGTGACCACCACATAATAGCCATGCTTGCTCTGCTCCACGAGGCCGAGAAGGTTGATCGTGGAGTTGGGCGAAAAGAGCTGGATGCCCGGCTCAGCGAGCTCCCAGCGGATCAGACCGGAAAACAAGGCCCCTATGATCCCCGCCTGAATGGCGAAGATGATGTAGAGGGTGCCGATGTCTTTGTGATTGGTCGACAGAAACCAACGCGTGAAAAAACCCGGCGATCCGGCATGAGCGCCATAGCCACCGGAAGCTTGCGCCTCGGCGACCCGTCCGTGAGTTTGGGCGATGTCGGCCATCTCGTCTTAACGCGTCCTCTCGACCAAGTGAAAACGACTATTGTACGCCAGGGGCCGCGGGCGTCGCCGCGGCCACGGTTGTTGCTTGCGGAACCTTGCTCGCAACCCAGGCCTGGAACTGCGGCAGGGTCACGACATCCACCTCAATGGGCATGAAGGAGTGGTTCGCGCCGCAAAGCTGCGAACACTGGCCGTAGAAAACACCCGTCCGGTCAGCCTTGAACCATGTTTCATTCAGCCGGCCTGGAACGGCGTCCATCTTCACGCCAAAGGCAGGGACCGAGAAGGAGTGGATGACGTCCTCGCCGGTGATCTCAACCTTCACGACCTGCCCCACGGGGACGACCATCGGATTGGTCGCCGCTAGCATGTAAGGGCGGTGTTCCTGGTTCGCCACGTCTTCGGTCAAAGGTATCGAGGTCGCGGCGGGAATCTTCTGGTCTGGATAGGCATAGTCCCAGTTCCACTGCCGCCCCACAACCTTCACCGTCATATAGGGTTTGGGCATGTCATGCTCGGCGAACAGAAGCTTGAACGAGAAGATCGCGATAAACATGAGAATGAGGACCGGCCCGACGGTCCAGGCGACTTCCACGGGCGTATTGTGGCTAAAGCGGGCGGGCGTTGGATTGGCGCCCTTGTTGAAGCGAAACACGACATAGAGCAGCAGGACCATCACCAGAACCACAATGGCGGTGATGATCGGCAGCAGGATATTGTTGTGGAAGGCGATCTGCTCGGCGCGGATATGCGACGCGGCCGGCTGAAGATCGATGGCGTGATCGACCGGTTGGCCGAGCTGGTCCAGAGCAAAGGCGGGACTGGCCAGCGCGACCGCAAGGCCAGAGGCCAGAGCCAGCGGCGTCTGGCGAAAAAGCGACGAAACGCGAAACGTCATGGTCCTCTCGGGTCTGCCCTGTCAGGAATGCGGCAGGCCGTCAGCCCTGAGGCCGCATGTCCGACGCCACAAATTCAGAGTCTTTGGACTTTTCGGACGGCGTTTTCGCATCCGCGAAGGCGCACGCCCTCAATCCATCATGTCCTCGCGGCGGTGCAATAGCGACATCGGGGGGGGTTGCCAAGACGAATGCGCGCGGGAAAGTCGCCGGAGCCAATTCGACAACGCCCGGCCTTCCGCCCGGGTTGCAGCGGGACTATCTCTCAGAGCCACACATCCAAAATGATTCAGTCGGGACGCCATAGGCCCATGAACGCACCCCTGCTCGCCCCGTCCATTCTCGAATCCGCGGAGGTCGACCCGAAGGCTGCCGGCGCCATTCTCGAAGAGGCTTTGAGGGGCGCAGATGACGGGGAGATCTTTCTGGAGCGCTCGGAGAGCGAGTTCTTTGTCTTTGACGATGGGCGTCTGAAATCGGCGTCCTATGATTCGACCCGAGGCTTTGGGCTCCGGGTGGTGGCCGGGGAAACCGCCGGCTACGCCCACTCAAGCGAAATCTCCGAGGCCGCCATCGCACGGGCGGCGCGTTCGGCGTCGCTGGCCAAGCGCGGCTATGAAGGTCACGCGGCCGAGGGACCGAGCCCGACCAATGCGCGCCTTTATGGCGAAGATGACCCTCTGGCGTCGCCCGGATTTTCGGAAAAGATCACCCTGCTTCAGGAGATTGACGCGTTTGCGAGGGGAAGGGATCCTCGTGTGGCCCAGGTCGCGGCGTCGATGGCGGGCGAGCCGGCCTGCAACTCGAAATCGTCGTCCGCGCCGGCACCCACCGGCGTGCCCGGACCGCCGAGGACCTGGTCCGCGCCCTTGATGTTGACGAAGTCGGGGTTGCCGGTCTTGCTGCCGGTCTTATCCTGTCCGCTAGCGGTTTGCCAGGCGGTGAGGGTGGCCTCGGCGGTGCCTTGCCATAGGCCGAGCGTGGCGGGGGTGGCGTCGGCGCCCTGGTAGAACAGGTTGTAGGCGCTGGTGAACCCCGTGGTGGCGCCGGCGGCGACGCTGACGATCGTACCCTCATCCACCCAGAAGATGTTGTTCTCGACGGTGACGGTGCTGACGTTGGACAGTGTCAGGGCTTGGCCGATGGACTGGTAGATGGTGTTGTTGATGAGCGCCAGCGTGGAGCCAGCGGTGATGGCAATGCCGGTGGTGACGTTGTCGTAAATGAGGTTGTTCTCGATCGTGGAGTAGTTGGCGCCGCCGCCGATCCCGATCGCGTCGCCATAAGCGATATTCCCAAGCAGGGTGTCATAGGAGCCGCTGGCGAGGGAGATGCCGTCGCTGGCGTTGTCGTAGAGCAGGTTGTCCAGCACGGCATCGTTACTGGAGACGGAGAGGCCGGTGCTGCTGCCGTAGACGGTGTTGGACGACACGGTGCCGCCGCCGCTGAATTCGATTGCATCGTAGCTGGCGTTGACCTGGTCATAGACNNCGATCGGCGATCGTCACCGGCGAGGACGCGGAGTACGGGCTGCCGTCGATGCCATCCGTTCCGTTGCCGTGCACCTGCACGCCCTGGACCGTGACGCCGCTGTAAACGATGTAGATACCGACGTCGGTGTTGTCATAGACCGCGCCGCCGCTGACCAATTCCGTGCCGGAGATTGCACGGAAATCGATGCCGTCGTTGGCGTTGTTGAACACCTGATCGTTGGTCAGCGTGGCGCTGAGCACGGCGTCCTGCAAGGTGATGCCCGGACCGATATTATTGTCGATCGCGCTGCCGGCGATCGTCAGTCCGGTGATCGCCCCTGAGTTGGCGGTGAGGATACCGCCCCCGGCGTTGCCGTAGACGCTGTCGTTGAGCAGCGCGACGCCCGTGGACGTCCCGCTCAGTGCGATGCCGTAGTAGGCGCCGGTGAGTTCGATGTTTTCGATGGCAATGTTGCTGCCGCCGGTGTCGTCGATGACGCCGGTCCCGGCTGACGTGTTGTTGCGGTTGATCACCACCGTGCCGCCATTGGTGGGACCGATGATCAGGGCCGGATTGGCGGCAGTGCCGCCGTCTCCGGCGGGCAGCAC
>PLFA01000208.1 GCA_003136615.1 Caulobacteraceae bacterium | reverse complement strand
GGAGAAAAGTCCGCTCAGGCGCGCGGGAAGAGGCGCGGCGACGCCGGGCCCGACCCCAGCCAGGTCGCGGCTGAAGAGAAGGTGAAAGGTGATCGCATTGGCGCCCGCCATGGCCAGGAGCAGCATCTTCACCAGAAAGAAGGCGTTGGCGAGATAGGTGTCCGGCTTGGCGATGAACATCAGGGCGCCCGCAACGAAGCCCACCGCGAACGCCCCGAGGGTCACGGGCACGAACTGATGCAACAGCTCCTGAACGTGACGGCCCCGGGCGCGCAGCCCGAGCAGGCGCAGATCGACAATGGCGATGGCCCCCACGACCGTCACCACGGCAAGAACATGCACGCACTCGAGCAGCGGAAAGAGGGCGTCGGAGCCGCTGATCGCCTGCGAAATGGGCGTCGCCTTCAGGCTCTCGGCGAGGGCGTTAAGATCCATTGGCGCGGCCCATCATTCCTATTGGGGCGCGCCCGGCCAGCCTTCGGTGTAGCCGATCCACCGGCCCGCGAATATGATCGCGGTCCAGAGGAGGAGCGCGAGGACCGCGCCGCCCTTAAGCGCCAGGGCGGCGCCCGCGTCGCCGCTGAGCGCCAGGCGTGTCCGCGAGAAGCGGCCGAGGCCCCAGGTCAGGATCACCGCCGCGAGCACGAGCGCCATTTTAATCCAGAAGGTGATCCGAAAGAGGGCCCGGGTCGGCTCGCCCATGATCAGGACAGCCCCGGTCAGGGCCAAGACAAGAATCGAGACGGCGACTACGGGCAGGTAGTGACCCATCAGAGCGCTGACCGCCTGGCTCCGCTCAATCAGACCCAGCAGTCGCAGGTTGATCACCAGGATCGACCCGATCAAGGCGGCGATCGTCACGATATGGAGGCTCTGCACGGCCGGGATGACCCAGTCATGGGAGGCGATGGAGATACTTAACGGCGTGGCGCGCAACCAAAGCGCGAAGGCGGTGAGCATGGGCGGCGTTAAGAGACGCCCTGCTGGGGTCCCGGCGATCCGCCCACGAAGATCTGGCCGCTGGCGGTCTTCAGCTTCACAAAGCCCCCGCCATGTTCCCCATTGCGCAGGGGGTGGATCGAGACCTCCGCCGCATCACCGGGTTTCAGAGTCGTGCGGGTCCAACCGGCGCGGGTGAGGTTGCCGGGGCTGGTCAGCTCCACGGTCCAAAGCTCAGGCTCGCCGCCCGCCTTGGGCTTGACCATGATGCGAATGCTGACGTGGGGGTTGGTCCACGAGAACTCCTTCACCGCGCCGTCCAGCACGACGACCTTGGTCGGGTCGAACATGGCGAAGGAATGATGCGCGCCCGCGGGGCCCGCGCTCAGAAGGGCGAGTGTGGCGAGCGCCACGCCAGATATCGCCAAACGCGTCATTTCAACCTCTTCTACTGGCCTTTGGGAGCGACATTGCCGCCACTGTCCTGCGGCACGGGGATGAAGACCGCGTGACCCGCCTTATCCTTGCTTTCGGCGAAAAGGCCTTGAAGGCAAACGCCCTCGCTGATGGCGTCTCGAACCAGGCGATGGCGCAGGAAGACGCGGGTGGTCTTCCAGGTTCTGGAGAGGGCGTGCGGGGCGGTGATTTCCAGATCGTCATGCAAAACGCCTGGACCGGCCAGGTGGATTCGCTCGACGATGTGCATATCGCCATCATTAGGGGCGCCCACGGATTCGCTGAGCGCGATGAAGGTTTCCGGCAGAATCGCCACCGTATCCACCACGAGCGTATCGCCCTCCCAATGGCCGATGGAATGACCGTGGAAGCTTGGATCAGGGTCGGCGGGGTGGGGCCGCCCGTCGGTATAGATGCGCCTTAGCCGGTTCCCGTCGGATTCGCCCAGAAGCGTCACCTGGCCGGGGGTGAAGAGGATCTCCATGGCGTTGTGGGAGATCAGCATCCAGCTGGGCATGCCCTCGGGCAGGCAGTTGATGAAGAGTCCGCGGGGCGCCCCCGACGCCTCCTCCGCCTCAGCCTGACGCATTTCCGCGGCGACGGACGGCGTCCAGGGCGGGGGATTGGAGGTCTCCTGCAGGCCTTGGTCGCGCATGTCGGGCACCCATGTGCCGCTCCAGTCGGGAAGGCTTGCCAGGCTCGCCCAATCCTTGGCCGTCGGAGCGGGCGTGCTGGGAAGAAGTTCGGCCGCTGGCGCCGGGGCGGCCTGAAGTAGAACGCCAAGGACGGTCAGGACGGCGCTCAGCGATGGGCGTAACGGCATGGGCGGTCGATACCACACACCTGGGCGACGTCGCGGGCTGCGCCGCCGGCAGAGTCCAACTTGGCGGATGGAGCCGCAAATTTGGGCGCCGACCAGGCCCCATGGCGTCGGCGCCAGGAGGACCTTAAGATGCGTCTTCAAGGCACGCCGAACGGCGGCAGGATTGTCGATAGGGTCGGAGGCGCGGACAGATGTACCGGTGGAATTTCGGTGACATTCTCGATGGCGTCGGCGCGGTCGTCTCGCCCGAAGCCCCCGCGCTGATCCATGGCGATCACGTTATCCCCTGGGGGCGGTTTCAGCGTCGGAGCAATAACCTCGGCCACGCCCTGATCGCCCGCGGCGCGCGACCTGGCGACAAGGTCGCCTTCTACATGCACAACCGGCCGGAATATTCCGAGCTGCTGGCGGCCTGCTTCAAGGCGCGCCTTGTCCACGTCAATGTGAACTACCGCTACACCCCCGAGGAAGTGCGCTACATCTTCGACAATTCCGACGCTCAAGTCGTCGTGTTTGGCGCGGAGTTTCGACGCCACATCGCGGCGATCCGCCACCAGCTCCAGACTGCGCGGATCTTTATCGAGGTTGGGGAAGGCGGCGACTTCGCCGAAAGCTTCGAGGACCTCTGCGAGAGCGGCGATGGGGCGCCGCTGGATATCGCCCGCTCGCCCGATGATCTGTTCTTCATCTATACCGGCGGCACCACAGGCATGCCCAAGGGCGTCATGTGGACCCACGATGATCTGCGGCAGATCACCCTGGCGGCCGCCCGCGCCTTGGGGCCTGTGCCCGAGACACTTGATGAGTTGGTCGCGGCCACCCGCGCGATGGGGCCTGGGCCCGCCAGCGTGATTGGCCCTCCGCTCATGCACGGAACCGGCCTGCTCACCGCCGTCGCTGGGATCCTGTCAGGGGGCGCGGTGATCACCCTGCCCAGCAAGACCTTCGCGGCCGAAGAAATGGCCGAGGCCATAGAGCGCTGGGGGGCCAAGAACCTCACCATTGTGGGCGACCCCTTCGCCCGCCCGCTTGTCGAGGCGCTGGAGCGGGAGCCGGGCCGCTTTGATGTGAGCTGCGTCGAGCGGGTCACCTCCTCCGGGGTGATGTGGAGCCTTGAGGTCAAACGCGCCCTGCTGCGGCATATGCCGGGGGCCGTGCTGATCGACGCCTTTTCCTCGTCCGAGGCCTTGGGTCTGGGAACCTCCATGATGACCGCGGCCGGCGAGGTTGCGACCGCGAAGTTCGCTCTGGGCCAGAGGGCGCGGGTGTTCGACGAGAATGACCAACCCGTGGCGCCAGGTTCGGGCGCGAGAGGTCTGGTCGCCGTGGGGCCGCCGGGGCCGGTGGGCTATTATAAGGACCCGGAAAAGACCGCCCGCACCTTCCGGGTCATCGACGGCGTGCGCTATTCGATCCCGGGCGACTGGTGTCTGGTCGAGCCAGACGGCTCCCTGACGCTGCTGGGACGCGGCAATGCCTGCATCAATACGGCCGGCGAGAAGGTTTTTCCCGAGGAGGTCGAGGAGGCCCTGAAGCGCCATGACGATGTGGAGGACGCCTTGGTCGTGGGCCTGCCTGATCCCCGGTGGGGCCAGTCGATCACCGGCGTGGTGCGTCTTCGCCAAGGGCGCGGCCTGGATGAAGCAGCCCTGATCGCCCATGTGCGCCAGAGCCTGGCCGCCTATAAGTCACCCAAACGCGTGGTCGCAGGCGACATTTCCCTGCGCGCGCCGAACGGCAAGGCGGACTATAAGAGCGCGATGGAGTTCGCGGCGAAGGCCCTCTCCAGCGCGGCGGCTTAAGCGGTGGCCGAAATGGCTTCGGAGAGCATCTGAGCCATCTGGGCGAAGTGGGCCGGCTCCGAGATCAGGGGCGGCGACAGGGCGATGATGTCTCCCGTCACGCGGGTCAGCAGGCCGGTGTCATAGCAACGGTGGAAGACCTCCATGGCCCGCGCGCCCGGCGCGCCGGGGCGCGGCTCCAGTTCGATCCCGGCCACCAAGCCAAGATTGCGGATGTCGATCACGTGGGGAACGTCCTTGAGGCCATGAACGACGTCTGCGAAGGGCTGGCTCAATTCCTTTGCGCGCTCAAAAAGGCCTTCAGATTCATAGAGATCAAGGGTCGCGAGACCCGCCGCCGCCGCCAGGGGGTGGCCGCTATAGGTGTAGCCGTGGAAGAGATCGATGCCCGGGGGGCTGGCCGCCAATATGGCGTCATAGATCTTGGCCCCCAGCGCCACAGCGCCCATGGGCACGGTGGCGTTGGTCAGGCCCTTGGCGCAGGTGATCAGATCGGGGGTCACGCCGAAGAACTCCGAGGCTGTCGCCGCGCCGAGCCGCCCAAAACCGGTGATCACCTCGTCGAAGATCAAGAGGATGCCATGGCGCGTGGCGATCTGGCGAAGGCGTTCCAGATAGCCCTTGGGCGGGATCAGCACCCCCGTCGAACCGGCCATGGGCTCAACGATCACCGCGGCGATGGTGTCGGCGCCATGCAGGGTGACGAGCCGCTCCAGATCATCGGCAAGCTCCGCCCCCGTCTCGCGCTGGCCCCGCACGAAGGTCCCGCTGGCGGGATCGTGGGTATGGCGCATGTGATCGACGCCCGGCAGCATGGGGCCCCAATGACGGCGGTTCGGCCCGATCCCGCCCACCGAGATCCCGCCAAAGCCGACGCCATGATAGCCCCGCTCCCGACCGATCAGGCGGGTTCGCGTTCCCTGGCCGATGGCGCGCTGATAGGCGAGCGCGATCTTGAGCGCGGTGTCCACCGACTCCGAACCGGAATTGCAGAAGAAGACGTGGTCCATCCCCTCGGGGAAAATGCTGGCCACGCGATGGGCGAGCTCAAAGGCCTTGGGATGGCCAAGGTGAAAGCCGGGGGCGAAATCCATCTCCGCCGCCTGGCGCTGGATCGCTTCGACAATGGGCGCGCGGGTATGGCCGGCATTGACGCACCAGAGGCCCGAGGTGCCGTCCAGAACCTCCCGTCCGTCGGGGGTATAATAGAACATGTCCTTGGCGCGGACGAACATCCTCGGATGTTCCTTGAACGCCCGATTGTTCGAGAAAGGCATCCAGAAAGCATCGAGAGAATTCAGGCGACCGTGCATTTGGGGAGACGTCCTTTTCCGGTTGGCCTCCCATACCGCCGGGCGCCGAGATTTGCACGCCCACGCCGAAGTTTTTGCCGACCCGGCTTGACCGGCTAGACCCGTTCCAACGCAAGGATGCCGACACCCTGCGTCGGGCGGAGCCGCCAGGCGGCCAACACGCGCGCCTCATACGGTTTCTCGGTGATCGGAACAGCGATCAACTCGCCGTGGGCGGCCTCATGGGTCAGGGTCAGGCGGACATAGCCTTTGGCAAGCTGGTCGCAGAACGTCACCTCCCCTCTCTGGGCGACGAAAACATCGCCGAGCTGGAACCCGGCATATTCGCCAATGGACGGGCTGGTGATGGCGCTGACGCCGAACTCCACCGCCAAGGTCGGGCCGCCGCCCAGTTCCCGCAGCTGGTTAAGCCAGAAGGCGTGGCTATCGCCGGAGACGACAATTGGATTGCCGCCGCCGAGGGCCTTCAGGATCCCGTCAAATCGGGCTCGCGCCGCGGGATAACCATCCCATCCGTCCAGATCGAACGGCTGGTCATAGCTCATCACGTCGATAAGCTGCTTGGCTTGGGGGCGAATGGACGCCGGCATTTTCGCGAGCGCGATCTGAACTCCCTGTTCGCCGAGCATTTCGGCGATCTTGGGGGAGCGGGCCCGGGCCATGATCACCTCGTTGCCGATCACCTGCCAGGGCTTTCCGGCCGCCACCGACGCCGCGAGCGTACGGGCGAGCCAAACCTCCTGGGTTGTTCCCAGCATTTGGCGGTCCGGGTTTGAAATGAAGGCCTCGATGGCCTCCACATCGGGACCATAGGCATAGGGCGCCGGGAGCGGGGCGCCGCGAGGGGATTCGCCAAGTTTGGCCAGCACCGCCGGGTCGGTGACCCGCTTGCGGGCCTTGGGGTCGCTCACATCATAGATGACAAAGGGAATATCGCCGGGCCGGTCATATTCAAGCTGATAGGACCGCGCGGTGAGCCGGCTTTCCAACATGGTCAGGCTCATCAGATCGCCGAAGTCAAAGCTCCGGTTGATCGCCTCGAAGGCGCGGCCGGGGACCGGGTCTCTGGCGGGAATCCATTCGTACCAGGCCCGAAGGGCGGCCGCTTTACGGTCGTCGAAGGCGCCTTCCGTCTTCTCGTGATGATTTTCCGCCCCGCCCTTCCAGGTGTCATTGGCCACCTCATGGTCGTCCCAGACACATATCCACGGCGCCCGGGCGTGGGCGGCCTGTAGATCGGGGTCGCGGCGATACTGGGCGTAGCGGGTGCGATAATCCGCGAGGGTGACAAGGTCGTGCGCGGGCTCGGGAATGCGACCGAGTTTGACGCCATTGACCATGCCGTAATCGTCTGGGGCCGCGCCGTATTCGTAGATGTAATCGCCAAGTTCAATGACGGCGTCCAGCTTGTCCGATTTGGCGATATGGTCATAGGCGTTGAACAGGCCGTTGGGGTAAAGCGCGCAGGTCACGAAGGCCAGAACGACCTCTTTCACCGGCCCGATCGGCAGGGTTCGCGTGCGACCAGAAGGCGACGTCACGGTGCCGACCGAGAAGCGATACCAGTAGTCCGTGCCGGGCTTGAGAGCTCCGACATCCACCTTCACTGTGTGGTCCCGGACAGGGCCCGTCTCCGCCCGGCCGGTGGCGACCACATCTGTGAAAGTGGGATCTTCCGCCACGACCCAGTCCACAGGGGTTGCGGCGCCCGGATCGACCGGGGTCACGCGCGTCCAGATCACCACCGCGTCAGGGAGGGGATCGCCACTCGCTACGCCATGGAGAAACCTGACATCCCCAGCTGCGACAACTTGCGCGGCGGCCAGGTTCGGCGCGCCGGCCGCGAGGGGGAGCATGGTCAACAAATTGCGGCGGTTCATGCGCATGAGATCATCCCGAAACTGTAAGGGGGCGCCGCCGCGGCTTAGTGACGAATAGTGAATGAGAGGCCGTAGAAACGCGGCTCTCCGGCAATCACCGTGGGCAGACCCAGATCGAGGCCCGTGTTTCCGTCGTCCTTCAGAAACTTCGTGTCGGTGAGGTTCGTGACGAAGGCCTCGAGCTTCCAGTGGGCGTTATCGCGGGTGTACGACAGGCGAAGATCGGCGACGCCATAACCATTCTGATACTGATTGAACTGGAGGGGCTGAACCAGCAGGCCCTCCCCCTTCAGAATTGCCGGATTGCCATTATCGGCGTTGAAAAACTCTTTGCTGCTGTACCGGAAATTCGGGATCAGATCGAAGACACCGCCTAAGGCATGATGGCGCAGTGACGCGTTGATCGTCACGACATGTTCGGGCGTCAAACGGAACTGATTACCTTGCAGAATGCCGTTGTCATACCGCCCGTGGGTATAGGTGTAGGTGGCGTATATGTCCGCCATGGACGTCACGGCCCAGGTCCCCTGCCCTTCNNAGAGTGGTCGAGAAGTTGTGATACTGGTTGTAGTAAATGGCCCCATCGAGGCTGAGATGGTGATCAAACAGTCGCGTCTTCACGCCGCCCTCATAGTCGTCCAGGGTCTCGGAAGGCTCCCTGGAAAACACCGTAGGCCCAAAGGGCGTGGCGGCGCCGTCTGAAGCGAGAACCTCCGGCCGGCGGCCCAGGGCATATGTGGCGTAGATGTCCAAATCAGGCGTGAAGGCGTAGCGGCCTGTCGCTCGCCATGAGATACCGCCATCGTTGAGCGACGCCTGGTCGACCCCGCCATTGCCGTAGGTTGGCTGGTAGATCAGGCCGAACACTGGGACCGGATAGGCCGCCGACAGCGGGATATTGGCGGCTCCAGGCACGGCGAGCCCCCCGAGAAGCGCGTTGCGGATCGCGGCGGGCTGACCGAGGGCGCCAATGACGCCGCCCAGCACCGACCGGTTACCGACGCTCTCGGAATTGTAAGTCGTCTTGTTATCGGTCGTATAGCGCACGCCAGCGCTGACCTCGAACTTGTCAGTAACCTTATAGGTTCCGTCCAAATAAACGTCGTAGGATAGGGTTTTGCTTGTGACCGTATCAGACTCGAAGTTGTTCTGGTTCAAGTTGTTGGCGATGGCCAAGGCTTCGGCGCCCGGCAGCGCCACACCGTAGGCGCCGGCAAGCCCCTGCAGTTCCGCGGAAAGAAGCTGCGGGTTCGTATAGGCGGAGATCGGTCCCGGGACAGGGTTTGTGCGGTTCAAAACACCCGTCACAAGGCCCAACAGAAGCGGCTCATTCACGATGAAGCTGGTATTCTCACGTCCATAATCGTCGAAGAAGCTTGCTCCTGCAAAGGCGGAGAAACGGCCGCCGGGATTGAAGTTAACGCGGAAATCCTGGCTGTATTCGGTTCCGCTGTCCTGGTTGGAGCCCGTCAGCAGAGGAAAAGAGAAACCGTCGGGATCATAGATCTCCAACGACGTGTAGCGTCGCCAAGCGGTGGTCGAGGTGAGCGTCAAGGCGGGGGTCATCTTATAGGTCAGGATATTGGTGGCGCCTTGAATTTCACGATGGACGCCAAGGGGCTGACCATTGTCTAAAGCGGGCGTGGAGCTGAGCGCGGCCGATGAATTGGCGCCGGTATTCCCAAGCACCTGGCCGGTTGTGGGATTAGAGGGATCGAAGGTGACGCTCTTGAACTCGGTGGGGCCAGGGTCGTCCCGCTCATAATTCAAAATCAGATCGTCGTTGAACTTAGAATTGGGATGATAGTTCACCGCCATTCGTAGCGCGAGCGTCCCCGTCCCGTTCAGACCGCCGCCCAGATCATTCTCGACGTAGCCATCCCGGGTTTTATCGACGCCAGAAAAGCGAATAGCGAGGCTGTCCCCAATGGGGATATTCACCATGCCCCCTATGTAGCCATATCGGTAATTTCCGCCTTCGGCATGCACGTTCCAGTCGAACCCGTCTTCGCTCGCCTTATTCTGGATTATGTTGACGGCCCCAGTCAGAGCCGATCGCCCGAAGAGCGTGGTCTGTGGCCCCTTGGCCACTTCCACACGCTCATTATCGAACAACTCGACCGCCGCCGCCGGGATCTGCGAAATCGAAACGCCATCCTGATAGATGGACACGCGGGGCTCATTGGTGGGGTCGGTGCTATCGGTGGTGATCCCGCGCATGACCAATCCCGGGTCATTCACGGACTGGTTTTGCAGGAAAAAACCCGGCGTCCTTAGGGAAAGGTCGTGAAGGTCCTGAACGCCGATCTTTTGAAGGTAAGCCCCGCTATAGGCGGTCAGGGTGATCGGGACATCAATTTCCTTCTGTGCCCGCTTCTGCGCGGTGACGACGATCTCCTGGACCTGCGAAGCCGTCGATGCTGTCTCCTCGGCACGCACCCGACCCGACGACAGCGCGGCAATGCTAACAGCCGCGAACAAACACACCCGGAAACCCGAACTCATGCAACCGCCCCCTTCGTCACGGAACGTGACCAGGGGACGGGCGTTAGAGGCGTTTCATGACGTTAGGGCAACGTGAGTGTGACATCTTAGTGAAATCCAATNNGTCATCCAACCAGGATCCGCGCAGCCTCAGGCCGCCAGGATAGCCAGACCTTATCTCCCACCCCGGGACCATCGCCCGCGCGATTGGAACACATAACGCGCAAGGTTCGCCCCCCGACCAAAACCTCGAGCGTGGACTGACTGCCAAGAAAAGAGATGCGCGCGACCGTGCCCATGAGACGCGGCTCGCGGTCGGTCGCCGCACTGGGAGCGGATTGCGCCATGACATCGATCTCTTCGGGACGAACGGCCATCCAGACCGGACCCTCCGCAAGGGAACCGCACGTCTCGACAGGTATCGAGCCTGCGAGTTCCGGGCTGAAAAATTCCATGGCGCCGCCCGGCGCGCGCCTCAGTCGCCCGGCGAAGATATTCACCTGCCCTAGAAAGTTCGCCACGAATCGCGAGGCCGGCCGCTGGTAAAGATCTCGGGGGCNNCAGCGGCTCGCCATGGCCAGGGCTTCCTGCTGGTCATGGGTGACAAAAAGGAAGGTGACGCCCACCTCCTTCTGAAGCTGGGCCAATTCGCCGCGCATGGCCTCGCGCAGTTGAGCGTCCAGGGAGGAGAGAGGCTCATCCAGGAGCAGCAGGCGGGGCCGCCTTACCAAAGCCCGCGCCAGGGCGACCCTTTGCTTCTCACCGCCCGAGAGTTGATGCGGGCGGCGGTCACCCAGAGCGCCCAGCTTCACGATGGCGAGGGTCTCCTCCACGCGCCGCCGCCTTTCTGGGGTGGGAACGCGGTCCACCTTGAGGCCAAAGGCGACGTTCTCGGCGACGCTCATATGCGGAAAGAGAGCATAGGACTGGAAGACCATGCCCACGGGCCGCATGTTCGTCGGAACGCCGCTCATATCCTGGCCATCGATCAGGATTCGCCCGGCGTCCGGACGCTCAAAACCCGCCAGAAGGCGCAGCAAGGTGGTCTTGCCGCAGCCCGAAGGTCCGAGCAGCGCGAAGAACTCGCCCTCCTCGACCATCAAGGATATCCGGTCGGCCGCCAGGGTGGGTCCAAATCGCTTGGTCACGCCCTCTAGGGTGACGATCGGGGCCCCGCTCACCCGCGCGCGCCTCGGCTCCGGCCGGAACCTAGAGCGTGGCGGAATTTAGAATCGATAGTCCGCCGCGAGACCGATGGTGCGCGGCCGCAGGGTCTCTGCCTCGTAGAGGAGGGTCTGGGCGTCCTCGTGCTGCAGATTGAGCTGCGGATGGGCATTGTAGATATTGTTCGCGAAGAGCGCGAAATCCCAACGCTTTATGTTGACACCTAAGCGACCCGATATCTGATTGACCGCCGGATTGGGTCTCAGGCCCGGATCATAGAAGGCCGTGCGCGAATCCTCGTTCGGTATGGGCGCGGTCCGTTTGCTTTTGAACTCGTCGTCCAGTCGCACGAAGGCGTCCTGGCCCAGAGCGGCAAAATTGTACTGAGCGCCAAGCGTGAAGGTCCAAGGACCTGTATCGGCGTCCAAGGCGTCGCCCTTTTCATCAAGGATGTCGCCATTTGCATCGAGGGCGGTGGTGGTGAAGGTGGCGTCGGTGTAGCCCACGCTGGCGTCCAGTTCGAGGTGGTGGGCGATTTCCCACTGGCCCTGGACATCGAAGCCCTTGCTCACCGCATCGCCGGCATTGGTGGTGAACTGAATTCCGCAGGCCGGCACATAGAAGGCCTGCTGAATATTCGACCAGCCAATATAGAAGGCGCTGGCCGAGACCTGCAGGGTGCGGTCCAGGAACCTGTCCTTGGTTCCCACCTCATAGTTCCAGACAGAATCCGAGTTGTACTCATCCGGGAAGCCGGTTCCGCAGGCAACCGCGGGCAGCGGCGGCGTGGCGCCGCCGATCCGATAGCCCTTGGAAGCGGTGGCATAGACCATATCGTCGGGCGTGACCTGATAAGAGAGGCTGACCTTCGGCGTAAAGGGCTGCTCGCTCTTGCCGCCGGTGGCGACGGCGGGCACGCCGCCATCGTCCAGCAGATCCTGCGCGCCATCGTTGGAATTGATGAAGCGGAAGCTGGTCCAGGCGTAACGTAGGCCGACGTTCAGTCGCAGCTTGCTGGTGATGGCATAGGTCGCGTCGGCATAAAGGGCCTCCTGCTTGTCCTGGGAGCGGGTGTTGTTGTCATAGTCGACGCCGCCCGGAAGCAGGGCCTCGCCCCAGGCGTTGATAAGCGTCTGGCTCGCGTTCAGCTGGCCATTCGCATTGTAGGCGGCGTCAAACGGCCACAGCAGCGCGGTAAGTTGCGGGAGCTCCGAGTCAAAGATTTGCTCATTGCTCTGTTGGCGATTGAACGAATAGAAAAATCCCGCGGTCCATTGCAGCCTGGAGCCGGCATCATTGGACTGAATGCGGAACTCCTGCGTGAAGTTCTGCTGAGCATTGGTGATCACATTGGTCGAGAGGTAGTTGGGCAGGCCCGGCACATTGAGCCCAGTCGGGGTCAGCAGGGGGCCGGGCAGGCCGCAGGCGCCGCCGCAGGGAACGCCTTGCGGGTCGGAAGCGTAGCCATAGACGCTGAGCGCCGGATCCGCGGTCAGGAAATGCTGAAAATACGAAAGGTTATAGAGCGTGCCGCTATAGCCGTTCACAGTCTCCCGGCGGTCATAATAGGAGGTGTTTGAGATGAACTTCACGGGCCCCGCGTCCCATTCCACCTTCAAGGTCGGCTGATAGAATCGATCAGGGTCCGCCATGCGGTCGGGTGTTGCGTTGAGGTAGGAGCCGGCGCTGGGGTTCGAGATACCGACCCAATATTCATCCTGATCATGCTGCTCTCGTTGCTGATACATGATGCCGGGCGTGATCAGGAGGTTGCTCATGGGAGCCCAGGTCAGGGCGCCGCGCAGCACATAGGTGTCCACGCGATTGGCGTTCTCATCGGTCGTGCCGAGCGTCTGATAATTGACGGCGTTGACGTACCCGCCGTCGCGGCGCGCCCAGGCGCTGATCCGGAAGCCCAGTTCGCCCGGAATGATCGGGCCGCCCACGGCCGCGCCCACCTCATAGCTTGGAGCCCCGTCGTCAGTGAATCCGACCTCGCTGTGGACCATGCCGCTGAACGTGGTCAGGCTGGGCTGGTTGGTGATGTAGCGGATGGTGCCGCCCTCAGAGCCCGCGCCGAACAGCGTGCCCTGAGGCCCACGCAGGATCTCCACGCGGGCCAGATCGAACACCGCCGGCAGGGTGTTATTGGCGTTGAGACCCAGATTGCGCATCTGGACGGGCGTGTCGTCGATATAGATTCCCGTCGTGCTTGAACCGGCCGTGGAGGCGATTCCCCGGATTGAAATGTCGTGGGTGTCCGTATCGAAGCTGACGCCGGGGGTGAACTTGGCGATATCGGCGAAGCTCTTGATGTCGAGGGTTTCCATCTTGGCGGCCGTAAAGGCGCTGATGCTCTCGGGCACCTTGTTGATGCTCTCCGCCTTGCGGGTGGCCGTCACCACGACTTCGCCGACCTCCGAGGCCCCATTGGCGGGGACGCTCGGCGCCTTATCGGCGGCGCGCCCGCTGGTGGCCCAGATCAGCGGCGTTATCGCGGCCGTCATCAGGCCCGCGCGCAACAAGATCCCCAGTCTCGCCATGTTCGCTAAAGGTCCCGCGAAAATTGTTCTTATGATTGAAGGCTCGTACCGCTCCCTCATTCCGTCAAGACTCTGTGATCACATATTTGACGGGCGGCGCACCCGGACGTCCGGCGCCCATGCGGCGGTCAAGCTATGCTTTCGTCTTGGGCTGACAGGGGAAAGGCGGCGCCGAAGGCCAGCCCTGTAACATCCTCGAAATGCAGCCATGTGCGAGGCGCGCGGGACCCAGGTCACGCTTCCGCGCGTTATGCCGACGGCAGCATTGAGGATCATGGTTTTGAGCCGCTTGAATTTCGACGCGGCGGCGGCGTTTCGCCAGCTTGGCTTGGCTGTCCTGATTGGCCTTTTGGGCTTCTCAACAGCCTCATCGGCCGCCGCGGACGAAATCGTCGCGTTTTATTTCCACGGCTTTGGCCTGTCATCGCAAGGCGGGGTCTATTTTCCCCACGCCTTCGTCACCATCGATCCCACGACGGACGCGGAGGCGAGCCCGGATTTCAGCGTCGAGACGGGAGACCCTCGGCGATCCTTCGGCTTCGTGTCCGTCAAGCCCGGCCCAGCCCTGCTCCTGCACCACACGCGCGGAGAGGTGATCGACTCGGCGACGGCCTATCTCGCGGTGAGTCACCGGCAGTTTTCCGTCCGGGTTTCAGACGCGCAGTATCAATCGCTTCTGGACGCGGTTTCGGCTTGGCGGGCGACCCCGGGCGATCCCTATGATCTGCGACATCGCAACTGCGTCACCTTTGTCGCGGCCATCGCCCGGGCGATAGACCTGGACGTGGGCGACGAGCGCGCCCTCGATCCGCTGAGATTTCTGAAGGACCTGAAACAGCGCAACATCGCCAGGGTCCTCCCCGACGACGCCCCGGACACCCTCCCCGCTCTCGTCGTCGCAACCGGTCATTAGACGCTCACGCTTCGTGATCGGCCAATAGCTCCTGGGTGGCGCGATAGGCCTGATCGATGGCGCAATCGGTATAGGCGGCCGCGCCGGCGTCGGAATTGGCGATGGTAATATGGCCAAAACGCGCGCGGCCGATGACATTGGGTTGCTGCGCCAAAGGCAGGGGTTCATCCCAGAGCGGGTTCCATTCGGGGGCATAGCCGTGCGGCCAGCGGTTGACCGTGATGGCGGTAATGTCCTGGGCGGGATCGAAACCGCCCCCGGCCAAGGTCCGGCCGAGCTGGGCGCGAATCTCCCGCTCGAAGGTCTCAAACGGCGTCGCGAGAAGCTCGGCGCGGCCGGCGCGGTTCTGGTCAAACTCTGAAAGGCCTGGGTGGCAGGGCGTGCGGGTCATGTGGACGAGGATCGGATTTTCCGGGGAGCGCTCGGCGGAATAGTCGCCGATGTCCACGGGCCAGTTGAGCCGAAATTNNTAGACCAGAGGCGTCTTGACGATCTTGTGCAGCGCCGCCTTCTGGGCCTGCGGCATCTCCGGACAGAGATAGGGGATCATCATGTTCCAGGAGGCCAGGACGCAGGCCTTGGCTTTCACCCGAAAGACATGCTCGCCGCGCACATAGGCGATCTCCACGCCCTTGGACCTCTCGGGGCCGCCGATATTGCGGGCGCGCAGGCAGATGCTCGAAAGGCGAATACGGACGGGATTATCCGGCCGGTCCAGCCGCGAATAGTCCACGCGCGCGGTCACCACATCGCGGCAATCCTGGCCCGGAATGGCGCCCGGGATCAGGTCGCGGACCAGCAGCCGGGCGATNNGCGCCGGGCTTGAGGTTCATTCCCTGAAAACCCGGCATGAAGAAGCCCCAGCAGTCCAGGGCCGACACCGCGTCGATCCCCACGCCCCACTCACCCTGGGTGTGGGTCTGATAGAAGGCCGCCGCGATGGGATCGACCTTGGCCACGTCCAGCAGAAAGGCGCGGTAACTCATCCGCGACAGGCGGTCCTTTTTCTCTTCCGAGGTGAGCCCCGGCATGTAGTCGATCTGGCCCGTCTGGATGCGCTGGATGTCGGCCCGGGCCGCCTCCGACAGCGGCGCCTTGGCCACGAAATCCGCCCAGGATCCGCCCAGACCTTCATAAGCCGAGGGCGCGCCGGCGACGAGGCGGTCTGTTCCAAAGGTCTCCTGGTCAAAGAAGACGCCGTGGCTCAGGCCAAGGTCTGTATAGATTTTCCGCCGGTTGCAGGCCTCGCTCAGCGCCACCGGCGCGATCCCCAAAGCGCGCAGAAGGCCATCCGCCTGGGGGCTATAGGGCCTGGGGCTATCGATCTCCAGGGTGCCCCCATTCAGCAGATGCAGCTTGCCGTTCAGATGGAATTCGTTGCGCTTGGCGTGTCCGCCGAAGTCGTCATGATTGTCGAGAATGAGGATCCGCGCATCCGGCTTCGCGACGCGATAGAACCAGGCGGCGGCGAGGCCGCTGATGCCGGCGCCGACGATCACGAGGTCATAGGTCTCGCGCGTATCCTTGATCCTGGGGGCCGCGGACCAGAAGTCGCCATCGCGAAGTTTGTGGGCGTTCTCGAAGGAGCCGGGATGGCTTCCCCGCATCCCGTTCAGTTCGGGGGGGTAATAGCCGGGCCCATCCTGCGGCCAGAGCCCGGATTCAGCCGCCGCGGCGCGCCCGCCCAGACCGACCCCAAGACCGCTTCCAAGCGCGCCCAGGGCCACCGCCACGCCGTTCAGAAAGTCGCGGCGATCAATGGACCGGCCCATGCCCAGCGCGGCGTCGCGTGCAGCCATCTTGCGGGTCATAGGCGGTCTCTCCCTTCTTAAGACATCACAGCCGGTCACGCAGGGCGTACCAGAGCATTCCCAGCACATGCAGGGGCCCCCGGAGCGCCGTCCCGCCCGGAAATGGCGGCGGCTCAAGCGAGGCGAAGCGTTCGAAACGGGCTGTCTCGCCAAGGATCGCCTCGACCAGCAGCTTGCCCGCCAGGGTCGAGAGGATGACGCCGAGACCGGAATAGCCGTGGGCGAAGAGGACCGCGCCGTCACGACCCACATGGGGCAGGCGCGTCTGGGTGATGGAGACAAGCCCGCCCCAGGCATGATCGATTGGCACGCCGCGGACCTGCGGAAACACGGCCTCCATATGTCTGCGAGCAAAGGCGGCGATGTCCCGCGGCGGCTGTGGGGTGTAGCGCTCGCCGCCCCCGAAGATCAGCCGGCCGTCAGCGCTCAGTCGATAATAGTTCACGACGAAACGGCTGTCGGAGACTGCGGCGTCCTTGGGGATGAGGGCGCGGGGATCCGCCAGGGGCGCGGTGGCCGCCAGATAATTGGCCACCGGCATGATGCGCCGGTTCACTTTGGGGGCTAGGCCTTCCAGGAGCGCGTCGCCGGCCAGCACAGCGTGGGCGGCCTGAACCGATCCTCGGGCGGTGAACACGCGTACGTCCTTACCCGTGTCCAAACGAACGGCCTCTGACCGCTCGTGAATCGTCACGCCCGCGTCCAGAGCCGCCGCCGCGAGGCCCAGGGTATAGTTGAGCGGGTGGAGGTGTCCGCCGCGCCGATCATGCAGCCCGCCGAAATAGGGAACATCCACCGCCTCGCGCGCCTGGGCCGCCGAGAGCAAGTCGATGTGCGGATAGTTCATGACCGTGGTCAGGCATTCAGCCTCGTCCTCCATTCCGCGCAGGTCAGCGGCCTTGGCGGCCCCTGTCAGATGGCCCGTCGTCTTCAGATCGCAGGCGATGCTGTGTTCGCGGATGAGACCCGTCACCAGGTCCCGGGCCTCGAAGGCCAGATCCAGCAGGCCCTTGGCGCGCTCGGGCCCGAGAGTCCGCACAAGCTCCGTCGCGCCTTGCCGCAGGCCCGGAATGATCTGGCCGCCGTTTCGCCCGGAGGCGCCCCAGCCGACCTTGCCGCCCTCCAAGACCACGACCCGGAGCCCCCGGCGGGCCCCGTGCAACGCGGCGGATAGGCCCGTGCAGCCACCGCCGACAATGACCAGATCCGCGGCGATATCGCCGGCGAGGGGCGGCTGATCCACCCAGGGATTGGCCGTGGCGGCGTAGTAGGACTCCGCCATCGCCAGGGCGCCGTTAAACAGCATATGCCCTCAGACCTTGAGCAGAAGGTGGTCTCGCTCCCATGAACTGATGACCCCGCCATAGGCCTCCAGTTCCGCCTCCTTGATGGCGGCAAAGGCCCGGAAGAATGGCTCGCCCAACATGGCGCGCACCGCGGCGCAGGCGCTGAACCGCTCCATGGCCTCTTCGAGGGTTTTGGGCAGTGTGCGGGCGTGATGATAGGCGTTGCCGCTCTCCGGAGCGCTGGGCGCGATCGCCTCCTCCATGCCGAGGTAGCCGCAGATCAGGGCGGCGGCCATGGCCAGATAGGGGTTGGCGTCGGCGCCGGGCAGGCGGTTTTCGATCCGGCGGTTCTCAAGACTGGAGATCGGCACGCGCAGGCCGCAGGAGCGGTTGTCCCGTCCCCACTGCACATTGATGGGGGCGCTGTGGCTGGGCCGCATGCGCCGGAAGGAATTCACATTCGGGGCGAACAGGGGCGCGACATGCGGAAGATAGGTCTGCAGGCCGCCGATAAAGCGCTGGAAAAGCAGGCTGTCCTCCCCCCTCGGCTCGGAGAACAGATTGGCCCCACCCGCGCCATCCGGCCCATCATGCTCCACCATGGAGATATGCAGGTGCATGGCGCTACCGGGCTGATGCTCCATGGGCTTGGCCATGAAGGTGGCGTAGACCCCATGATCGAGGGCGACCTGACGGACGATACGCTTGAACACAAGCACCTGATCAGCCAGGCCCACCGGGTCGCCGTGGATGAAATTCACCTCGAGCTGGGCCGCGCCGGCTTCATGGATCAAGGTGTCGACGTCGAGGCCAGCGATCTCCGAATATTCGTAAATCGCATCGATCAGATCCTCATATTCCGTGACCGCTTCCAGGCCATACGGCTGTGGCGATGTCTCNNATAGAGCTGGACCACCGATTTGAGGACATGCCGGGGCGAGGACGCCCAGGGCTCTCCATTGGGGTGATGCGCGTCGGCGAAGACGAAGGCGGTGGGAGTCTTCATGCCCGGCGCCACGCGCGCGCTCGCGACGTCCGGCCGCAAGACCATGTCCGGGTCCGAGAAGGCCTCGTCGTCCCCTTCGGGGTCGGCATAGGCGCCCGTTATGGTCACGGCGAAGACGCTGCTGGGGAGCCTAAGCGCGCCATCCCGGGACGACTGNNACCCACCCGGCCAGATCTTCCATGGATGTCCCTGAGATCACAGTTGACAGCGCCGTTTCTCGCGGACCGCTCCAGCGCCGTCAATGGTTACACGGACGGTTTGGCGCCGCACGCGTAAAGGATAAAGATGAACGCGGCGGGACGCGAGGACAGGTGAACCGGGATTGATGCCTGAAGCTGACGAGACCCGGGAGCCCCTCCTCCACGCCAGTGTCTATGAGGAACTCCGGCGCCGTCTGATGACGGGCAAGATCATACCTGGCGTGGGGATCTCTACCCGGGGACTGGCCCTGGAACTGGGCGTCAGCCAGATGCCGGTACGCGAGGCCCTGGGGCGGCTTTCGGCCGAAGGCGCCGTCCTCATCCGTTCCAAGCGCAAGATCGAGACGCCGCCCATGACCCGCGAGCGGTTCACGGACCTGCTGGCTTGCCGCCTATTGCTGGAACCGGAAGCGGCGGTGCTCGCCCTGCCACACATTGACACCCCGGCCATAGCCCGGCTGCGCGCGCTGGACCGCGACCTCGACGCCGCCATCGCGGCGGGGGACGTGATCAGATACATGGAATGCAACGCGGCTTTCCACTTCGATCTCTACCACGCCAATCGTCGGCCAACCTTGAACCGGCTGATCGAATCCCTGTGGTTGCAGTTCGGTCCCTTCATGCGGACCGTCTATGAACACTTCGGCGCGGCCAATCTTGTCGATCAGCACCGCCTCGCCCTGGACGCCGCCGAGGCCGGCGACTCCGAGGCTCTGCGCGCCGCGATCGCCGCCGACATCGCCGACGGCATGGGGCTCATCGGCCAGGCCTGGTTGCGCAGCCAGGTCGACGCCTGATCGTTTGTTCTAGGCGGCTTGCCCCATGGCCGGCGGATAGCGCTCACGGAGAATGGGCGCGGCCTCATCCAGCGACTTGGCGATAATGCTGACGAGGCTGTCGATCTGGGCCCGGGAGATAATGAGGGGCGGGCTCATGACCAGGGTGTCCCGCACGGCGCGGACCATCAGACCGTTGCGGATGCAGATATCCCGAACGATGGGACCCGCCTTGCCTGGAGCGTCACCGAAGCGCTGGTTGGTCCTTTTTTCGGCGACGATCTCCACGGCCCCGATCAAGCCGAGCGAGCGCGTCTCGCCGACCAGGGGATGGGCGGCCAGTCTCGCCAGCCCCTCCGCAAGATAGGGGCCGGTGTCCTCTGCCGTTCGCTCCACAAGGCCTTCGCTCTCGATGATCTCGAGGTTTTTGAGGGCCACGGCGGCGGCGGTGGGATGGCCAGAATAGGTATAGCCGTGGACGAAGTCGCCGCCCTTCTGTCGCAGAGCCTCCACGATATGATCGGCCACCCCCACCGCGGAGATCGGCAGGTAGCCGGACGAGAGCCCCTTGGCCATACTGACCAGATCCGGCTTGACGCCATAGTGCTGAAACCCGAACCATGAGCCCAGGCGCCCGAAGCCGCAGATCACCTCGTCGCAGACCAGCAGAATTCCATATTTCCGGCAAATCGCCTCCACCCTTTGCCAATAGCCGTCCGGTGGGATGATCACCCCGCCCGCGCCCTGCACCGGCTCGCCAATGAAGGCGGCGACATTCTCCGGTCCCACCTCCAGAATGCGCTGTTCGATGGCGTCGGCCGCCCGGGCCGCGAATTCGGCCGGATCCTCGCCGAAGCCCTCTCCGAAGGCATAGGGTTGCATCACGTGCTCCACGCCCGGCACCCAGGGGCCACCCTGGTCATGCATGGCCTTCATGCCGCCCAGGCTGGCCCCGGCGATGGTCGAGCCATGATATCCATTGACCCGGGCGATAATGATGGAACGGTTCGGCTGCCCCTTCGCCTGCCAATAGTAGCGGGCGAGCCGCACGATGGTGTCGATGGCCTCTGAGCCGGAGTTGTTGAAAAAGATATGCTGCAGGTCACCGCCCAGCAGCGAGGCCACCTTGGCGGCCAGCATCACGGTGGTGGGCGCGGCGGTTTTGAAGAAGGTGTTGTAAAAGGGCAGCTCAAGCATCTGCTCATAGGCCGCCCGGGCGAGGGACTCACGGCCATAGCCGACCTGGACGCACCAAAGCCCCGCCATGGCGTCCAGTATGGCGTTACCATCCCCGTCATGAATGAAGCAGCCATCGGCCCGCGTGATTATGCGGCTGCCGCCCATATCCCTGAGGAGGGCATAGTCGGCCTGAGCCGGCAGGTGATGGGCCACGTCGAGGCGGCGGAGTTCTGCGATATCGTAGTTGCGGGGCGTCACGTCGGGGTTCCTTTGCGCGAGATGCGTCTCTAGGCGGGGGCCAATTCTCCGCGGAGGGCCGCGCCCAGAAGGCGGAAGAAGGCCTGGGAATCGGGATTTTCGGCCGTGCGCCATTCAGGGTGCCACTGCACGGCCAGCACCGGCGCGCGGTTCACCCAGGCGGAGACCCCTTCGACCAGGCCATCGGGGGCGAGCGCCTCCACACTGAGCCCTTTCCCTAAGCGCCCGGCGCCCTGGAAGTGCACGGAGTTGACGGTGAGCCGCTCGCGATCAAGGCCGCGGTTCAGAAGGCCGCCCGGGGTCAGAGCAACCTCATGGGCGTGGGCGAAAGATCCCTCAAGGTCGGCCTCGGCGGGCGCGTGGTGGGCCAAGAGTTCAGCCGACCGGCTGGTATCCCGGCGCAGCGTGCCGCCGAAGGCCACATTGATCTCCTGGAAACCGCGGCAGACGCCAAGCACGGGCCGGCCGAGATCCAACATGGTCCCGATCAGGTCCGCGGTCATGGCATCGCGATCGGCGTCGAAAGGGCCTTCCGCATCCGCCGCGCCGGCCTCGCCGTAACGCGCCGGGTCCACATTGGATGGGCTGCCGGTGAGCAGAAGACCATCGAGCCGTGGCGCGACGTCGCGGGCGCTCATCAGGTCAGGAAGCGCGGGCACAAGCAGCGCCGCCACATCCCCCCAACGCATGGCGGCGGTGACATAGCGGTTGATGACCCCTTGTCCGAACTCAGCCCCCATCCACCGGTTGCAGCAGGTGACGCCCAGGACCGGCCGGGTTGTGGTTTCGCCGCTCATGACAGCAGCACCGCCGGCGAGCAGGCGTGCCAGGCCAGCCACACCGGCTCGTCCCAGGTGAAATCCTCCTGGTCGCGGCGCGTCAGGTTGGAGCGGAGGGCCTTGACGGCGCCCCCACCCTCCAGGGCCACCTCATAGACCGACTCACTGCCGAGATAAGAGATCTGCCGGATCACGCCCGCAACCAGATTGCACCCCTCCGGCGTGTCCTCCAGGCGCGGCGGGGCGCGTCCGTCCCCGCGCTTGTGCAGCTCGATCTTCTCCGGCCGCAGCGCCACCCAAACGGCGCTGTCGGCGGCGCCGGTGACCCCGTGATCCAGGAAGATCCGCGTGGGAAGTCCAGGCGCGACCACCACCGCATGGTCCGGCTCATCCACCGCCAGGCGTCCTTCGAACAGGTTCACCGAACCGATGAAGTCGGCCACGAAACGGGAATTGGGGAATTCATAGAGGTCGCTGGGTGTCGCGACCTGCTGTAGCAGACCCCGGTTCATCACGGCGCAGCGGCTCGCCATGGCCAAGGCCTCGTCCTGATCGTGGGTGACGAAGAGAAAGGTGATGCCGACCTTTTCCTGAAGTTGGGCCAGTTCCGAACGCATGGCTTCACGCAGCTTCGCATCAAGGGCCGAGAGCGGCTCGTCCAGCAAGAGAACCCGGGGCCGTTTGACCAGGGCCCGGGCGAGAGCCACGCGCTGACGCTGGCCGCCGGACAGTTGGTCGGGTTTGCGGCCGCCATAACCGTCCAGCTTCACCAGGGCCAAGGCCTCCTCCACGCGCCGGCTGCGCTCCGGCGCCGCCACGCCATCGACGACAAGCCCATAGGCGACATTGGCCGCGACGGTCATGTGCGGGAAGACGGCGTAGGACTGGAACACCATGTTCACGGGCCGCTTATTGGGGGGCGTGCGGCTGATATCCTCGCCGTCGATGAGGATTCGCCCCTCGGTGGGGGTCTCGAAGCCCGCCAGCATGCGCAGCAAGGTGGTCTTGCCGCAGCCCGACGGCCCCAGAAGCGCGAAGAACTCCCCCTCGCCGATGGAGAGCGAGACATTGTCAACGGCCAGCACCTTGCCATAGCGCTTGGTGACATTCTCGAAGCGGATGATCGGCTCGCTCATAACCCCTCCCCTGCTTCCACCGCGGCCACGGTCCCACCCGAGATCTTAAGCGCGAAGGCCGTCAGGGCGACGGTCAGGACGATCAAAATCGTCGAGGCCGCATTGACCTCTGGCGTCACCGAGAAGCGGACCATGGAATAGACCTTCACCGGAAAGGTCGTGGTGTCAGGACCCGAGGTGAAGAAGGTGATGACGAAGTCGTCCAGGCTGAGCGTGAAGGCCAGCAGGGCGCCCGCGATCAGGCCCGGTTGCATATGGGGAACCAGCACGTCCCAGAAAATCCGCCACTCGCCCGCCCCCAGGTCCTTGGCCGCCTCCTCGAGCTCCCGGTTGAAAGACGCCAGGCGTCCCCGGATCACGATGGCCACAAAGCTGAAGGAGAAGGAGATGTGGGAAATGATGATCGCCCCCAGGTTCAGCGGCCAGGCGAGGCTGGTGGGCCAGGGCATGACCTGCGTGAAGAAAACAAGCATGGCCACGCCCATGCAGATTTCCGGCACGACGATGGGCAGGCCGAGGGCGCCCTCCAGCAGGGCCTTGGCGGGGAAGCGGAAGCGCCAGAGCAGCAACGCGGTAAGCGCCCCGAGCGCGACGCTGACCACGGTCGAGATCAGGGCGATGGTCAGGGAATTGCCAAAGGCGACGATCAGGTCCTGGTCGGCGAAGGCGGCCCGGTACCAGTCCAGGGTGAAGCCGCGCCATACGATGTTGCGTTTGGACGCATTGAAGCTGAAGGCCATCAGAGTCACCAGAGGCGCGTAGAGGTAGACGATCACCACCACCAGCCAGGCCCGGATCGGCCAACGGCGAAGATATTCGAGAGGTCCCGGCGTGTCGGTCATGCCTCGCGCCTCCCCCTGCGACCGCGCGAGACGATGGCCTGAACGGCCAGGGCCAGGAAGGTCATGTACATCAGGAGGAATGAGAGGGCCGCGCCGAAAGGCCAGTCATTCGCGGTCTTGAACTGCCGCTCGATGACATTGGCGATCATCTGGCTGGAGGGCCCCCCCAAGAGGTCTGGCGTCAGATAGGCGCCCACCGAGGGAATGAGGGTGACGAGCACGCCAGAGATGATGCCCGGGACCGCCAGCGGGATCACCACCCGGGCAAAGGTGGTGAGGTGCCCGGCGCCCAGATCGAGACTCGCCTCCAGCAGCGAGCGATCAAGCCGGTCCAGCGCCGCATAGAGCGGCAAGACCATGAACGGGAGCTGCACATAGACGAGGCCGAACACCACGGCGAAATTGTTGTGCAGAAGTTCGAGCGGCTGGAACGCGGCGAGCGGATGGCCCGTCAGCGCGGTGAGGCGCGAGAGGGCGTTGTAGAAGAACGCCAGAATGAGGTTGATGTAGCCCTCGGTCCTGAGCACCGCCATGAGGGCGTAGGTGCGGATCAGCAGGTTTGTCCAGAAGGGCAGCATGATCAGCAGCAGCAGCCAAGCCTTGCTCCGCTGGGACGCGAAGGTCAGGGCGATCGCCACCGGAAAGCCGACCACAAGGCACAGGGCGGTCGTGATCAGGGCGAACCCGAAGGACTTGAAGATGATGCCCATATAGAGCGGCTTGATGGCGTGGATATAGTTGGCGAACGTGCCGTCCACGGCGATCTCGGTCAGGCTTTTGTTGTTTCCAAAGCTGTAGCCCCAGATGATGGCCAGGGGCGCAAGGAAGAACACGGCCAGCCAGATGACCGGCGGTGCGCTTAGGGCCGCGAAGACGGCCTTTGCCTTGCGCCAGCTCTCATCCATGGCCGGGGCCCTTGGCGTGGCTCATGCCGCGAAGATCCGCGTGACCGTCTCGTCAAACAGATGGGCCCGGTCCAGGCCCTCGAAGTCGGCATATTCGCAGCGGGCCATCACATCGGCGGGCGGGAAGATCACGGGGCTGTCGCGATAATCCGCCGGCATCAGGGCCAGGGCGGCGGCGTTGGGCGTTGGATATTTGATGGTCTCATAGATTTCGGCGCCGTTGCGGCCATCCAGCACGAAATTGATGAACCTGTGGGCATTATCAGGCCGGGGCGCGCCCGTGGGAATGCACAGGCAGTCTGAATTGAGGAGGCTGCCTTCGCGCGGCACAACGAAATCCAGATCAGGATCCTCGGCCATCACCTGAGCGATGTCGCCATTATACTCCATGACGATATCGATATCCCCCGACAGGAGCAGATCCTGACCTTCGTCGTGGTGAAAGATTTTGATGTAAGGCTTTTGACGGATGTACATGTCCGCCACCTGGTCGATCACGGCCGGCGGGATTTGGCGCACGGAATGGCCCAGATATTTCGCGCCAAGTTCGATCATGTCGTCGGCCTCTGAGAAGACGCCGATCCGTCCCGCATAGCGGTCCGAGTCCATGACCCATTTCCAGCTGTCGGGCACGCCATCCATCTTCGACTTGCGATAGCCGATGCCCAGCACCAGCCAGGTATAGGGCATGGAATAGCGCCGGCCGGGNNGGCACGATGACATCGAACCCAGGATTGCCGGCCCGGAGCTTGGCGAAGAGTTCGTCATTGCTGGCGAAGAGGCTCATCCGGACACTGACCCCTGTGGCCGCCTTGAAATCGGCCAGGGTCGTCTTGCCGGTGTAGGTGTCCCAATTATACAGATTGAGCTTCTGTTCCTCGCCGTTGGCGCCGATCTTTTCCCGGGACGCGCAGCCCTGAAGTCCCGCCGCGCCCAGGCCGCCCAGGCTGATACCCGCCGCCGCCGCGCCCAGGCCCGCCAGAAGTGAGCGGCGCGACGAGGCCGGGCGCGAGGGCTCTGGGCGCGACGGCTCTGGGCGCCCGTCAGGCATTCTTCAGGCACCAGTCGTAATCGAGGGGCGAGACCACCGCGAAGAAGCGGTCCTGCTCGATCCGCTTAACCTTGGCGAACATGGTCACGAAGCGATCACCCAGATAGTCGCGCATGACCTCGGAGGATTCAAAGTGATCCACCGCCGCGAACCAGTTGGCCGGCAAGCGCAGGTCCATGGCGGCCGCGGCCGCATAGCCGTCGCCTTGGACGGGCGGGCCTGGGTCCATGGCGTGGGTCAGGCCATGGTGAACCCCGGCGAGGAGGGCCGCCAGGGCCAGATAGGGGTTGGCGTCGGCGCCGGCCACGCGGTGCTCCACATGCCGACCCTTAGGCGGCCCGGCGGGGACGCGTAACGAAACCGTGCGGTTATTCACGCCCCAGGTCGGGGCCACCGGGGCGTAGGAATTGGCCCGAAAGCGGCGATAGGAATTGGCGTTGGGCGCGAAGATCGCCATGCCGTCCGCCAAGGTGGCCTTCATGCCGCCGATGGCGTGCCGCAGGGCGAGTGTCCCCTCGGGCGCCTCGCTGGCAAAGATATTCTTTCCCGCGGCGTCATTGACGCTCACATGCAGATGCAGCCCGTTGCCCGCCCGCTCCGAGAACGGTTTGGCCATGAAGGTGGCTTCAGCGCCATGCCGTGCGGCCACGCCCTTGGCGATGCGCTTGTACATCAGCGCCTCGTCAGCCGCCCGCAGAGCGTCTGGCCCGTGTTTCAGGGTCAGTTCAAGCTGTCCGGGCGCATATTCGGAGATGGCGCCTTCCAGAGGCACGCCCTGAACATCGGCTGACGCCCAGAGGTCGCGCAGAAAGCCGGAAAAATCCTCCAGCTCTCGAAGACCATAGACCCCATGAAGCGTCGGTTTCTCGCCCGTGATGGAGGCGCCCGCCAAGGTGACGGCGCCCTCCGGCGTCCGCGTGGGATCGACGAGATAGTATTCGAGCTCGCAGGCGACCACCGGGGTCAGGCCATCGGCGGCGAACCGGTCCAAGACCCGGCGAAGGACATGACGGGGGTCAAGATCGTTGGGCGCGCCGTCCAGTTCGTACATGGACGTGATGACCTGAGCCATGTCCTCGCCGAGCCAAGGCGCTTTGACGAGGGTTCCGGGCGCGGGCTTGGCGAGGCGGTCCGCATCGCCATCCGCCCAAACAAGGCCCGTCTCCTCGCAGTCCTGGCCGGTGATGTCGCAGACCAGCACCGAGCCCGGCAGAAACCGCCCATACTCGTAGACAGCCATGAGTTCATGTCGCCGAAGCCGCTTTCCCCGGGGCACGCCGGACATGGCGGTGAAGAGAAGTTCGAAGAACTGCACCTCGGGATGGGCGTCCAGAAATCGGCGCGCCTCCTCGGGTTCGGCAATGAGGCTCGGCAGGCTAGCCATCTGTGATCACTCTCTTGACGCTCGCGGCCTGTCAAGCCGCGACGCAAGGGCTTAGGCCGTACCTAGCGTCGCGCCAAACTTGGGCAGGGTCAGCGGCTGATCGGGAATGATGGTGCTCTTCTCTTCTGTGAAGAGATCGATGGAGCCCGGCAGGCCATCGCGCCCGATACCCGATTGCTTATAACCGCCGAAGGGCGCCCGTAGATCTCGCGCCATGGGCGTGTTGACCCAGACCGTCCCCGCCCGCAGGGCCTTGCGGGCGCGCATGATTGAGGGGAGGTCGTCCGACCAGATATAGCTGGCCAGGCCGAACTCAGTTTGATTGGCGCGCGTCAGGGCGTCATCCAGATCGCGCACCCGCTGGATGGTGACGAAGGGCCCGAAGATCTCTTCCTGGCAAAGGGGGCTCATATTGTCGTCGGTCTCCACGACCGTCGGGGCGAAGAAATAGCCGGTATCGAACCCCTCGTGACGGCGGGCGCCGGCCAGCACCCGATAGGCGCTTGATCCCCGCGCGGCTTCGGAAAAGGCCAGCATGCGATCATAGTGGGCCTTGAAGGCGATGGGCCCGATTTCGGTTGTAGCCTCGAAAGGATCGCCGACGCGCAGGTTTTGCGTGCGGGCGACAAAGGCCTCGATGAACCGATCGGCGATGGCGTCCTCGATGAGGATTCGCGAACCGGCCATGCATTGCTCGCCATTATTGGCGAAGATCCCCGCCAGGGCCCCATCAAGGGCGCGGTCGAAATCCGCCGAGGCGAGAACGATGTTGGCCGATTTGCCGCCAAGCTCCAGGCCCAGTTTCTTCAGGCCATCCGCGGCGTCGGCCATGATCCTGCGGCCCGTGGTGGTTCCCCCGATCAGGCCGACCGCGTCGATGTCCGGGTGACGCACAAGGGCGCGGCCCGTGGTCGCGCCGGGACCGCAGGCGACCTGCACCACGTCCTCAGGGATCCCTGCCTCTTGAATGAGTTCGCAGAGACGCAGGACCGAGAGTGGGGCGTATTCCGAGGGTTTAACGATACAGCAGTTACCGAGCGCGATGCAGGCCGCCAGCTTCATCGAGGACAAGACCAGCGGCGCATTCCACGGGGCGATCACAAGACCGACACCCACCGGCTCCCGCGTGATGATGGAAAGATAGCGACCGCTCTGGTCATAGGTCTCGCCCGCCAGGCCGGTCAGGATGTCGGCGAAAAAGGAGAAGTTCTCGGCCGTACGCGGCACATGCATGCCGCGCGCCTGCCCGATCGGCACGGCCGTTTCCAGTGTGTGGAGAACCGCGAGTTCCTCGGCATGGGCCAGAATGAGAGCGCTAATTCGCCGCAGCGTGACGCCACGCTCGGCCGGCGTCATCCGTCGCCAAGGGCCTGTCTCAAAGGCCGTGCGCGCGCGAACCGCCATGGCCTCGGCGGCGGCGGCGCCGAGATCGGGAACATGGGCGTAGGGCGCCTCGGTGACCGCGTTGACCAGGGTCTGGGCGTCCGCCGGCGCCGGCTCCATGGCCGCAATCGCGGGGCCGGGCAGAACGATGCGCGAGACGTCGAAGGAAGAGTTTTGCACGATGACCCTTCGTGAGATGACAGGGCTGGGGAGCGGCTGGGCGAGATCCCCTGACCGCCCACCCTATTGGTGACGCGTGAACCGGGCCGGAGAAACGCCGAGGACGCGCCGAAATGTCGTGGACAGGTGAGACTGGTCGGCGAACCCGCATTCCAGCGCAATCTCGGCGAACTTGGGCTTGCGGCTTGAGGCGATCAACTCGCAGGCCCGGTCAACCCGCCGCCGGATCAGATACTGATGGGGACTCATATCGGTGGCGGCCTTGAACTCACGCCGAAACTTATCGATGGGCAGACTGGCCGCAGAGGCCATTTCAGCGAGACTTGGGCTGTTTTCGATATTGGCCTCAATGAAGCGGATGGCCTGTTTGATGGAACAGGTGTCCGATTCCCCCGGATATGGTTTGCCTGCGGATCCTTGTGCGTAGTGATACAAGATATGGGAGGCAATATTTCGTCCCATGCTGCTGATGTAGGAAAGACTATCTTTGCGTCTGCAATCAATCGCCGACGCCATGCAGCGCATGCTGGCGTCGATGAATTTGTCGAATTGCCACAGCGGATCGATGATATCGATCTCAAGCTCCTCAGCCCCAGACTGTTCCTTGCGGATGGCTCGGAGCATGTCCGTTGGGATGTAGAGCGCCACCTGGTCAAAGGGTGTGAACATGTCGGTGGCGACCCGCTCGCAGGGGCGTTGAACGCGCATGGCGCCCGGCGCCGTCCAGCCCTCGAAAACCACGTCGCCATTCACCGTGGTCCGCCGACGGGTCGGGGTCAGAGAAATCACGACGGCAAAGGCGTTCATGAAAACGCCGGAGGGCCCATAGCTCATGGGCTCGTGGCTCCAGCCGCGCACGAGCGACAGCGCGCTCACATCCCATCCGCCACTATAGGGCCCCAAAGGCCCAGATGGCGGCGGCGGCGCTTCGGTCAGGCCATCTGGAGCGATTGAGAGGGCGAGATTCTGATACATTTCAAAGAGGCCCCTCCTCCACACGCGTTTGTACAACTGCGTTCGCGCCGGGCTTTGAATGCAATCGAACCGTACGCCCTAACCGACTGGCGAGAATTTTAAGGCCGCACCCGAGGGTTCTTCCTCTGGGCGCCAGAGCGCGCAGCCCCGCAAAGAGCCTGATGCCCAAAGACGCGCCACGAGGGCGAACTTGACCCGGACAAATCTTGCAGCGCCCCAGATTTGAAAATCGACGGACCAGATCAGACAAGAAAGCTAAACCAATCGGCGATAAATCTTGCCCTTAAGCAAGGGGGATCAGTCTGATGTCTTCGCGACATGTTCTCAAAGAGGAACTGATGTCGCTGCTCGCTGAGGTCAACGAGGGTCAATCCACGCCCCCCGACCTGCCAGAGATCGTGGCCATGGTCGATACCCTCACCCCCTTGTCGCCCATTCCCGACCCGACACATCAGCTCGAGGCGGTGGCGGGAAGTTGGACAAGCGTCTTCGCCTCCTTCGGCTTTGGCCGCGCCAAGGGAAAGATGCGACACGACGACTCGACCCTGGGCATCCACACCTTCAAAGCGTTTCCTGAAACTCCGATTCACGTGATTGATATCATGCAAGAAATTGGCGTAACCCCGAACGCCTATAACAATGTGGTCATCATTGAGCCGATGGACAGGTCATGTCGGGGGCTGATCATAATTCACGGAAATTATGAGGGCGATCCGGAAAACGTGAAGCGCTTCCGCGTCGTGTTTCATAGCGCGGAAATCCGCGGGCTAAACGGCGTGGATGACGCGACGCTGCGCTTGGCGTTGGATTTGCCCGAGGGTTGCGCGCTGAAGCGAGACTTCAAACCCGCGAAATTTTATTCCGACGTCGTCTATCTCGATGAGACGACCCGCATCAATATTGGCGGCATGGGCGGCGTCTATGTGTTGGAGCGCCGTTCGGAGCCCGCGCTCACGCTCTAAGCCGCAAGCCCTCCAAGGATTGCCATGACCAAGCCCCATACAACCGCCGGCACGGATTTCATTGATCACGGGTCGGATACCTACACCTTCCTGCAAGACCCCGTCGTCGACGCCCTTGTAGAGGTGGTAGTGGAACTGGGCGCGGAAACCTGGATCACACGGCGGCGCATGCTTGTGCTGGAGCGGGTGATGGCTTCGAAGGGACTTCTGGCGCCTGATTTGATTGAGACCTACACGCCCAGCCCCGAGGACGAGGCGCTTTGGCGACAGGAGCGGGATCGGATGCTTAAATCGGTCTATGCGGCTCTCGCGCGGCGGCCCGTGCGTGGCGACGCCGCCGCCGAGCGCGCCAAGGGCGCCAATCCCCCAAAGCGCCCGCCGCTGAACGCCACAGACCTTACGGCGCGCGCCAAAGCCTTGGGCCCCTCGGGCGTATGAGATCGTGAGCAACATCCTGACAGGGACATCGCCATGGTGAATATCGATCGTGGATCAAACGGGCGCACGCCGCGCCTGCCGAGCCTTGACCTTGAGAGCCAGCAGGATTTCGTGCGCGGCTTTCGCGAATGGATGGTGACGGAGATGGACAGCCAGATCCGTGTCCATTCCGAAGAGCTTGCCGCTCACGCGGCAGCCCCGACGGGCGCGGAGGCAAATGGACGTGTCGATCTGGATAAGCTCCGCGCCGCTTACGACACTGACCCCCTCATCGCCTCGCGCCTTCGCGTGTGGATCACGAACCAGCGTCAGATGTGGACGGGCCTTCAGGGCCAGTTCAGTCAGCACCGCGATCATTATCGCGAGGAGCTGGATCGTTACGACGAGCTCGGGCCGGGGTCCGTGGAGTTGGATCCGGACCTCGCGATTCCCGACTATTGCCGGCACGAGATCCATATCCAGCCGGGCGGTTACGTCGGCAATGAGTTGGCGGGCGCCCTGTATCACTACGGCACCAACAGCTTCTATATGGGCCAGAACGACTCCGATGAGTTTCACATCATGCTGGCCCGGCGCGTGGCGCGTCCCGAGGATGGCATGGTGGCGCGGGTCGTCGATCTGGGCTGCGGCATCGGCCAACTGTCGATCGCGCTGAAGGAGCAGTTTCCGGACGCCGAGGTGACGGGGATCGACGTGGCGGGGCCGATGCTACGTTACGCCCACAAGCGGGCCGTGGAGCTGAGCCTCGACGTGCGGTTCCTGCAGCGGCTGGCCGAAGACACGAAACTTGAGACCGGGTCAGTAGACCTCGCCACCGCCTTCATCCTCTTCCATGAGGTTCCCACCGCCGTCGCCCGGGAGATCTGCGCCGAGGTCTTCCGCATCCTGCGGCCGGGCGGGGTGTTTGACGTCACCGACTTCGCCACGGGCCCCATGCGCAGCGCGGAACACCCGTTCGCCACATACAGATCCTGGGCGGACCATCAGTATAACGGGGAGCGGTGGCGCGAGGAGTTCGTCAGCAGCGACTTCCTGGCCATCCTGCGCGAGGCGGGCTTCGTGGCGGAGCTGCAACCCTCCAAGATGGCCTGGGTGCAGCCCAACTATGTGGCGCGCAAGCCCGATTAAGCACATGAAGCGGACCCAAGTTATTATCGTCGGCGCGGGACCGGTGGGTTGCGTCGCGGCCTATCGTCTCGCTTTGCGTGGCGTCGATGTGCTTCTTCTGGAAAGCCTTCCGCGCTGCCCAGAGGATATGCGCGCCTCGACATTTCACGCGCCGACCCTGGGAATGATGGATGAGCTGGGCCTGCTGGACAGGCTCGAAGCGGTGGGACTGCGGGCGCCCGTCTATCAGTACCGCAACCGGGAGACGGGAGAGGTTCTGTCCTTCGACCTCGGCGAGATCGCCGATGCCGTCAAACACCCCTACCGGTTGCAATGCGAGCAGTTCAAACTGGCGCGCCTGGTCACCTCGCTCCTGGCTGAACATCCCCACGGTGAGGTAAAGTTCGAACGCCGCCTGCTGAGCTTCGAGCAAGACGACAAGGGCGTCACGGTCCACGTGGAAACGCCGCTGGCGGTGGAGACCTATCAGGCCGACTATCTGATCGGGGTCGACGGCGCCAATTCCCTGGTTCGCAAATGGCTTGGCGTGGAATTCGAGGGGTTCACCTACGGCGAGAAGTTCCTNNTTCGAGGACCTCGCCTATGTGAGCTACATGGCCGACGCCACGGAATGGTGCGTGCTCCTGCGCGTTCCCTCTCTCTGGCGTGTGCTCGTGCCGGCGGTGGAGTCCGATTCCGACGCCTGGCTGGTCTCGGACGAGAAGAAGAACACGGTCTTCTCAGGCCTTATGGGCGACGGGGCCAGCGTGATCACCCATCATCGCACGCTCTATAAGGTGCATCAGAGGGTCGTGACGAAGTACAACCACGGACGCGTGATCCTGGCGGGCGACGCGGCGCACCTGAACAATCCGCTTGGCGGCTTTGGGATGAATTCAGGCATCCATGATGTCTGGAATCTCACCGACAAGCTGTGCGCCATACTCCAGGACGGGGCCGATCCGGCTCCGCTTCTGGACCGCTATGATCGTCAGCGTCGCACGGTAATGCAGGAGTTTGTCCAGGCGCAGTCCATCCGCAACAAGCAGGATCTGGAAATCGGTGACGACGAGAGCCGTCGCCGTCGCCAGGAGAACCTGGAAGTGCTGATGACCAATGACGAAAAGCGGCGGGCCTATCTGCTGACCCAGTCGATGGTCAGCTCGCGGGTGCGTGAAGCCGAGATCGCCTAGGGCTCGTTGCGGAGGCTACAGCGGTTTCTCGCCGATGGTGACCCAGTAATTGCCGCCCGTGGGCTCCTTGAACGCGCGCACATTGACGAAGCCGCAGTCGCGGGCAATCTCGGCGGTGTCCAAGAGACCGGCTTCACGCCAATAGGGCTCCCCGCCATACTTGGCGCCGCGGTCATAACGCCACGCGGTCAATTTATCGTGCTCCCGGGATGGGGGAACATCGGTCATGATCACTGCCCCGCCCGGCTCCAGCAGGCGGAACGCCTCGGCGAAGAAGGCGCGGTTCGCGTGCGCCGGCAATTCGTGGAGCAGGATGAAGGAACTGACGAGGTCGAAACTCTCGGCCGGCAGACGGGTATCTTCGGCGCAACCGACATAGAGCTTCCACTTCAGTTGACGCTCATTGGCCACGCGCTGGGCCTGTTCCAGCATCGCGCGGCTGACATCGCAGCCCGAGATTTCCGCCTGGGGAAAGGCCTCCGCCAGGCCCAGGGTGTGGAAGCCGGATGACACGCCCATCTCGAAGATGCGGCGATAATCCTTGCGCGGAAGGTTATCGAGGACGGCGCGGCGGGTGTTGAAGATGCCGCCGCCATACATGGCCGTGACATAGCGCTTATGGACCATCTCGGCGTGGATCAGGCCCTGGTGGGGATGGCCGTCCCAGCCGCCCGTCGTCCGATGGATCTCGACACCCTCTAGATAATCGGGCGGCGTGAAATGCGGGAACGTCGTGATCTGAGTTGAACCGTCCGACAGGTCACGAAGCTGAGGCTGAATGTCATCCAGAATTTCTTCCATCGCTTCTCGGGCGACCGCGCCATGGCGCGTCGAGGTCCACTCAAAGACCAGGTCGCGCATGTGAAGCGCGTGGGAGTCGGCCAGCGCCGTCTCCATGGCCGTATTCAGCTCCTCAAGATCGTCAGGCAAATCCTCTGGGACAATCCCGGCGCGCGCGATATCCGCGTTGAGCTGGGCCTCGGAAATCGACATGGCCCTGCCGAAGGAGACCAGGAAATCCATGGAGGCGCGACCGCGTTGGCGAAGCTCAATATCCATCACCGATCTCCTGGTTGCGGCGCATCAGGCTCTATGCGCCTTCATGAAATAGAACCGCCGCAAACGCATTCAAGAACCGCGTGCGCTCGGCGGCAATATGAGCTGTCAGATCGGGACCCGGCTGATAGGTGTCGAGATCCAAAACCACGCCTTTCTGGCGCAAGATCGCCTCGGTAATCATCTGGCGATCCTTCATCACCCAGAGCTCCTTGGCCAATTCAATCAAGGCATAGCCGAGATTATCGATCTGGTCAGGCGTGAGCGCCTTGCGCACGGGAGCGCTCATGAAGTTGTACTCGCCTCGGCCGGGTTTCAAAGCGGGTCGCGACCTCCGCCGCGACCCATACTGCCTTGATCTTCAATAATGGACGTTGAGGGTCACGCCCATGGTCGCCAGTTCGCCCAGGCTCACCCCGTATCCGACTGAGCCCGCGAGGATGAAGAAGGAGTCGGCGACATAACGGTGATTGAAGATGTTCTTGCCCCAGACCGTGAAGTCCCAGTTGCTCCCCTTGATGGTGCCGCTGGCATTGAAGAGGATCCGGCTGGGGATCTGGGCGAGGTTCATTTCCTCAGCCTCTTGCGACGACTGATAGGTGAACTCGCCGTGGACGTTCCAGTCGTACTTGCCCATGAAGGTGTCTTTGTAGGTCACGCCGCCGTCAATCTGCGCGCGCGAAGTCCGGGGCAGAACATTGCCGCTGACATTGCCATTGGCCGGGCAGACGGTTCCGGTGCAGTAGCCGACAAACCGCTGAGAAGTCGTCCCGGTATCGAAGGTGGGATTAATGATCGCCAGTTCGAGATCGGTGTCGAAGTGACGCGTCACCTTGACGTCGCCGCTGGCCTCAACGCCGTAGGATGTCGCGGCGCCGATGTTGGTGGTGATGACCGCGGTCTGACCGGCCACCCCGTTGCTCGGCTGCTCCTGGATCTGCAGGTTAGACCATTTCACGAGGAAGAGGTCGGCATTGACGATGGCGCGGCCGCCGAAGAGAACGTTCTTCGTGCCCGCCTCATAGGTCCAGTTCTTCTCCGGCGTGAAGGTCTGCTGATTCGGCAGAAGAGCGACGGTGCCATCCGTTTTGCCGTTGAAGCCGCCTTCCTTCACCCCTTCGGCCGCCGAGGCATAGAACAAGGTTTCCGGAGTAAGCTTGAAATCGATGGTGAAGCGCGGCGTCGTGGAGTTGAACGTCGTGCTCTGAATGACCGGGCCTCCGATGGTGCTGTTGGACAGCGAATCGTGGGCGTGGCGAACCTCGGCCGCAAGGTTCAGACGGTCATCGAACAGACCATATTCAATTCGCCCAAACTCGGCCGTTGTGTCGGTGAGCAGGTCGTGGCCGAGCAGAGCGAATGGGATGCCGGTGAAATCCAGGGGGTGAGTTGCGTCGCCGGGCACGGCCGCACCATCCGCGACCTGCCAGATATTAAACTGATAAATGTCCTGGACTGACGAATAGTAGAACCCGCCCAAAATCTTGAGGTGACCCACAGAATAATCAACCCGGGCCTCGTGGCTGTTAAGCTGGTTGGTGCTGCCCTCTTTTTGAAAGCTGTCCAGGGGCCCGAACGACGGGATGAACGGCGGAAAGAAGGAGGAATAGGCAATGCCGAAGGCGTGAACCGGGTCGTCGGAAGAGCTCGAGACTTCTGTCGCATAGCTCTTAACGTGGCCGAAGAGGTAGGTCAGGTTGAGATTCTTGGCGAGTTCAAACTTGAGCTGAGCGCTCAGGAAGTCCGTGGACGAGTGGAAACCCGGCTCGGGGGGCGTCAGGAGACCCGCGGGACGAAGCGACGTCGCCGATTGATAAGTTCCTGGATTGGTCGATAGCGGCCCGCAGATGAACGTACCGCCACCACAATTAAAGGTATTCTCTGTATCGGTATTTGTAATGTTGTAACTCGGCTTAGGATCTTCATGGCGGTCGATGTGGAAATAGCTGACATCCGCCTCGATGCGGGAAACAGGCTTGAACTTGGCGTCGAACCCGTAGGTCTGGTTACTGTGGCCGCCGAGNNTTTTGATAAGATGACCCTGCGGGGGTGGGGAAGCTGTTGTGCCACGTCCCGTTATAATCGCTTGTGGCGTAGTAGCCGCGCAACTCGAGCTTGTCGTCGAAGAGAGATCCGCTCGCATCGACCTTGCCATCGAACCGGCCGGCCGTGCCGCCCGTGAGCGAGACATCGGCATGGGGTTGGGCCGTGGTCGGGTTCAGGGTGTAGGCGATGACGCCAGCGAAGGCATTGCTGCCGTAAAGCGCGCTTTGCGGGCCCTTGATGATTTCGACCTGACCGATATCTCCCACGCCCAGATCGACCGAATAGTTGCGTGGAATATAGACGCCATTAACGACGGTGGAGACGTTGGCCTGCGACGAGGTGACGTCGAACTGGCTGAGGCCCCGGATGGTGGGCGAGGAGTCGAAGGTCGAAGCATATGTCTGGAAGACGAAGCCCGGCGTGTGCTCGGCAATGTCCTTCAGCCCGGAGAGGCCGCGGGACTCGAGTTCCTGCACATTATAGGCGCTGATCGCCAGCGGGACGTCCTCGATCTTCTCCGAGGTCTTCCGCGCTGTGACCACGACCTCTTCGACACCCGTGGCCGCGGGCGCGTCCGCCGCGGCGGCGGCCCAGGCGTGACCCGACAAGCTGAGCGCCATCGCGGCGGAGGCCATGAGAATAGGCCTGATCGTCTTCTTCATANNTCTTTTTTGATCTGGAAAGACAATTGCATGAATTGGCAAGTCACGGGCGTCGCCGGGCTGGGCCGCCGCGCAGGCGTTCAAACGCCTGACCGACCGCGAACAGGCCGTCTTCGCCAAGGGGTGGGGCGACCCACTGCATGGAGAGGGGCAGACCCTCGCGGCTGAATCCCACGGGCTGGGCCAGCGCCGGCAAGCCGAGATAGGAAATCGACCGGGTGTAGCGCGTCAGAGAGGCGATCATGGCCACGAGCTCCGGGCCGCCATCGATATCCACATCTTCCGCCCTGGGCGGCGTCACGGCCACCACCGGCATATGGATGATGTCGCAGGCGGCGAAAGCTTCCGCCATGACCAGAAGCATATCGGGCCGCGCTTCGAGGGCGCGCGCATAATCTTCGGGCCTGATCTCGTGAGCCTTGGCCAGGCGCGATCTCACCTGGGGCCCATAGTCCTCGGGACGGGCGGCAAAGTCCGCCGCGTGGGTTCTGGCCGCTTCATACATGGAGACGGCGTTGGCCAGGTCGCACAGGATGTCGAAATCCGGCATGGCGATTTTCACGACACGCGCGCCCAAGGTCTCAAGATCGGCGAGGCTTTCATCGAGGCCCTTGGCGACCTCGGGGTCGAGAGTCTCCTGGTCCAGGCTCGCGGGAACGCCGATTCGCACGTTCTTTAGAGAAGGACGATCCGCCAGGGCGCCCGCGGCCCAGACGGGCGCCGCCGGGGGCTCAAGGTCAGCGTCCGTCAGAACGGCGAACATCAGCGCCACGTCGGCGACGCTCCGCGCCAGGGGGCCCACGCAGTCCATGGAGGGCGCGAGCGGCATGATGTCGCGCGTGCTCACCCGCCCCTGGCTTGGCTTGAGGCCCACGACGCCACAGAGGGCGGCGGGNNATGCCCGCCGCCACTGCCGCCGCCGAGCCCGACGAGGAGCCGCCGGTGATCACTTCCGGGTTCCAAGGGTTTCGGGCGCGACCATAATGGGCGTTCTGGCCCGTGGGCCCGAGGGCGAATTCAGAGAGATTGAGGCGTCCAAGCTCCACGGCCCCGGCCCGATCTAGGCGTTGGAGCACTTCGGCCGTGCGAGGCTGAATCTCCCCGCGACCGATTTTCGCGCCGCGCGTCGTCGCCTGGCCGGCCCGGTGAAACATGTCCTTGTGGGCCAGGGGCACGCCGTGGAGAGGACCGACCCTCGCGCCCGAGGCAAGACGCCGATCCGCCTCTCGCGCCGCCGCCATGGCGCCTTCTCCATCCACGCTGATGAACGCGTTCAGGGTGGGCTGAAGCGCGACGATACGATCTCGGCAGAGGCCCGTCAGCTCCTCTGACGAGATGGCTCCGCGGCGAATAGCGGCGGCGGCTTCGACGAGAGTCCAGGCGAGCGGATCATCCTCGCCGGACGCCGCCGTCATGCCGCGAGGCGGTCCTGCCGACAGGACATCAGGGGTTGGACACGCTGGCCGAATTGATCGAGGCCGGCGAGGAAATCGTCGAAGATCAGCATGATGCCCTTGGTNNAGGTTCACCGCCGACTCCGGCAGCGAGATGGTCTTGGCGGTGGATGTTTCCGAGGCGGTGGTGTCGGCGGAGGATTGTTCCGCCATCCAGGCCAGGGCGTCGACATCGACCCCGTCCTTGTAGCTCTGCCACTTGGCCATGGCGCCTTCGTCGGTTTCATCCATGATGACCATGAAGAGCACATAGGAGCCCACATCGCGGCCGGTCTTTTCGCCGGCCGCCTGNNCGCTCCGCGCAGAAGGCCATGCCCACATCGCTCTGGCCGGCGCAGACGATCTCGATCTTGGAGGTCGGCTTGGGCAGAAGCCGGCAGTCGTCCATCTCGAAAAACTCGCCCTTGAAGTCGGACTTCCCCGTCTCCCAAAGCTCCTGCATCACCTTCACGTATTCGGTGGAATATTTGTAGCGGTCGCGGAAATAGGAGTCGCCGGGCCACAGGCCCATCTGGCTGTATTCCGCCGCCTGCCAGCCCGAGACGATATTGATGCCGAAGCGACTGGGCGCGATGGAATCGATGGTCACGGCCATGCGCGCGACCATGGCGGGCGGCAGGGTCAGGACGGCGGTGGAGGCATAGAGCTTGATCTTCTTGGTGACGGCGGCGATCCCCGCCATCAGGGTGAAGGATTCCAGCGCATGGTCCCAGAACTCGGTCTTTCCGCCGAAGCCCCGCAGCTTGATCATCGAGAGGGCGAAATCGAGCCCGTATTTCTCCGCCTTCTGACAGATGTCGCGGTTGAGCTCGAAGGTCGGCATATATTGCGGAGAGTTCTCCGAAATGATCCAGCCGTTGTTCGCGATCGGGATGAAAACCCCAATGTCCATGATAGCTCCGCGCGGTTTCTAAAATTGAGGATTTTGACAGGGGCCCCGATTGGCGACCCGGCGTAAGCAGCATCCCATCCCTGTTCGCCTGTCGATCAAATTATCCGCGAACAGCGCGCGGGGCGACGCGGCGTGACGTTCGCATGAGCAATCCGCGCACCGGACCGCCCAAACTTTGGTGTTCGCGCAGGGGGCCATCATCCCGCGCGGCCTTTTAGAGATTGGTCCGATCTGAGGGGATCAGATCGGTGGAGATCAGCCTCAGCTCGCTCTCGGAGGGATCGTCAGCCGTCCGGCGGCTGGCCGCGCGCGCCGACGCGCCGGGAAAGCCGTCTTGCGTCCAGGCGCTCCAATCAGGTCTGACCTTCAGGTCCCCGCAGATGATCCTGACCGCCTCCTTCAAGGGGAGGCCAATGAAGTGGTCATAGGCCTCGCCCTCCCGCAGAAGCGTATTGAGGTCGTCCAGTTTCTCAGGCCGTTTCGACTCTTCGAGGCCTTGATGGATCGCGTGAATGACATTTTCGCGGACCTTTTCGCGGCGGGCGGACAGATCCTCGACCATGGCCTGCTCCACGGCCGCGGTGAGTTCGCCGGGGTGCGGAGGCGCGCGCGGGGGGATGGCGCGGGAGACGACCTGGCCGGCGCCCTGGCCGGCGAATGTGGCGGCGAGCGCGGTCGTGATCTCCCTTTCGATTCCAACCTCCATCGCCAGGGAAAAGCGCACGGCGCGGGAGAGGCGCCCATAGGCGGCGCTGGGATCGATCTCATAGGGAAAGGGAATCCGCGGCGCCGGCCACAAGGCGTCCTGCCTGTCGGGCGCGGTCTGGCGGGCGAGAGAGTGAGTGATCCTCACCCCCAACGCCTCCAGGCCCTCCAAGGTGCAAAGCCGCCGTTCGGCGCGGTCGACGTGCGGACCGGCGGCGCGGGGCGCGTCGGAAATGGGTAAGGCGGGGATTTGGGAGTCGATGGTCATGAGGTTTGTCCTTTCATAATGTTACGTTCAAGTCAGGCCGATTCGTCTCGCCCGCATCGCGGGTGAGGGGGATA
>PLFA01000115.1:728-4488 GCA_003136615.1 Caulobacteraceae bacterium | reverse complement strand
GGGCGCAGATAGGGGGCCAGCTTGTCCTCCACCTCGCCCGGCAGATAGCCTAAGGATTCCCCGGCCTCCACCGCGGGTCGCGAGAGCACAATGCGTCCGACCCGGCCGGCCTCCAGGGCCTCGACGGCCTTGGCGATAGCCAGATAGGTCTTGCCCGTGCCGGCCGGGCCCAGGGCGAGAACGAGGGTCTTGGCGTCCATGGCCGCCATCAGCCGCTCCTGGCCTTCGGATTTGGGCTTTACGGTCTTTAAATAGGCTTGGTCTCTGCCTTCCTCGGGCAGGGGGCTCCAGCCCCGGGCGGTGGGCAGACGGCGGATTTTTGAATCTTCCTGGAACTCGCGATCGTCGAAAGCGCCTTCGCGCACCAGACGTTTGAGGGGCCGCTTGGTCATCATATGTCCTCCGCGTGGGGCCAGGAATTGGCCAGAAAAAAGGGCGGCGCCTTACGGCCCGCCCCGGGAAATCGGCAATGGATGAAAAAACGCGTCGCCGCGCCGACAGATCCAGGTCCGCCCCGGTCTGGGCGGAAGATTCTCGGCGAGGGGGGCGGTGTTGACCGCCCGGCTGCCTTAAGCGACACCCCATTCTCCGCGTCTGCAGGAGACCACGCGCGAACACCGCCCGTGGCGGGACTCAGATGGGATCAAGACCCCCTCCGAATCGCCTCACGATATTGATCTAACGATATTTCCAGAAGGTTTATAAGTGATCTTTTCCAAGATTAGGGGGTGTGCGGATGACTGCCTATAGCTTGAGCGGTGTCGCCCCAACTCTACCGGAAGATAGCGAATACTGGATTGCGCCAGACGCGAGTGTCATCGGCCATGTCATTCTCAAGACAAACGCCAGTATCTGGTTCGGGGCGGTGGTACGCGGCGACAATGAACCCATCATTGTGGGCGAGAATTCCAACGTCCAGGACAATAGTGTGCTGCACACCGACATGGGAATGCCGCTGACGATTGGCGCCAATGTCACCATCGGCCACAAGGTTATGTTGCATGGCTGCCATATTGGCGATGGAAGCCTGATCGGAATTGGCGCGATCGTGCTCAATGGCGCCCGGATCGGGCGCGGCTGCCTCATTGGCGCGGGCGCCCTGATCACCGAAGGCAAGGAAATTCCCGACTACAGTCTGGTCATGGGCGCGCCGGGTAAGGTGGTGCGGACGCTGGATCCTGAACAGGCCGCGGGACTGGCCGCCGGCGCCATGCACTACGTCAAGAACTGGAAGCGCTACCGTGCCGGCCTTGTCACTCTATGACGAGGATGCGGGGATGTAGGTTCTGATATGACCGCGCCGGCCCCTCAGGCCAGCACGCGCCGGGCGGCCGGGATCGTCGGCCTGGCCGTTGTCGCCTCGCGCCTCTTCGGCCTCGTGCGCGAGGTCGTGTTCGCCGCCATGTTCGGGGCGGGCGAGCTTCTGGATGTCTATATCGCGGCCTTCCGCATCCCCAATCTGCTGCGCGATCTCTTCGCCGAGGGCTCACTTTCCATCGCCTTCACCACGCTCTTCACCCGCGCCTGGGAAAAGGAGGGGGAAGCTCCCGCCTGGGCCCTGGCAAATCTGATCCTCTCCACCTTGCTTCTGTTCATGGGGGTGCTTTGCGTTCTGGCCATCGCCGGGGCGCCCGCCCTGGTGGAAGTCACCAATTTCGGCTTCCACAATGTGCCGGGCAAATTCGCCCTGGCCGTGCAGCTCACTCGGATCCTCTTTCCCTTTATCCTCTTTGTATCCCTCGCGGCGGCCGTCATGGGGATGCTCAACGCCCGCTTTGTCTTCGGCGTCCCGGCCTCGGCCTCCACGGTCTTCAATATTATCTCGGTGATCGCGGGAGTGGCCCTGGCCTTCCTCTTGGACCCGCCGGCGCGGGCCCATTGGCGTCACCCCGTGTTCGATCAGCGAGCCCTCTATGGAGTCAGCTTGGGGGTGCTTTTGGGGGGCCTCGCGCAACTGGCCATGCAGCTTCCCTCGCTATGGCGCCTAGGCTTCCGGTTTCGCTGGAGCCTGAACCTCGCCGATCCGCGCCTGACGGAACTATGGCGCCTCATGTGGCCAAGCCTCATCGCGGGGGCGACGGTGCAGGTGAACGTGCTGGTCAACGGCATGTTCGCCTCCCAGATCAATGGCGGCCAGTCCTGGCTCTATTGCGCCTTTCGCCTGATGCAGCTTCCCATTGGCCTCTTTGGCGTATCGCTCGCCACCGCCACCTTGCCGGCCGTCACCCGGGCGGCCGCGCGGGGGGACATGGCGGCCTTTGGCCATACCGCCAGGGATTCGCTACGCCTGACCGCCTTCCTCACCCTGCCGGCGGCGGCGGGCCTGGCGGTTCTCGCGCAGCCGATCATCGCCCTCATCTATCAGCATGGCCGTTTCAGCGCCCATGACACACATGAGACGGCGATGGCTCTCCAGGCCTATGCCCTGGGCCTGGCGGGCTATGCGGCCATCGCGGTGATGCGGCCGTGCTTCTATGCCCTGAACCTGCCCAAGATCCCCCTGCGCGTGAGTCTGATCGGGATCGGCCTCAACCTCGCGCTCAACTTCCTCAACATGCAGGTTTTCGGCCTTGGGCATGTGGGCCTCGCCCTGACCCTGTCCCTCGTCGCCACGATCAATATGGCCCAGCTCGCCTGGGCCCTGCGCGGGCGGGTCGATCTGGGCCCAGGCGCCGAATGGGCGGGGTTCGTCATCAGATGCCTGGTGGCCGCCGTGGTCTGCGGCGGCCTGGCCTTCGGTGCGGAGCGACTCTTCGCGGTCTGGAGAATACCCGAGGTCCTTGGCCTGGGTCCGGCGGTCGCCCTCGGGGTTGCGGGCTATTTCGCCGCCGCGCGCCTCTTGGGTCTCAGCGAGAGCGCCGAAGCCTGGCGCATGATCCGCCGACGTCTGCCGTTTCGTCCGCGCGCGGCTTAACCAATAATCCACGATTTCTTTCTTAGTCTCCAGGTGCGGTTTTGATTCCGCAGCGCCTCGCCCTCGGGGCGTCGTCTGGAGACCTGGAATGCGCGCCGCCTCAAAAAGACAGCGTAAGACCTCGCCGGCCACGATCTGGGCCATGGCGGCCCTCAATCTGATCGTCGCCCCCTTGAATATCTACGCATCCCTGCACGCCCCGACCCCATCTCCCATATGGGTGATCGCCTCATTCGCCGCGGCGGCCGCCATGATCTGGGCCTTTGTCGTCATGATTAGCGCTCACCTTGCGAAGCCGCGCGCGCCCGCCCTCATCGACTTGCAAGCTCTGGTCCCCACGCCGTAGGATCAACGCCGTGAGCGGGCGCGAAAGACGTCCGCGCTGTGCGGCGGAGGTTCTGTGGCTGACGAACGCTGGGATTATGTGATCATCGGCGCCGGCTCCGCCGGCTGTGTTCTCGCCGCCCGGCTAAGCGAAGACCCCAAGATCAAGGTCCTGCTCCTCGAAGCCGGCGGCAAGGATGATTCCCTGCTCGTGCGCATGCCCGCCGGCGTCGGCGGCCTGATCACCGCCAAGGGCGACTACAATTGGGGCTTCTGGACCGAGCCCGAGCCGAACCTCGATAATCGTCCGCTCTGGTGGCCGCGCGGCAAGGGTTGGGGCGGCTCCTCCTCCATCAACGGCATGATCTACATCCGCGGCCATGCCCGCGACTATGACCAGTGGCGCCAGATGGGCCTCACCGGCTGGGGCTATGGCGATGTGCTCCCCTATTTCAAACGTTCCGAGAGCCTGGAGGGGGGAGGGGACGCCTGGCATGGCGCCGAGGGCCCGCTGCATATCTC
>PLFA01000115.1:0-638 GCA_003136615.1 Caulobacteraceae bacterium | reverse complement strand
AATGGCCGCGCCATCGGCGTGGAATTCGTCCAGGGTGGAGAAACCCGCCAGGCCTTCGCCGACGCCGAGGTTCTGCTCTGCGCGGGCGCGGTCCAATCGCCTCAGATCCTGATGCTGTCGGGGATCGGAGACTCAGAGGCGCTTTCGGCTGTCGGCGTCACCCCTGTTCATGAGCTGAAGGGCGTCGGCGCCAACCTGCAGGACCACTTGGATCTCGCCCTCTCCTGGGCGACGCGGGGGGTCAAGACGGCCTATTCCTTCAATAAGGGCCTCAATCGTCTGGCCACGGGCCTGAACTACATGCTCCTGGGCCAGGGCCCCGGGCGTCAGAACTTCCTGGAGGCGGGCGCCTTCCTGAAATCCCGCCCGGACCTCGATCGCCCCGATCTCCAGCTTCACTGCGTCCTCGCCATCATGAAGGATCACGGCAAGCAGCCCGCGGCCAAGGATGGGTTCACCGTCCATATCTGCCAGCTTCGGCCCGAAAGTCGCGGCCGCATCGCGCTCAAATCCGCCGACCCCTTCGCCGATCCCGCCATCTTCGGCAATTATCTGGCGAGCGCCGAGGACCGCCGGGCCCTCAAGGCCGGCGTTGAGATCGTCCGGGACCTCGCCGAGCAGCCGGCCCTCAAGGCCCT
>PLFA01000197.1 GCA_003136615.1 Caulobacteraceae bacterium | reverse complement strand
TTCCGCGGCCAAAAAATGAGACCGGCTATTGCGCGACGGTTCAGGCTGGATAAACATAAATCCTTCATTCAAGTGTTAAAATGAAAATCCGTCGGGGGCTGGTTATGGTTTCACGCTTCAAGCTTTTTCTGACCGCGTCCGCGGCGGCTATGGCGGCCGTTCCCGCGCTCGCCCAGACGACCTCGCCCTCCCCGACTCCCGCCGCCGCGGTGGGTGAAGTGATCGTCACGGCTCAGCGTCGCTCAGAGAACCTGCAGAGCGTGCCCATCGCCGTGACCGCCCTGTCGGCGGCGAACCTGGCGACGGATCACATCTCCACGACCATGGATATCGCGCGGATCGTTCCAAACATGTTTGCGGCCAACAATGTCGGCCAGGGCTCGGCCAACGTCTATTTCATACGTGGCCTTGGTCAGACGCAGTCTTTTCCGACTTTTGATCCGCAGGTCGGAACCTATGTCGACGATATCTATATCGGCCGGCAGAACGCCAACAACATGGCCCTGTTCGGTGTTGATAACATCCAGGTCTTGCGGGGTCCGCAGGGCACGCTTTTTGGCCGGAACTCCACGGGCGGCGCGATTCTGGTAACCCTTCAGAAGCCCGCCGATACGTTCGGCGGCTCGGCTGAGCTTGGCTACGGCTCCTATGGTCGTTTCTTCGGCAGCGCTTCGGTGAACATGCCGGTGAATGATCAGGTCAAGACGCGTTTCTCCGTCTATGGCATCACCGATAATGGCTATGTCGAGGACACCACAACCGGCAACAAGCTCAACGCGACCCACGACTATGGTTTGCGCGAAGCCGTCACGATCAAACCGGCGGGGCTTAGCAATGTGGAGTGGGACCTCAGCGCGGATTACGCGCACAACAATGCCGCCAATGTTCTGAACCAGCCTGGCGACGGCGGCATCGACGGCAGCGACCGTGTGTCGTTGAGCGGTTACAGCACCACGCCAGGAGCGCTGGAACCCTATTTGACTGGTGAAAAGGGCAAGCTCGGTCAAGGCGTGGTGGTCGCGAGCTGGGGCTTTGCCTCCAATATCAAGGCAGACTTCAGCGCCGGGACCCTGAACTTCATTACCGGTTTCCGTGGCCTCAGCCAGGCCTTGGGCGTGGATTTCCCGGATTCCGCGCTCGGCCCGGCTGTGCCCTTCGACGAGGGATCAACGGGCCAATTCGCGCTCGCGCAGGAGCTGCGCAGCTACCAGTATTCCCAGGAGATCAAGTGGAGCGGCGACATAGGCAGCCGGTTTAAATACACCACGGGCGTCTTCTATCTTTTCGAGACCAACGACGACAATTTCGGCGCTGTCGCGAATCTCGGCCCGCTGTTTGGATTGGCCAATCTTCCCTTCCCTCTGGGAGATGAGTTCACCAGGAACCAAACCACGTCTATCGCCGCCTATGCCCAGGGCGACTATAAGATCACCGACGCTTTGACCCTGACACTCGGTGGTCGCTTCACCCACGAGGTGAAGAACCTTGACGCCACGCCCAATGCGCCTGGCGCGGGCTTTACCACCGCCCAGATCAATGAAGCGGGCTTTCTGACCAAGCTGAAGGCGAATGAATTCACGCCCCGCATCGCTTTGGATTACCAGATCGACCCCGATCTCATGGTCTTCGCCTCGGCCACCCGGGGCTTCCAGGGAGGCGGCTGGAACGGCCTTGCGTTCTCGGCCGCCACCTTCAATAATTTCGCGCCGGAAACGGTCTGGTCCTATGAATCGGGCTTTCGCTACCAGACGCCCGACCACAAGCTGACTTTCAATGCGACGGCGTTCTATGAGGATGTCAGCAAGTATCAATTGCTTTCGGATAACGTCATCGCCGCGAGTTTTGTCACCACCAACGCCGCGAACCTGTACGCTTACGGCGCTGAGTTCGACACCTCTTGGCGTCCGGTCGAGCACCTGACACTGAGCGCCAATGTCGGCTTGATGGACTCTTCCTATTACGACCCCAGCGCGGCGGTTAAGCTTCAGCAAGCCGAATGCGCCGCCGCCCCCGGCGCCGCCAATGCCAATTGCGGTCAAGGCATCGTAAATCTCGGCGGTCACCTTGCTCAGCCGACCTATGTTCCGCCGGTCACCGCCGCGATCAATGCGTCCTATGAGTGGGTGTTTTCCCACTTCAGCCTGACGCCGAATATCGGCGTTCAGTGGACCGCCCGTGAACAGGTGAGCACGGCGGGACTCGGCGCGGGACTCATCGATTCACACGCGCTGCTCGACGTCGGCCTCATGTTCCAGCCTGAGGGTAAGAACTGGTCCATCACGGCCGAGTGCCGTAATTGTACGATGGAGGACTACGGCATCACCTACCTGTTCGGCTACAAGTACTATAACGAGCCGGGCCGCTGGGACGTGAAGTTCGACGTCAAGTTCTGAGGATCTGACGCTTATGCGGCGTCGGCGGTCCAGAGTTGAATGGGATGGCGCGCCTCTCGGACATATTGCGCCGCGCTGGTCTTGATCATGTCCATGAGCAGCATGGCCGATGGATTGAGCCTTGTAACCGCCTGATAGGTCAGGCTGGCCCGACGTTCGACGGACGGATCGTCGATATCGAGTTTGACGATGGCCTCTTGCCCTAGGCCGATGGCGTCCGACACCATGGCCGGAGAGGTCATGAAGATGAAGTCATCCATCAAGAGGAGCTGCGCACCGACGATCGGCGCGTCGGTCCAGATGAAATGGCTGGGCGGCGCAAGACCGGCCCGCTCGAAGGCCTGGGCGATGACCTTAGCGTCGGAGGGACGCGAATGAGGAGCCATCCAGGTGAAGGGCTGGAGGTCGGCGAGTTTCAACCCCTTTCGTCCCGCCAGGGGATGGCGTGAGCGCACCACAATGACGTCGCGACATGTGTAAAGCGGTGTTCGCAGGAGTTCGCCATCCAGGCTGCCATCGTCAGATCCGGCGATGAAGTCGATCTGCCCCTGGGCGAGCCGCTCCAGGAGGATCTCGGAGTAGTCCTCGAACAGTGTGATCCTTACGTCCGGACGAGAGATATGCAGCTCGCGGACAGCTCGCGCGATCACATCGGGAGCGACGCTCTCCCCGACCCCAAGCCGGACGCTGCCACCCCGAGCGTCGCGAAACGCCGCCAACTCCTCTTCGGCGCGCGTGGCGGAGGCCAGAATGGCGCGGGCGTGTTGGGCCAGCATGGCGCCATAGGCGGTCGGTGTGGTGACGCCGCCCGGGCCGCGATCAAAGAGCGCGACACCCAGTTCTTTCTCAAGATTGGCGATGCTGGAGCCGAGCGCCTGTTGCGTCAGGCCCAGATGCGGCGCAGCGGCCGCGAGGCTGCCGCGCTCAATGACGGTGAGCAAGCGTTTAAGCTGTTTAATCTCCACGCGAGATCCTAATCCCAGCCAGAGGTGTAACCCCGCCTTCAGCAAAGGGGCGGACAGATATTGCCCCGGTCTATAGCACCGTTCAGCCGCAAAACGTGCGTCGGGGGCGCCGTGCGCTCAAAAGCTGGGCTTTCGATTGCCGCGCCAAACAAGCCTTCTATGTTCGTTTCATCGCGAGCGACGAAAGGACATTCGGCCAAAATGGCGCGCTCTTCCGCTCTGAATGATGATCTTGCCCTTGTGCCTTGGGCGGCCTTGGCCATCGCCTTTGTAGCCTGGGCTTTGGCCAACATGGACCAATCCCTATTTGGCTACGCGATCCCGGAGTTGATGGCGTCCCTGAATATCAATCTCAACCGCATCAGCTTCATCATCTCGGCCTCCTTCGCCTTTGGGATCATCGCCAGTATTTCCATCGGCGTTCTCACCGATAGTTGGGGGCCCAGGGTCACCCTCCCCCTCTGCCTGGCGATCTCCGCGGTGCTGGTCGGATTCCAGGCCTTTGCGCCCAGCGCCCTAATCTTTGGCGCGCTGCGGGTGGCCAGCGCGGGATTTAGCGCCGCACTGTCGCCCATCACCAACGCCATGGTCGCCGGGCGCGCGCCGCCGCGCCTGCGCGCGCTACTCCTGGCGGTTCTGCAATGCGGGTATCCGTTTGGCTGGTTCGTCGCCTCCGTCTTCGCCGCGCCTATCATGGCGCGCGCGGGTTGGCGCCCTGTCTTCCTGGTGGCCTTCGCCGTGGCGCCTCTCGCGGTCGTCATCTATTTCGCCATGTCGCCGTTCGCCCGCCCGCGGCCGTTGGAAGCGCAAACGGGTGTTGCGCTCTCGGCGCCCCTGAAGTCTGTTTTTGGTAGAAAATATCGCGTCGTTACAATCCTTAGCGCCCTGGCGTTCCTCTTCTATGGCGGCGCGGCGGGGGGATCCATCTTCTACATGCCCGCCTTCTTTCACGTGGTCAGGGGCTATTCGCCGGCTGACGCGGCGCGGATTGTCGGCGCGTCCTATGGCGTGGGCATGTTCGGCTATATAGCGGCCGCTCTGGTGAGTGATCGGTGGCTGACACGGCGAGACACCGCCGTCACCTGGGTCTGGATGGGCGGCTTGGCGTTTTTGGCCACACTCTGGCTGCCACGATCGTTTACCGCCGATGTCGTCGCCTTTGGCGTGACCACCTTCTTCTTCTATGGATCCAGCGCCATTCTCATTATCTATCTGCTGGAGTTGTTTCCGCCAGAGCTGCGCGCCACGGCCGCCGCCGTCAGCGGATCAGCCGCGATCAGCGCGGGATTTATGACCTTTCCCGTTATCGCGGTCTTGGCGGTCGACCATGTCGGCTGGGCCGAGGGGTTAAGCCTGGTCATCGTCCCGGCGCTCTTTGCCAGCGGGTTACTGCTTGTCGCCTTGCCACGCAGGACGGATGCGGAACGTGGGGCGCCTGCAGCCGCCTAGGCCTTCCCGTCGGCATCTACCGGGCGATGATCGCGATTCAGGGTGCGGAACAGCTGTCCCATCATGGTTACGCGCATGCCTTCCAGCTTGGCCCGCTCGGCCTCCGAGATGGCGTAGGTCTCCACCTCTGCTTTAAGTGGCAGACCATGTCGATCAGCGACCGCCTCAATCACGAAGACTCGCTCACGGAGCACCCATAATTCCGTGGCCAGTTCCAGAACCATGGTCACCAACTGATCGACGCCGTCCTCGGCGAAAAAGGCCGGGCGACGGCCTTCCGCGTCAACCGGCAGGCGTGGCGCGGCCGAGTCCAATGTTTGGGACAAACCTAGATCTTCGCCTTCCAGCCGCCGAATCCGAACCAGTTCAAGCTGGCGCTGAGACGCCCCGTCTCCCCGTCAAAGCTTGGCGGCGCATTCACGGCGGCGATGAAGGCGTCCTCGTCGGTGAACGAAAACTGCGGCACCGTGAACCTAAAGTAGTCGCTACGCGCGAAGCCGCCCGCCACAATCAGGTCCTCAGGATTCTGATCGCGGAAAGCCCGGTAGAAGGGCTCCTTGTTATAATAGCAGTCCCAATCGAGGTAGAACTGATCGTAAGGCTCCAACTCCTGGTTTGGCGGCAGCTCCATATTGATCAGCAGGCCGCCCGGTCGCAGGACCCGGTGCGCTTCGACAAAGAACGCTTTGATGTCCTTCAGGGAAAGCTCGTGCAGGAACATCGAGGTAAAGATCACATCAAAAGAGGCGTCCTCAAACGCGAGATCCGTGGCGTCCATCTGATGATAGTGGACCGGCAGGCCAAGGCTCTGAGCACGACCATGGGCGTAGCGAAGCACGGAGGCTGAAACATCGATCCCATGGACCTCCGCATCCGGGAAGGTCTGGGCCCAGGCGGCCGCATTGTGGCCCACCGTACAGCCGCAATCGAGAATTCGCGCGGGGTGAAAATCGGGGAAGCGGCGCTTCACATAGTTCGACATCGAGAGCCCGATATCGTCGAGGTTCGGCCCCATGAAACCGGCGGAGAAGACAGCCAGCCCATTGTCGTAGACGGCGCCCGCCGCCGCTGTTTCGGTGTTGGCGTAGCCGCCCGGCATGAGATGCACGTCGAGGCCCGCGACGTTCTCAGGGATATCAAGATCGGGGTTAAGGCTTAGCGAGCCGCCGCCATGCGATGACAGCCGGTCGATCTGGCGCGACAGATCCGGCAGCGCCGCCTCGACGCCCGGGATCACCGCGCGCCACACCATTTCCTGGGCGTTATAGCGAACAGAGCTGTAGAACTTGAAATAGGTGTCCTTGCGCATCGCGGCATGGACTTCGTCCTGCGATTGAACGGCGCGACCAAGGCTGCGAACAAGAGCGGGTTCGACCTCGTCCTCAAAACGCGCCTTCATCCCGGCGGCCATGTCGTTGAGGATGTAGCCTCTCAGGCTGGAGACAAAATCCTGCCTGGCCAGAGAGTCGCGCTCGTGGGCCGCTTTCAGTTCGTGAGACAGCTCAAACGGCACCGCGATCTCCTTCTGACCGCCGCAACATAAAACTTCCTTAGGCCGTCGAAAAGAAAAAATATCTTTTGTTCGCGCGCCCTCAGGCGCGGCGATGACCGCTTGCAGCCGTCAGCCCGCGCGCGCCTGTTCGAGCCCGAAGATGGCGGCGCCCAGCAAAGCGGCGTTGATCGTCACGACGTGAACCGGCACATTCTGCAGAAGGCCGGCAAATCGCCCTTTGGCCGTGAAAGCGCGCATGAATGCGCCGTCCTGAAGTTGCGGGATCAGTCGGGGCGGCAGGCCGCCCGCAAGGTAAACACCGCCCGTCGCCAGGACCTTCAGGGCCAAGTTGGCCGACTCCGCGCCGAGGATGTCGATGAAAACTCTCAGAGCCTCGGCCGCCAGGTGATTGGTTGTCTCGTCCTTCACGGCGGCTTCGAGGATAAGCGGCGTGCGGTCATGGGCCTCCAGCAAGGCGGCGCGGAAAGCCTCGCTCTCGGATGCGGGATCGAGGGAGCGCGCATAGTCATAGATGTTGGGCAGACCGGAGCCTGAGCAAACGCGCTCATAAGCGACTCGGCGAAAACGGCCGGTCAGGAAAGCCAAAAGGCCGGCTTGAAAGGCATTGGTGGGCGCGAAATCGGCGTGTCCGCCTTCAGAGACGCAAGGCAGATAGGTCTTTCCATCCCAGATCAGGAAGGCCTCGCCAAGGCCCGTGCCCGGCGCCACGACCGCAATCGCCCCCTGCTTGACAGCTTTGCCCGCGTTGATCTCAACCAGCTCCACCGGCTCAAGACTCGGGACTGCATGGGCTATGGCCTTCAGATCATTGATCAGGTGAACCTGTTTAAGGCCGAGACCCTGGCGAAGCGCGTCTTCATCGAGCTCCCAGGGCAAATTTGTTAAGCGGGCGTGGCCATCGAGCACGGGGCCGGCGACACAGATACAGGCGGATGTCGGCGTGCCCTCGGCCGTGGCCAAGAACGCCTCGATGGCCGGCTGAAGCCCCTCATAGTCGGCGCTTCGAAACTCCTTTTCGAACAGAAATTTTCGCGGCCCGCCCTTGGCCGAAACCAGGGCCAAGCGGATGCTGGTGCCGCCGATATCACCGGCGAGAAGCATCAGGCCTTATCCGCCCACATGGCCTGGATCTTTTCCAGGGTCAGTCCCTTGGTCTCTGGCACGCGCAGGAAGATCCAGATCCAGCCAAGTACACAAAATAACGCAAGGAGCCAGAAGGTCATGGGGCTTCCTATCCCATGGACCAAGGAGAGGAAGAACTGCGCCACAATATAGGCCGACCCCCAATTGATCGCTGTCGCCAGTGCAACGCCGCGGCCGCGGATATGAGCGGGGAACACCTCGTTGATCACTGTCCAGACCACCGGCCCGAGTGAGAAGGCAAATGACGCGATGAACACGATAAGGGCCACAACCGTTACAATTCCCGTGATCGTGAGGCCCCCGGCGCCCTTGAGTGTCGGGGCCATGAAGTGAAACGCTGTTCCCACGACAACAAGACTGACGGCCATGCCAATAAGTCCCGTTAAAAGCAGCTTACGGCGTCCGACACGATCAATGAAGGCGATGGCCACGAATGTGGACAGCACGTTCACCCCGCCAATTGCCCACAGCGTCATGGTTGACCTGGAGGTTTCCGTGGCGAAGCCGGCCGAGGCAAATATCTGGTTGGCGTAGTAAATGATTGCGTTGATCCCGGTGATCTGCTGGAAAATCGCCAAGCCCACCGCGATCAGGAGCGGGCGGCGCCACTCCTTGCCAAAGACTTCGCCCCAGGAGGCCTTCTTGCCCTCCTTGCTGATGGTCTCAGCGATCGAATTGAGCCGTTCATTCACATTGATCTCAGGCTGTACTTTCCGTGTCTCAGTCTCCGCGTCCGAGCGCCGATTTACGATCATCAGCCAGCGCGGCGATTCCGGCGCGACGAGCGCGATCACGAACAGGGCCAAACCGGGAATGGCCGACAGACCCAGCATTAAGCGCCAATTGGCGCTGGCCGAGAGCGCGTCATTGACCAAATAGGCCAGGAAGATGCCGACGGTGATGGCGAGTTGGTANNAAACGGCCGGCCACCAGCACCCAGGCGGCGGGCGCCAGCCACTGGATGGCCGCGCCTAAGGTAAAAAGGGCGCCGGCGATAAGCACGGTGCGCTTGCGACCAAGCCGGTCACCGAGTTCTCCGGCGATCAACGAACCGACCAGAGCGCCGAGTGTGACCCAGCTCGTGACAACCTGAATCATCAATAGGCTTAAGGAGAAGGTCGATTTGATCCCGGCCAAGGCGCCCGAAATCACGCCTTGGTCGTAGCCAAACAGGCCCCCAGCGAAGAGCACCACCACGAGGACGACAAACAGCCAAGGCGTAAGCGACTGAGCCGGTGCGCGCGGCTTAACGTCCGGGGAGCGGGCCGTGATCGTGGGGGACACCATGCAGTGATCCTACCTTGTGAAAAAGAACCGCCGCCCTCCCCGTTCCGGTCGCCGGCCGATCTTGATGACAGATTCTGAAAGGACGCCGCAGCCTCGGAATGTACCTAGGAGGACGCCTTGCCGGGGGCTTTGCCAAGGCGCGAGCGCGGCGGACTAGGTAGTTTCCGACGGTATCACCCACAAGAATTCGAGCTGTTAGGTCTTCTATCTGGTTGGCCGAAGGCGCCCTATCCTATGGAATTCCGCACAAACGTGGCTCTCGCCGCGGGTCTTCTTGTAGTCTGGGCGGGCCCCAGCGTGTGGGCTCAGGCCGCCTCCAGCCCTACTCAGCCGCCCACCCAGGCCATTGATCATGCGCCGGTTGAACGCATTTTTGGTGATTGGGACGGCCTGCAGACCGACTTGGTCAGCCGGGGTATCAACCTTCAACTGAACGCCGTTTCCGAGTTCGCGGGCAATGTCAGCGGCGGGGTGAGGCAGGGCGCGACCTTCGCCAACCAGGTCGGCCTTGACCTGGATATCAACTGGGAACGCCTCGCCGGCATCACCGGTTTTTCCACCCATCTCATCCTCGTGAACCGCTCCGGCAGCAGCGATAGCAGCTTGTTCGGCGACAATCTCCTGCCGGTGCAGGAGGTCTATGGTTCTGGGGGCGATGCGGGCGTCCACTTTGTCTCCTTCTATGGGGAGGAGACCCTTTTGAACGGCAAGTTTGATTTCGCCGCAGGCCGGATGAACGTGGAGAATGATTTCGCCAGCTCATCGCTCTATTGCAGCTACATGAACAACGATCTCTGCGGGGACCCCAAGGCGCTTCCCGGTGGCGATATTGGTCATAGCGCTTTTCCAGATGCGGTCTGGGCCGCCCGGATTCGCATCAAGCCGACAGATGCCACCTATATCAAGGTCGGCGTCTATGCCGTCAATCAGGGGCTTTATACCGACAAATACTATCGCAGCGGATTTGACTTCAACACCTCTCAAGATAGTGGCGTTTACCTACCTCTCGAATTGGGGTGGACTCCGAAGCTCGGCCCAAACGCCCTCCCCGGCCATTACAAGATCGGCGTCGGCTATGACACCTCCTCGGGTTACAAGGATTTCGCCAACGCCCTCGCCGCCGCCGGCGTCCCCGGCTACGCCAATCGCTTTCGCACGGGCAGTACTCAGGCCTGGGCTCTCGGCGACCAGATGATCTGGCGCCATGGCAAGGGCGACACCAACGGCGTCATCCTGCTCGCCGGGCTCGTGGCCAATAACCCTAGGAACACAGCTTATGCGGACCAATATTTCGCGGGTGTTATCGATGGGGGTTTCTGGAAAGAAAGGCCCGGCGACACCATCTCCCTGCTCTACACCTATGTGAAGGTCAGCGGCCATCTGGGCGACGTCGAGGCGGTGGAGGACACACTTGGCCTGCCCCTGTCCAATAGCGCCACCGGCGTTCAGACTCACGAAGAGGTCTTGGAAGCGAACTATAAGATTCACGTCTCCCGGGGTCTGAGTTTGCAGCCGGACTTCCAATACGTGTTCCAGCCCAACGCCCAGTCCAACATCAAGGATGCGGCGGTCTTTGGCATGAGGGCCAGCGCTGAATTCTGAGTTCAGGCCGCGTGCTCAATGATATCATCATCGACAAATGCGTGTAGTGTCCCTTCGGGACGAAGGCGTCCCGCGGGCAGGCTCTGATCTCCCGCCAAAAGCCTCGCGAAGATCGCGCGCTTTTCCGCGCCCTCCACCAGAAACGCGGTGTTGCGGCTGCTCTCCAGAGCCGGATAAGTCAGGGTGATGCGCGCTTCTGATTTCGCCCCGATCACAGCCGCGACCCAATGATCTCTCTCTTTGAGCACGTCGGTGTTGGGAAACAGCGACGCTGTGTGGCCGTCAGGCCCAAGTCCTAGCAAGGTCACCTCAAATAAGGGTCGGGCGGCGTCCAGACTGTCGTCGCCATAGAAGGATTTCAGATCTCTCTCATAAGCGCGCGCGGCCTCTTCCGGCGTGAGGCCTTCGGTCCCAACGGCATGGATGTTCGCGGCCGGTATGGGGACATCCGAGATCAGCGCCTCGTCCACCATCCGATAATTGCTCAGAGGATCGCCATGGGGAACGAACCGCTCATCGCCCCAAAAAAGGTGAGTGCGGGCCCACGGGAACGCGTCGCGATATGGCGGCTGTGCGAGCCGTTGATAAAGCGCTTTGGGCGTCGATCCCCCCGAAAGGGCGATGGAGAAGGCGCCGGTTTTGGCGAGGGCTAGATCCAAGAGCCACGCGGCGACTCGATCCGCCAGGGCGCCGGGATTGCTGCTCACCTCCAGCTTGATGCTGGCGCCGGTCAGGGTCATGCGCGGCTTANNAGTATCGAACCGAACCCACCGCCGGCATGGATCGCGCGGATTTCATCAAGAAGCTTGTCGTTATCGAAGATCGCGGCGCCTCCTGAAAAAATGACGATTCGACGGCCGGCGAAGGCGCAGTCGACGACGTGTCTGACGCGCTCCGCCTGAGTGCCGATGGGGATGTGTTGCGCGTCATAGACCGCCCGCGCGGCGTCTTGCTCAATATGCTCCGTGGGAAGCTTCACCTTAATAATGTGAGCGCCGAGTTGTGCGGCGATCTGTGCGCCATACCCGATGACATCGATCGCCGTCTCGCCCGCCTTTGTCAGATCCGAGCCCCGCGGATAGGACCAGACAACCACCGCCAAGCCGTGGCGCTTGGCGTTTTCCGCATAGGCGCGCAGCTGGCCGAACATCTCCAATTGGTGGGCCGAGCCCGGATAGATGGTGAAACCAATGGCGCTGCAGCCCAAGCGCAGGGCGTCCGCAACGCTGGCGGTCAGAGCCTGATTGGGGTCTTTCTCCGCGAAGAGGACGTCATCGTCATTGACCTTCAGAATGAGCGGTATCCGGCCGGCGAACTCGCGCGCGCCGGCCTCCAAAAATCCGAGCGGCGCCGCATAGGCATTACATCCGGCGCTGATCGCCAATTCGAAGTGGTAGCGGGGATCATAGGCCGGAGGATTGGGTGCAAAGGAACGCGCGGGACCATGTTCAAAACCCTGGTCGACGGGGAGGATCACGAGCTTCCCCGTTCCGCCCAGACGGCCATGGTTGAGGAGGCGCGCGAGATTGGTCAGAGTCCCCGGATTGTCGGCGCCATACCAACTCAGAATCTCGTCAATTCGCGCGGTCATGCCGCGACCGTTCCGAGCACGAATTTGCGGACGGCCTTGGCAAAGCCATCGTTCTCGTTGGTGTCCGTGACCTTGATCGCCTTGGCCTTTACGGCGTCACTGGCATTTCCCATCGCGATGGAGAGGCCGCTCTTAAGGAACATCGATACGTCATTGGGCATGTCGCCGATGGTTGCGATGCACTGGGTCGGAATGTTCAGAAGCCTGGATAAAGCGCCCACCACGGCGCCTTTATTGGCCTCAGGGGACGTCACATCGAGAAAATGATCTTCCGATCGCACGACGCTCGCCAAATCCGCCAAATCCTTGCCCGCCAAGGCCTCGCAGGAGGCGACGCGGGCGTGATCGTCGGACACGCCAACGATCTTGATCGCTTGTGAGAGATGTTCGTCGGTGAAGGCCGAGACCACCTTGGCCTCAAACTGCAGAATCCAGGCCTCCCGCGCCACATGCGGCCCCGCCGCATCGGTGATCAACCAATCATCCTGGGTGTAGATCCAAACCCCAAGCCCGTTATGCAGAAGGATCTCCACGGCCCGCTTCGCGGTTGGGAGGTCGAGTGTGTGGCTCTCAATCACGGTGAAATCCGGATCAACGATAAGTCCGCCGTTGAGGCCCGCGATCGCAAGCTTGAGATCGAGCGGCTTGACATACATCGCAAGCCCGCGTGGCGGCCGACTGCTGGTGATAGCCAGGGCGACGCCGGCCTCCCGCAACTCCCGGCCCACGGCGAGGGTGGCTGCCGTAAGGATTTTGTCCTTCGTGACGAGCGTCCCGTCGACATCGCTCAACAAAAGACGGATGTCGCGCTGGCTGTTCATCATGAGGTTTCCGCCGACTCCGCGATCGGACGCCAGCTTCGTCCGTCCCGTTTGAGTAGATCCTCGGCCGCCCGAGGCCCATCGCGGCCTGAAGCATAGCCCGGCACATCGGCCTCATCCGCCGCCCAGGCGTCCAACACGGGCTGCACGATCCGCCATCCCTGATCCACGATATCGGCGCTCATGAACAAGGTTTGATCGCCCAGCATGACGTCGCGGATCAGCACCTCGTAGCCGACATTCGGCTCCTTGGTGAACCACTCGCTATAGTGGAAATCCATTTTGACCGCCGCGAGATCCACCACGGGGCCGGGTCGTTTGACCTCGAACTGCAGGGAAATTCCCTCGTCGGGCGCGATGCTGAGGACAAGCCAATTAGGCCGCAGCGCGTCCACCGGGGTCGACTGAAAGGCCGCATAGGGCGCCTGCTTGAAGCAGATAGCGATTTCCGTGAGCCGGCGCGGCAGATGTTTTCCGGTTCGCACGTAAAATGGCACGCCCGCCCAGCGCCAATTGTCGATCTCGAACTGAATGGCGGCGAAGGTTTCAACGCGAGAGTCCGGCGCCACATCCGGTTCGTGGCGATAGGCCTTGGCGGTCTTCCCAAGAACCTCGCCCGCTAGATATTGGCCCCGCACGGCGCGGCTCGGATCGACCTGTGGCATGGCCTCAAAGACATCGGCTCGCTTCGTCCGCACGGAGGCGGCGTCAAAGCCCACCGGCGGCTCCATGGCCACGAGCGACAACAGAGTAAGGACGTGATTGGGCACCATGTCACGCAGGGCGCCCGTGGCCTCATAGAACTTGCCGCGCCCCTCCACCCCGAGACTTTCGGCGACGGTGATCTGCACGTGGTCGATCCGATCACGGTTCCAGATCGGTTCGAACAGGCCGTTGGCAAACCGGAACGCCATAATGCTCTGGACCGTATCCTTGCCGAGAAAATGGTCGATCCGAAATATCTGGTCCTCTTGCAGACTGCGCCTGATATTGCCGTTCAACTCACGGGCGGAATCCAGGCTGTGTCCGAAGGGTTTCTCAATGATCACGCGGCGCCAGCCCCGGCGTTTGCCGCCTTTGGTCTCGGGCTGCTGCGTGAGTTTCGCGTGGCCAAGTTGTTCGATCACGGGGCCAAAGAGCTGGTCGGCGACCGCCAAATAGAAAATGATATTGCCTCCGCCGCCCTGGCGCTTGGCCACCCCGTCGATCACCTCACTTAGCTTGGCGTGGAGATCAGGGTGGGTCGCATCGCCACAGACATAGCTGATACCGTTTGCCAGACGGTCCCAGGCCGTTTTGTCGATGTGGTCAATGTTGAAGGCGGAGGCGGGATTTCGAACGTCATTTTTCAGCGCCGCATAAAGCGCGTCGCACCAACTTTCCGCCGTGCCTTCCGCACGGGCGACCCCGATCAGTTCAAACGTCTCTGGCAGCATGCCGGCGCGCGACAGATTATAGAGCGCTGGGATCACCAACCGATTAGCCAGGTCACCCGTGGCGCCAAACAGAACAATGGCGCAGGGCTCGGCTGGTTTCACGGCTTGGCGTTTTCCCGACTTCGGGGTGGAGGCAGCCTGCGCGCCGGCGCCGCTTTGCGATGGCATCGGCCTATCATCAGCCATGGCGCTAGGCCGCCCGTGTTGTCTTGGCTTGCGCCTGTCCGGACGCCGGCTTTGGTTGGGGATCTATGGGCTCTTGCCCCTCCACATGCCCACCAAAGCCAAAGCGCATCGCCGACAGCATTTTCTCGCCAAAAGTGTGGTCTTTGCGAGATCGGAACCGGGCATACAGAGCGGAGGTAATGACCTCCGCGGGCACCGCCTCTTCAATGGCCGCCTCAACGGTCCACCGTCCCTCGCCTGAATCCTGTACAAAGCCGGAGAAGGTGGCGAGGCGGGGGTCTTTGGCCAAAGCCGACGCGGCGAGATCGAGCAGCCAGGAAGAAACAACGCTGCCCCGCCGCCAGACCTCGGCAATATCCGGCAGGTTCAGTTCATACCTTTCGGCTTCGGGCAGATCCTCCGAGTCCTTGTTTCGGAGGATGTCGAAACCCTCGGCATAGGCCTGCATCAGGCCGTACTCGATGCCGTTGTGGACCATTTTGACAAAGTGCCCCGCGCCGGAGGGGCCCGCATGAATGTAGCCGCGTTCAGCGCGCGTATCGCCAGACTTCCGGTTCGGGGTGCGGGCGATATCGCCGAGGCCGGGCGCCAGAGCCGCGAAGATTGGATCGAGATGATCAACGGCGTCCTTCGGCCCGCCGATCATCATACAGTAGCCGCGTTCCACGCCCCAGACGCCGCCCGAGGTGCCGCAGTCAACATAGCGGATACCTTTTTCGGCCAGGCTCCCCGCGCGTTGGATGTCGTCCTTGTAGAAGGAATTGCCTCCGTCGATGATGATGTCGCCGGCCTCCAGCAGACCAGCCAGTTCATGCACCTTTGACGCCGTCGGCTCCCCCGCCGGGAGCATCAGCCACACGAGACGTGGTTTCTCCAGTAATCCGACGAGCTCCGATGTCGATGCGGCGGCCGTGGCGCCGTCTTTCGCCAGCGCCTCGCGCGTCTTGGCGTCGCGATCAAAGACCACGCAGTCGTGTCCCGCCTTCAGGAGGCGGCGCGCCATGGAGCCGCCCATCTTGCCCAGGCCGATGATGGCGATTTGCATACGTGGCGCTCCCTGGACGGACAAAGGCTATTGAAGCGCCGCCTTGGCGGCGTGGGCTAAGTCTGTCAGCCCGGCATCAAGATCCTTCAGGTGGATACGCAGGACGCGGCGGTCGCGTTCCACCAGCACGTCAAGATCGCCACTCGCCTGAGCGGCTTTGACCACGCCAAAGCTGTAGGAATGCCCGGGCACTTCCAGATCCCTCTGATCGTCGCAGGTGATCTGCAGGAAGACCCCCGTATTGGGGCCACCTTTGTAGGCCTGGCCCGTCGAGTGCTGAAAGCGGGGCCCAAAGCCCAGGCAGGTGGCCGCTCCGGTTTTGTCGCGCACGCAGGCCCGAATGTCCGTGAGGATGCGCTCATGCTTAGCGTTGCGATCAATATAGGCCAGAAGCGCTACGTAATCCCCCGCCTGGACCCTGCCGAAATGGCTCCTCAAATAGCCGGCTAGTGAATTGTGACGTCCCAGATCCTCGGCGTTTCGAGGGTCGGCATAGAGTGCGAGCCCATTCTGTCGGAACACAGGCTCGTCGTTTGGCGCGGCGTGCGACGTCTCATAAGCCTGCATCAAGGCGCTGGTTTTTTGCTTGCTGGCTTCCACGTCCGGTTGATCAAAGGGATTGACCCCAAGGATCGCGCTGGCGACGGCGGTCGCCACCTCCCACCGGAAGAACTCCTGGCCCACACACCATATGTTCGGCAGAACCACGCGCGCGACGGGGTGACCGGCCTTCTCTATCGCGTCCACGGCCAGGCGCTGCGCCGGATCCGAATGACCGTCCAGCTCCAGATACGCGAAAACACGATCAGCGCCGTAGTCCTGAGGACTCCCAAGAGGTTCGTTGGCCAGAGGAATGAGCCCCCGCCCGTGTTTGCCGGTGCTCTCCGCCAAAAGCTGTTCCAGCCACGCGCCGAGGTCTTCTATACCCGGTGAAGCGATGATGGTGATTTTATCCCGCCCAAACTGCGCGGCGGCGACACCCAGGGCGACGCCAAGTTGAACCCCGGGATTTTCCGCAGGCGGGACGTCCGGACCGCAGGAGCGAACCATCAGGGACGCTGACTCAAGTAGCCGGTTAACCTCAATTCCCATGGCCGCGGCGGGCGCCAGGCCAAACTTGGACAAGACCGAATAGCGGCCGCCGATGGACGGCGCGCCATGAAAGACATGTGAGAAGCCGAGCTCCTTGGCGCGCTTTTCTAACGACGAACCCGGATCGGTGATGGCCACAAAGCAGTCGCCCGCATCGTCCGCGCCTCGCGTCGCCACAACGCGTGCGAAAAAATAGTCCAGCAGGATGTTCGGCTCGAGCGTCCCGCCGGACTTTGAGGAGACGATGAACAGCGTATTCGAAAGATCAACGGAATCCTCTACGGCTTGGATCTGGGCGGGATCAGTGCTGTCAAGGATTTGGAACCTGGGCCAACCCGATTGAAGCCCGAAGGTTTTTCCAAACACCTCGGGGCCGAGGCTGGATCCCCCCATGCCCAGAAGAACGATGTCGCCGAATTCAGCCTCGCGGACGGATTTCGCAAAATCCTCAAGCTCGCGCGGTTCGTTGAGTTCAGTGGCGACGATATCAAGCCAGCCGCCCCACCGGTCCTCATCCTTGCCCGTCCAAAGATTCGTATCGCCCGACCAAAGCCTTCTGATGCGCCCCTCTTTGCGCCAAACCTCGCACTCACTGGATAGGGCCGCCTTCATTTCGGGACTTCCCGCTGATATCTCCAGGCTGGCGAGTTCACCGCTCAGATGTGAACGTCGCTCGCTTGCGACCGCGCCGAGCAGCTTGTCAAAAGCGTCCGCGAATTGCTGAACGCCCTCGGTCAGCAGCGCGGTGGTGACTGCCGCCAGGTCGATGCCCTGACGCTTCAAGCCGGCCAGCGCCTCCGACGCCGCGCCCACCTGTTCTTCGACGGCGCCCGCGCTGGCGTGGCCGTGGTCGCGATAAGCGTCCATCGTCGAGGGCGGCATGGTGTTCACGGTGTCGCGCCCGACAAGCGCGTCGACATAGAGGGTATCTTTGTAGGCGGGTGACTTGGTGCTTGTAGACGCCCACAGGAGCCGCTGAGTTCTGGCCCCTGCGGCGGATAGCGCGGCCCACCGCGGTCCGGAAAAGAGCCGCTTATAGGTCGCATAGGCCAGCTTGGCGTTGGCGATCGCCGCCTTTCCTTTCAAGGCCCGGGCCGATTCGCTATCAAGTTCGTCCAAGCGCTTGTCGACCGCGGCGTCTATCCGGCTGACGAAGAAGCTGGCCACGCTGGCCACCTTTGAGAGGTCGCCGCCCGCCCGGGCGAGGTCCTCGAGACCCGATAGATAAGCGGCCACCACCTCAGCATAGACATCCACCGAGAATAGCAGGGTGACGTTGATATTGAGGCCTTGGCCAATAAGTTCACGGATCGTGGGCAAGCCTGCTGGCGTCGCCGGCGTCTTGATCATCAGGTTGGGGCGCCCCACCGCCGCCCACAACCGTCGGGCCTCGGCTACGCTGGCCGCCGTGTCATTTGCGAGATAGGGTGAACATTCCAGGCTGATATAGCCGTCTCTGCCCTGCGTCTGGTCATATACAGGGCGAAGCTCATCCGCGGCCGCGCGAATGTCAGCGACAGCGAGGTGCTCGTAGATTTCGGCGACGCCGTGGTCTCCCCCCGCCATGAAGTCCTTGATCGCGGACCCATATTCGTCGCTTTCCGCGATGGCCTTTTCAAAGATCGATGGGTTCGAGGTGACGCCTTTCAAGCCGTCACGGGTAATCATCCGGGCCAGTTCGCCCTTCTCCATGAGGCTACGGGTCAGGTAGTCGAGCCATGGCGACTGCCCGTAGGCTTCAAGTTTCTCCAGAGGGTTCATGCGTCATATGTCTCACTGCGCCTGAGTTGTTCCTTCGCGGCGGCTAACACATTATCCAAGGTAAAGCCGAAGCTCGTCATCAGATCCTTGATCGGGGCGGAGGCGCCGAACCCATGCATGCCGATCTTAGCGCCACCGACGCCGACATATCGGTCCCAACCCATGACGGAAGCCGCTTCCACGGACACACGCGCCCTGACCCGCGTCGGAAGGACGCCTTCACGATAGGCCTCGTCCTGTTGTTCGAATAATTCCCAGGAAGGCATACTGACCACACGGGCCGCGACGCCCTCGTCTTTGAGTACCTCATAGGCCGCGACGCACAGCGCCACCTCGCTACCCGTTCCGATCAGGATAATCTCTGGATCGCCCCGCTTCGCGTCGGCCATTACATAGGCCCCCCGAGCGACGCCGGAGGCCGAGGCATAGAGGGTGCGATCGAAGGTGGGCAGGGATTGCCGGCTCAATACGAGACAGGCTGGCTGGCGCTTCAGGTTGGCTATGACTCGCCAGGCCTCGACCACCTCATTGGCGTCGCTGGGTCTGAGCGTGATGAGTCCCGGGATGCTACGCAGAGAGATCAGTTGCTCGATCGGCTGATGCGTGGGCCCGTCTTGGCCAAGGCCTATGGAATCATGGGTGAAGACATAGATCGCCGGGAGTTCCATCAGAGCGCTGAGGCGGATTGCGGGCTTCATGTAATCCGAGAAGATCAGAAAGGTAGAGCCATAGGCCCGCAAGTTTGACGCATTCAGACCGTTGACGACGGCGCCCATGGCGTGTTCTCGAATCCCGAAGTGGAGATTGCGCCCGCCGTATTTTTCGGCCTCCAGACTGCCCGCCCCCTCGAACGTCAGATCTGTCTTTGTGGAAGGTGATAAGTCTGCCGCGCCGCCGATCAGCCAGGGATAATCCTGCGCGAGCGCGTTTAGAGCCTTGCCGGACGACTCCCGCGTGGCGAGTCCCTTTGGGTCCGCGGGGAAGTTGGGCAGGTCCGCGCCCCACCCATCCGGGAGTTCGCCCCTCTGAATTCGTGCAAACTGCGCCGCGAGGTCAGGGTGAGCGGTCCCAAGCCGTTCCATGTCCGAGAGCCATCTCGCGTGAAGTCCTTTACCGCGTTCGCCAATCCCGGCGTCGAAGTGCGCACGGACCCCGTCGGGGACAAGAAAGTGGGCGTCTTCCGGCCACCCGTACTGACGTTTCGCAAGCCGGATCTCCTCTTCGCCAAGCGGTTCGCCATGGGCGGAGCTGGTATCCTGCTTATGAGGCGCGCCATAACCGATGTGACTATCGACGATGATGAGGGTTGGGACGCTATCGGTCTGACGGAAGGCTTCCAGCGCCTCGGCCAAGCGGCCCGTGTCGTTCGCGTCGCCAACATGCTCGACGTTCCAGCCATAAGCGCGAAAACGCGCCGCGACATCGTCGCTGAAAGCCAGATCGGTGTGGCCTTCGATCGTGATGCGGTTGCTGTCGTATATCCAGCAGAGATTCCCGAGCATGAGGTGNNTCCATCATGTCGCCGTCGCCGCAGAAGGCATAGACATCGTAATCGATGACCTTGAGGTCCGGACCATTGAACTTATGGGCCAGCCAGCGCTCGGCGATCGCCATTCCAACACTATTGCCGCAGCCTTGGCCGAGGGGGCCGGTGGTGACCTCCACACCGGTTGTGACACGGTATTCCGGATGCCCCGGGCAGCGGCTCCCAAACTGGCGAAATTGTTCGATGTCGTTGATTGTCACAGCTGGCTCGTCGAGGGTCTCCCCACCCCCGCTTACCGCCTTCACGCCGGTGAGATGCAAAATCGCATAAAGCAGCATCGAGGCGTGTCCGTTGGACAGCACGAACCGATCACGGTTGGGCCAGTGGGGGTGGCGAGGATCATATCGCAGGAAGCGCTGCCATAGGGTGTAAATGACCGGGGCGAGCGCCATGGGCGTCCCTGGATGCCCTGAATTGGCCTTCTGAACCGCGTCCATCGACAAGGTCCGGATGGTGTCGACGCATAGCTGATCCAGCGAGATGTCATTGGGCGCCGCCCTGACCTCGGCCGGCTGGGTGTGTGTGATCTCAAGAGCGTCCGTCAGCTCTCCATGATCTTGATCGTTCATGCATCCTCCGCGCCCAAGACCGCCCGCCCCGTGGCAGTTTGCATGGGGCTGTATAGGCCGGCCCTCGCCGCGGCCCGTAGACTCGGAAAATACCTAGCCCAAGGGGACAGTGCGGGCGCTCCTACGCCGCGTCTAACGCTGGGTCGCGTGTACAGGCTTCGGCCGTCCGCGCGGATGGGCGCGACCTGCATGATCCGTGTCGCTCCAGGGGGCCCAGCGCCAGTTCTTGACCTCCGGCATGTCCTCTCCATGCTCGCTGACATAGAGTTTATGGCGCTCCATTGTCTCCCAATAACGCGCCGTCGCCACATCGACCTGCGCTTGCAGCCGGGGAATCCGCTTGATGGCGTCTAGCGCGAGTTGGAAGCGATCAAGGTTATTCAAGACGACCATATCGAACGGTGTCGTTGTCGTGCCTTCCTCGCGAAAACCCCGCACGTGAATATTATCGTGGTTTGTGCGCCCATAGGTCAGCGAATGGATGATCGCCGGATACCCATGGAAGGCGAATATGACCGGTCTATCCTTGGTAAAGAGCGCGTCGAAGTCCTGTCCCTCTAGGCCGTGTGGATGAATTGATCGGGGCTGAAGGGCCAACAGATCGACCACATTGACGACACGGACGCGGATGTCAGGAACATAGTCGCGCAGCAAGGTCACCGCGGCGAGGGTCTCAAGTGTAGGCACATCGCCCGCGCAGGCCATGACCACATCCGGGTCATCCGCTCCGCGGCCCGCCCAATCCCAGACGCCGATACCCGCCGTGCAGTGGCGCACGGCAGCGTCGATATCCAGCCACTGCCATTCCAACTGCTTGCCCGCGATAATCAGGTTCACATAGTCCCGGCTTCTTAGGCAATGATCCGCCACCGAAAGCAGGCAGTTGGCGTCCGGCGCCAGATAGATCCGCACAACGTCCGCCTTCTTGCTGGCGACATGGTCGATAAAGCCCGGGTCTTGATGGGAAAATCCATTGTGGTCCTGGCGCCATACGTGGGAGGTCAGCAGATAGTTGAGCGACGCGATTGGCTTGCGCCAGGGGATAGTGCGGCTTGTTTTCAACCACTTGGCGTGCTGGTTGAACATCGAGTCAACGACATGGATGAACGCCTCATAGCAGGCGAAGAATCCGTGACGGCCGGTGAGCAAATAGGCTTCCAGCCATCCCTCGCAGAGGTGTTCGCTCAGCACTTCCATGACCCTGCCATCAACGCTCAGGTCAGTGTCGTTGGGCTCGACGCGCGCCATCCATTCCTTGCCAGACACCTCATAGATATCTTCCAGTCGGTTTGACGCGGTCTCATCCGGTCCGAAGACCCGAAAATTCCGCTTTTCCAGATTGGCTTTCATGACATCGCGCAGCAGTTTCCCGAGGGTGCGCGTGGCTTCGGCCTTCGCCACACCAGGTTCCGGAACCAGGACAGCGTGGTCGCGGAAGCTGGGCATAGACAGGGCGACAAGCAGTTCCCCGCCGTTGGCGTGGGGGTTGAAGCCCATGCGGCGATGCCCGGTGGGCGCGAGCGCCGCAAGGTCGTCCACAAACGCACCGTCCTTATCAAACAGCTCATGCGCCGCGTAGCTCTTCATCCACGATTCCAACAACCGAAGATGCTCCGGATTTTCGAGGTCCGTGATCGGCACCTGATGCGCCCGCCACGTGCCCTCGACCGGCAATCCGTCAACGAATTTCGGCCCCGTCCAACCCTTGGGTGAGCCAAAGACGATCATGGGCCAGATCGGACGTTGGGGCCGCCCCGACGCCCCTTTAGATCGGGCGCTCTTTTGTAGGCGTTGAATTTTGCGAAGAACCTTATCCAGCGTGGCCGCGAGACCTTGATGCATGACCGCAGGGTCATCGCCTTCCACGAAATGGGGTTCATAGCCGTATCCACGCAGAAGCTGCGCCAGCTCTCCGCGACTGATCCGCGCCAATACCGTGGGATTGGCGATCTTGTAGCCGTTAAGGTGCAGAATGGGCAGAACGGCGCCATCGCGGGCTGGGTTGAGGAACTTGTTCGAGTGCCAGCTTGCGGCTAGGGGCCCCGTTTCCGCCTCGCCATCCCCGATGACACAAGCGACGATCAGATCTGGATTGTCGAAGGCGGCGCCATAGGCATGGACAAGTGAATAGCCGAGCTCGCCACCCTCCTGGATGGCGCCAGGTGTTTCGGGCGAGACGTGGCTCGGTATGCCATAGGGCCAGGAAAACTGTCGAAATAGCCGGTAGAGACCGTTCTTGTTCCGCTCCACCGCCGGGTAGCGTTCTGTGTAGGAGCCCTCAAGATAAGTCTGGGCCGCGACACCCGGGCCTCCGTGGCCGGGGCCGGCTATGAAGATCATGTTCAAGTCATTCTCTTTGATCAGCCGATTGAGGTGAACATAGAGAAAGTTGAGGCCCGGCGTGGTCCCCCAGTGGCCCAGCAGTCTGGGTTTGACGTCCGCAAGCGTCAGGGGCGTTTCCAGAAGCGGATTGCTCTTAAGATATATCTGGCCGACCGAGAGGTAATTGGCGGCGCGCCAATAGGCGTTCATTTTCATGAGAAGCTCTGGCGACAGCGCATCCGACATGAAAGACTCCAGAATGTTCGCGCGGCCGGGGCTCTTGTTTCACTCCGGCGCACCGATGCCACGCCTGGAGCCACGCCTCAGCGTCAAACCCGCCATCGTTCGCGATATAAAGTCGCCTTTTTGTCCGGCGTAGGCTCGGAAACTACTTAGTCCGAACCGACAACCGCCAGTGTTTGCCGGGCAATCACGACTTCCTCATCGGTGGGGACAACCCAAACCGAGATCCGGCTTTGTGGCGACGATATTCTTGCCTCATTCGCACTGTTGGCGTCCGCATCCAATTCGGCGCCAAGCCAGGCGAGCTTTTGGCAGATGGCGGCGCGCACCGAAGCCGAATGCTCTCCGATACCGCCGGTGAAGACAAAAGCGTCGAGACCGCCCAGAACCGCCGCATAAGCGCCAGCGTATTTGGTGGCGGCATAGACGAAGTGCTCAATGGCCGCCACAGCGCGCGGATCGTTGCTGGCTTCAAGAACCTCCATCGCGCCGCTAAGGCCTGATAAACCCAGCAGGCCCGAGTGCTTATAAAGCATTGTCTCGAGCGCGGCGGCGTCGAAAAGCTTGCCGCGCAGCAGATAGAAAAGAACCTCCGGAGGAACGTCGCCCGAGCGCGTCGCCATGGGAAGACCCGATAGTGCGCCCAGCCCCATGGTGGTGTCGACGCTGCGCCCATCGAGCATGGCGCAAAGGCTCGCGCCGCCGCCAAGATGGGCCGCGATGACGCGCCGCGCTTTTGGCGCCAAGTCGCCCATTCGTCCGCTCACATAGGCGTAGGACAGTCCATGAAAGCCCCAAGGCCGAGCCCCCGCGTCGCGGATGTCCTTTGGAAGCGCGTAGGTCTTCGCGACAGCCGGCAGGGTTGAATGAAACGCATTATCGAAGCAGGCAACCTGAGGTAGGTTTGGGAAAAGCCCAGCCATGGCGCGGGCCCCGCTGACGTCTGTCGCCTGATGTGAGGGTTCCATGACCGCCAAAGATTCCAGATAGTCGAGAACGGCGATGTCAATCTTCACTGGCCGCGCGTAACCGTCGCCGCCGAGCAGAATGCGATGGCCCACTGCCCCGAGCGGCGTCGCGGCGATATGGGGCTTTAGCCAATCCATGACGACGCTCATCGCCTCGCGATGGTCGATCACAATTCCCTTTTTCCAATCTTTGGGGGCCAGCCGATCGCCCCTTGCGTCTCGCGCCATGAGGACAGGGCCCGTTTGGAAACCTTCAACGCTCCCTCGAAGAATGAGGGGCGGCGTTCCCGACGCGTCCATTTCATATAGACCGAACTTCAGGCTGGTCGAACCTGCGTTGAAGACGAGAACGGCTTTGGTCACGCTTGCCCGCTCCGGTGTCGCCCTGGAAGCATTGGAACTCAGGTCCACCTTTGGGTGTGTGAACGGGTAAGCGGCGCGAGCAACGCCACTGTCACCTGCGCGAACCGGCCACCCTAGTCTCGGAAACTACTCAGGCGGTCAATCGGATCCGGCTGGCTGCGGTGATTGCCGCCCGCGATCAATCGCGGAATGCGTTATCAATCAGGAATCATAAGATGCTCCCTTCCTAGGCAATTTGGGTTAAGGATTGGGGCCAGGTCGAAAAGCGTTCCGTATTCGGATGAGAATCACCTAATTTTCAACTGCTGACAGTTGAACGCTTTCCGTAGCTTACGATCTATTCATGTGTGAAAGGCAGGCAAGGGAATGACGAAATTGGCAGCCCGTCAGCCTCTCAATGCGCCAACAGCGTCTGGCGTCGCGCGCCAATACGCCGCCCTTCCCTATCGGCAGTCTGGTGAACTTAGCATTCTCTTGGTGACCTCGCGGGAAACGGGGCGATGGGTTTTGCCCAAGGGATGGCCGATGAAGGGCAAGAAGCCGCAGGTGGCCGCCGCGCGCGAAGCTCTCGAAGAGGCGGGTGTGACTGGGCAGATCGCCAAACGGCCCGTGGGCGCCTATCCCTATGCGAAGCGCCTGGCTGGCGGCGGTTCGGTTGACTGCATCGTCGATGTTTTTCCGCTTGAGGTCCAACGTCAGCTCAAGCGTTGGCCAGAGCAGCATGAGCGTGTGACTCAATGGTTCACCCCTCTTGAGGCCGCCCGCGCCGTCCACGAACCTGAATTGTCGGAGCTAATCACCGTGTTCGCGGCGACTTTCGTGGCCGCCGACGCGGCCTGACACGATATCGCCTGTAGCGCGGCCTCGCCTTCGCCATCGGCGTTGCCGACAGTCGGGTGCGTGCATCCGTCCACATTGAATCCGACATCGTCTGGTGCTGAAATCCATGCTTTTAATGGAGACAATGGATGCGGACCACCTTGGCTTTGGATGATGATCTCGTGGCTAAGGCTAAAGCTCTGACGGGGTTACGGGAGACGGCAGGGCTTGTCCGCGAGGCGCTCAAAGCCCTGATCGAGCGTGAGAGCGCGCGGCGGCTCGCCCGACTAGGCGGGAGCGACCCGGGGCTTCCCATGTCTGTGCATCCCGTCACTGATCGCGGAGCGCGTTCGCGGTGATCCTTGTTGACGCGCCGATTTGGATTGACCACCTACGCTCGGGTGACGCGGCCCTTGGTCTCTTCCTCGAAGCCGGATCCGTGGTCACCCATCCCACGATCATTGGCGAGGTGGCGCTCAGCCCCCTGCGCCAACGCGCTTTGGTCCTGGGCGCCCTCGCGGGCCTGCCTCAGGCCCGCTCAGCTAGCGACCTTGAAGCTCTGGATTTTATCGAACGCTACGCTCTGGGGGGTCTGGGACTCGATTATGGAGACGTCCACTTGCTTGCGGCCGCACGCCTGACGCCCGGCGCGGCTCTCTGGACCCGTGACGCTCGGCTCCATGAGATCGCTCATCAGCTTGGCCTTGCCTTCGCGCCAGGCGAATAGTCCGGCCCGCTGCAACCGCTGTTCACGCGAGGGCCGCTTCCACCGCCCCGGCCGCGGCGAAAAGGCGCGCATCGCCCAGAGTTTCCCCAATCATCATCAGACCGCAGGGCGCCGTCTCCCAGGCCATGGGCAGGCTTATGGCGCATCGGTCGAGAAGATTAACGACGCTAGCATTGCGCAGAGCCAAGAAGTTCTCGCGCGCGAAGGCGGCCGCGTCGCTCACGGCGTCGATCCGGGGTGGAAGTATGGGGGCCGTGGGAGCCAGAATCGCGTCGTACGATAATGTCCGGCGGTCCGCGTCGGTCCTCAAAGTCGCGCGCGCCTCCAGGAGGTCGAGATAGTCCGCGGCCGACATCCCCACTCCGACGTCGATCCGTGAGAGGACGTTCGGATCATACCGATCACGTTGGGCAAGCAGTCCGAGCCGACGATGGAGGGCGAAGGCTTCCGCATTAGTGATTGTGCCCGCCGCATTGATCCGCGGTATCCGATCCAACTCCGGAAAGTCAAAACGCTCGATCCGCGCGCCAGCCTTGGAGAGGACTCTGAGGCTCTCTGCCCAGGCCGTGGCGACCTCAGGGGCTAGGTTTTCCAGGAAATATTGGTTGGGCACGCCCAGACGCAGAGATTTGATATCCATAGGCGGCGCGGGCGGGAGCGGCGCGTCTGCCATCAGAGCGTCGAGAATGCGGCAATCATCGACGCTCCTGGCGATTGGGCCGATCGAGTCCAGGCTGACGGAAAGTGGAAAGACGCCAGCGCGACTGATGCGTCTCTGGGTCGGCTTAAAACCGACGAGGCCGCAGAAGGCCGCGGGAACCCGCACTGACCCGCCCGTGTCGCTGCCGATGGCCCCGACGACCTGGCCAAGCGCCACGCTCACCGCCGCCCCGCCGCTGGAGCCTCCAGGCACGCGGGCGCGGTCGTGGGGATTTGGCGGCTGCGGCGCATGGGGATTGAGGCCAAGGCCGGTGAAGGCGAATTCGCTCATCTGGGTGCGGCCGATGATGATCAGACCCGCGGCCCTCAGCCGCCCGATGATCTCGGCGTCCCGAGGGGCGGGCGATGCGCTGGCGAGGATCACGGACCCCGCCGCCGTCACTTGGCCGGCGACATCGAAAAGATCCTTCACCGAAACCGGTATTCCAGCATAGGCCGACGGGGCGCCGCCGCCCGCTCTTATGCTGTCATTCTGCCGCGCCGCCGCGCGGGCGCCCTCCACATCCACAGCCGCGAAGGCGCGCGGATCGGCGGCGATCACCTCCAGACTGGTCTCCACGAGGGCGCTGCTCGTCGTCGCACCCTCGGCTAAGGCCTTCGCCAAGCTGGAGAGGGTATGTCCGGTCAAGCTCAGGGTTGAGGCAGAGTCCATAGGCGCTTCGATAGAGGCCAATGCACGTGCCCGCCAAGAGGCGCAATTCTTGGCGACCTCTGCGAATTGGCCCAACCGACGCCGGGTGATTAGGGTAGGAGGACTACCATCTACCGACCTTGAAGGAGAGCAGTGCGTGAATTATCGCCGGCGGGACTTTGCAATAGCTCTGCTTGGCGCGCCAGGCGTCTGGGCAAGCTTGGCGCCTCGGATGGCCCTGGCGCAGACGCTCCCCACCGCGACGGTGCAGAATGTCTTTATAAGCCCCTGTGGAAAGCCGTTCCGCGCGCCCCCCGAAGCGCCCTATCCGGTCTCGGACTGGTTTCACCAAGCCGACAAGAACGGGGATGGAAAACTCGACCACGCCGAGTTCACCGCGGACGCCGAGGCCTTCTTCACGCTCCTGGATCGCAACCGGGATGGCTATATCAGCCCCTATGAACTGAGCTACTACGAGGTAAAGATCGCGCCCGAAGTGCTAGGCGGCCGATACAATCCCACCTCGGGCGCACCTGACAGCCGTCGGAATTTGCTGTGGAAAGTCCAGATGGGAGGGCTAGGGCCCAGTCCAGGCGGCGATGTCGAACCGCCAATGCCGAAGCTTCCGCAAGCGCCTAACGAAGCGGCCAATGGCGCATCGCCGTTCAGCTTCTTTAATGAGCCCGAACCCGTGGCCGCGGCCGACCTGCACTTCCGCGGCATGATCCCTAAGGCGGATTTCATCGCCCTCTCCGACATTCATTTCGCGGCGCTGGACAGCGACAAGCGCGGCTATCTCACCCTCGCGAGTCTGCCCCAGACGCCAATGCAGAAGCTCTTGGCGCATGGGCGCCATCGCCGCAGGACCTGATCAACAGCCGGCATTGCGGATATCGCGACGGGGTCCCGCCACGCGCACCGCCCGATAGGCGAGGCCCGCCTCACCGGGCGCGGCGCGGCGGATGACGCCCTGATCTCGAACCTCGGTGAAGCAGCGCGTGAGGTCGGCGGCGCGCAACCGTCGGGTGAGATCGACAATCAGCCCCGGCCGCGCCAGGTTGGCGTTGCTGGCGGCGAGGTCGTTCCAACGGTCTCGCTCGCGCACCTGCATGACCGGCGCATGGATTTCCGGCCGATCAAGGAGTTCGGCGGCAAGACCGTAGCTTGTCGTTCCAATCCACGCCGATCCCGACGCCACCCGCGCCTGATCAATACGTCTGGAGAAATCCGGCCAGTCCCGAACCTGCCGGGCGGGATCGAGGGGCAAAGGAACGCCGATCTCAGGAAGAATGAAAGCGATCAGTGCGATGAAGCAGACGACGACGCTAAACCAGGGCGTGGCGGCGCGCAGGCGGCCCCACGGACTCTGGCTGGCGCCCTCCGCCGCGATGAAAGCCGCGATCATCGCCAGGCTTGCATAGAGCGGCGCCGGCCAGTGGGCCTGCACCCGATCATGGAGAGCGTGAACAAGCAGATAAGCCGCGAATGGGAGACTGGAGAGCGAAAGAAGTGCGACCCTATCCCAGGAAACTCGCCGCTTGGCGCCTAGGCCTCGCAAGAGCCAGACAGCGATCAGGGGGTTTAGGAGCAGGAATTGGGTGATCAGAAAATCCGCCAAATTCCGGGGCGCGAACTGGTGGGGCGCGATTCGCCCAAATTGCTTGGCGAATGTGATCCAGTGATGCTGAGCGTTCCAAGCAACATTGAGGCCGAAGATCGCAAGCCCGATCGCCAGAGCGACCCAGGGCCAAGGCGTTCGAAGAGCGCGGCGTCCCTCGGGTCGGCATACCAGCCAAAGGAATACGCCGGGTCCCAGAAACAGGGCCGAATACTTTGAAAGCGCCGCGAGTCCAGCGGTGAGCCCCACGCCGACCCACCACTGCCGATAGCCTTGAGAGGCGGCGCGTGCGACGCACCAAAGACTGGCGATCCAGAACAGCGCCGCCGGGGCGTCCGGAATGGCCAGATCGCCCCCTGCCGCCACGAGCAATGTCGCATTATACCAAATGGCGGCGCGCAGCGCGGATGCGCGATCCGCGCCGAGCCGGCGGCCAAGATCAAAAATGAGAAAGCTGATTGCAGCGCAACCGAGGCTAGGTAGTAGCCTGACGCCGAGCGCGGTATCGCCAACGAGCCTTTCGCCCGCCCAGATCCACCACGCGATCATGGGGGGGTGGTCGAAGTACCCCAGAGCCGGCGCCTGAGCCCAGAGTCGATAGTAGGCCTCGTCTTCGGTAAGCGGAATCCAGGCCGAGACCAGAAGCCTCAGGATCAGAACGCAGGCGGTAAACCCAGCAAGCTGACGCCAGGTCCGATCCCAAGCCGCCGCTTCACCAGACGGCGAGAGAGGTGCTGACATAGTTCCATACCGCGCCGAACAGGGCGCCGGCCGCTCCCGCAAGCCACCATATCGGGGTCCAGTGATGGACGAGATCGGCGATCGCCACATTGGCGATCAGGCCCAGACCACAGAGCGCACAGAAGCGAAAATAGCCCGTGAGCAGAGACAAGCCCCTGAGCCGGCGATCGCGGTAGGTCACCTGATTATTGATCAGGAAATTGCTGGTCATAGCGACAACCGCGGCCATTTCCTGGGCGCCCACGAAGGCAAAGCCGAGCCGTCGGCAAAGCGCAAGCACGAGAAGGTGGACGATAACGCCGCTGGATCCCACAAGACCGAACAGCAGGGCTCTGGGCGGGATTAGGCCGCGACTGAACTTTGAGAGGATGAGACCCAGATATTCAATAACGACCCTGCCGTCGAGCTTACTTGCGCCGGCCTGACGTTCGGCGAAGACATAGGGGGTCTCGACGATGCGCAGCGGCTTAGGCTGGGAGGCGATGATATCGAATAAGATCTTGAATCCCTGAGGCGAGAGTTTCGGGCCGACGCGCTCGAATAGACTCCTGCGGATCATGAAAAATCCGCTTACAGGATCCGTAACATCGGCGCGAAGAACCCTTCTCGCGATCCAAGTGGCAAGTCGGCTGCCGGCCAAACGAAGCGGCGATAACCCAATCTTGGCGCCTTCTGGGGCCAGATAACGACTGCCGACCACGAGATCCGCGGCGTCTGACTGAATGAGTTTCAGCATGCGCGGCAGGATCGTCTCATCATGCTGCAGGTCCGCGTCAATCACCGCCACCACCGGCGCCGCGCTGGCCATGATTCCTTCAATCACCGCGCCCGCCAAACCTCGACGCCCGATCCTGTGCAGGCAGGCAATGCGCGGATCACGCGCTCCAATGACTTTCACGACCTCCGCGGTGCCATCGGCCGAGTTGTCATCAACAAATATGGCTTGCCAGGAGACTCCCTCCAGTGCCTTGCCAAGGCGTAGGATGAGGGGGGCGACGTTCTCCCGCTCGTTGAAAGTGGGAATCACCACGGTAAGCTCCAACGTCGCTGGGATGTTGGGAGCGGCTTCGGGGCGGGGTATCTGGAGCAGGGTCATCAACGACGATCTTCAAGAGTCCTTAGAGCCGCGCGATGGCTTGATTCGCGTCGACGCCCGGGGGCGCCATTGCCCAATCCCTACTCTGCGCCTGAGCCGCGCTCTGCGAAAGGCCACCGCGGGCGTGGTTGTGGAGCTTATAGCGGATGATCCCATGGCGCGCATCGATGCGCCACATTTTGCCACCCAGGCCGGACATGAAGTCCTGGCGATCACCGAGACGGCAGGTGTTCTCTCGATCCGGGTGAGGAAAGTCGTTTGCTAGAAGAGTGCGGCGCGCCATGGGGGACAGCGCGCCGCCAGGAACTATGCTCTTCCTGGTCGCCGCCCCGCCACGAGGGACGGGAAAGAGCGGAGCGGCTAACCACACAACGCTATCGCCGCCTCGCTGAACCCTGGATGAACAAGCTCGGTTATATGACGTCCGAGGCGGCCAAGGCGTTGATCTCGGTCTCGGAGAGTCCCCAATCGGCAAGGGCCTCGCGGCTGTGAGCGCCGATGGCGGGAGGCGGACCGGCCACGGCGCCGGGGGTCTTCGAAAAGCGTGGCGCGGGGGCAGGCTGGATGACCCCGCCGATATCAAGAAAGGTCTCCCGCGCCTGATTATGCGGGTGCCGCGGGGCCTCATCGAGATCAAGCACCGGGGCGAAACAGACGTCAGTGCCCTCCATAAGCTCGACCCAATGATCTCTCGGTTTGGCGGCTATGACCTTGGCGAGTCTGGCCTTGAGATCGGGCCAACGGCCTCTATCCATCTGGGCCGCGAACTCTGGATCACTGATCCCCGTCTTCTCGAGAAGCAGGGCGTAAAACTGGGGCTCGATGGACGCGATCGAGATCCACGCGCCATCGCGGCACTGATAGGTGTCGTAGAAGTGGGCGCCCCCATCAAGCAGATTGTCACGCCTGTCAGATGTCCAGACTCCGGCCGCCTTGAAGCCGTAGAACATGGCCATCAATGACGCCGCTCCGTCGCTCATGGCGCAGTCAATGACCTGACCCTCGCCGCTCGCCCGCGCATGGATGACCCCAGCCAGGAGGCCAAAGGCCAAATAGAGCGCCCCGCCTCCGAAATCCCCCACCAAATTCAGCGGCGGAATGGGCTTATCCGCCGTGCCGATGGCGCTCAACGCGCCACTGATGGCGATATAGTTCATGTCATGGCCGGCGGCCTTCGCGTAGGGCCCGGTCTGACCCCAACCCGTCATGCGCCCATAGACTAGTCGCGGATTTCGCCCCAGCGCCACGTCTGGACCGAGCCCGAGTCGCTCCATAACACCGGGTCGGAAGCCCTCGAAGACCGCGTCGCTGGTTTCCATAAGCTTGAGGCAGGCTTCCACGGCGGCCGGCGACTTTAGGTCCATGGCGATTGAGCGGCGGCCGCGCGCGGTGACATCCGCCTTGCCGCCGCGCCCCGCGCCCTTGCGATCAATGCGAACCACGTCGGCGCCGAGGTCGGAGAGCAGCATTCCGCAAAACGGTCCAGGACCGATTCCCGCGAATTCAAGCACCTTGAGATTAGAAAGTGGTCCCTGGCCCAAAGGCGAAGCTCCTTCAATTGCGAGCGCGCGGAGATCCCGCCGGCAGCCTCGCGTTAGTCACGCCCTGCCCCTTGGTCATGCAAGTATGCGCCCTGGTTGTCTTGAGCCCTTCAGCCCTTCATGCGACTCTGATCGTTGGAAGCATAGTCTCAAGGGCGAAAGATCAAGGGCATGACTTCGAGCTTTGGAATTCCTGGTCTCGGGCCTCAGGCCTCGAGCATGGTGTTTGGGCTAGCCATAATGGCGGTCATTCTGGTGTCGCGGAACCGGAGGCCCAGGGAGCTCAATCTCCAGAGTCTATGGGTCCGGCCAGTTCTCGCGGTGCTGTTCATTGGCGCCATGCTCTATGAGTCGCCCCCTCCCCTGACCTTCGCCAGCCTTGCTGTCATGGTCGCGGCCGTGGCCTTGGGCGGGGCGCTGGGCTGGCAGAGGGGTCGCCTGACGCTGCTTGAGGTGCACCCCCAGACGCATATCATCACCGCGCGGGTGTCCGCGGTGGGGGTCATCCTGGTTCTCGGCCTGATCGCCGCCCGGATTATACTGCGAAACGCCCTTTCAGGACCGGGCTTTGACGGCGCCACGGTGGGCTTGCTGGCCGACGGTCTTGTGGTGATGGCCGCCCTGACCATGCTGGCGCAACAGGTTGAGATTAGCCTGCGGGCGCGTCGACTTCTGGCGCAGGCCCAGTCCGCCCTGGCTGGCCAGTCGTCAGCCCCCTAACCTCCTCGGCGAAACGCCATGCGGCGCGCGACGGAATTAGGCTGGAAACTTGGTCTTGTGGGCGCCTTTGGCGGTGGTGGCGGTGGCGGGGCGGGCCAGTTCGGCAATTGCGCCGCCGCCGCGCCCTTCGCCAGATCGGCCAAAACCCGGAGAATACGCTCCGCAGCCGCCAGGCGGTCGATGGGCTCTGCCCATTCGCCCTTGATCACGACCTTCTGGTCCGGTCGGAGGGCCCAGACCAGGGCGTTCTTCTGCACATAGGCCACGAGGCCGGCGGGATTCGCAAAACGGTCCCCACGGATGGTGACGACGGCCCCCTTAGGTCCAACATCAATCTTCGCCACATGAGCTTCGCGGCAGAGCCCCTTGATGGCCACCACTTTCAGCAACTGATCCGCTTCGGCTGGCAGGGGCCCAAAACGGTCGATGAGCTCGGCGGCGAGGGCTTCGCGATCCTCCGCCTTTTCCGCTTCAGACAGGCGGCGGTAGAGGGCGAGGCGGACATTGAGGTCCGGCACATAGGCCTCCGGAATCAGCACCGCCGCTCCAGTATTGATCAGGGGTGACCAGCCGCGTTCCAGGGAAAGATCAGAGGCGACATCGCCCGATCCCGTCTTTAGCTCATTGACCGCGTCTTCCAGCATCTGCTGGTAAAGCTCGACGCCGATCTCCCGGATGTGGCCCGACTGTTCGTCACCCAGCAGGTTGCCCCCGCCGCGGATATCGAGGTCGTGGCTTGCCAGTTGAAAGCCGGCGCCCAGGCTGTCCAAAGATTGCAGAACATGGAGGCGCTTTTCAGCGAGCGGCGTCAGGGGCTTCTCAAACGGCGTGGTCAAATAGGCGAAGGCCCGCGCTTTCGCTCGGCCCACGCGGCCTCTGAGCTGATAGAGCTGGGAGAGACCGAACATATCCGCGCGGTGTACGATCAACGTGTTGGCGCTGGGGATGTCGAGGCCTGACTCCACGATGGTTGTGGATAGCAAGACATCGTAGCGCCCCTCGTAGAACGCACCCATCACGTCTTCGAGTTGCGTCGGCGCCATCTGGCCGTGGCCGACGACGAACTTCACCTCTGGCACGCTTTCGCGCAGGAATTTTTCCAGGTCTGGCAAATCCTTGATGCGCGGCGCGACATAATAGGCTTGGCCGCCGCGATACTTCTCTCGCAACAGGGCCTCGCG
>PLFA01000128.1 GCA_003136615.1 Caulobacteraceae bacterium | reverse complement strand
CTGCACGGCTATGGCCGGACCACCGGCGCGGCCCTGGTTCGCCACCCGGGAATCGACAAGATCGTCTTCACCGGCTCCTCGGCCGTGGGCAAGGAGATCGCCCGCGCGGCGGCGGATAATCTGCGCGGGGTGAACCTGGAGCTGGGCGGCAAGTCGCCCTTCGTGATCTTTCCCGACGCCCCCCTGGATGAGGCCATTCCCGTCGCCGCCATGGCCTGCTTCCTGATGAGCGGCCAAAACTGCATGGCCGGCACCCGGCTCTTCGTTCATGAATCGGTGAAGGACGAGGTCATGGCGGGGATCATCGCGACGAGCGAAAATTTCCCCATCGGCGATGGCCTGCGCCCCGAAACCTTCATCGGCCCGCTGATCTCCGCCGCGCAAAAGCGAAAGGTCCAGGGCTTCATCGATGGAGCCACCGCCGAGGGCGCGCGCCTGATCCATGCCGGCGCGATCCCCGCCGGCGCGGGCCATTATGTCGGCCCGACGATCATCGACCGGGTGACGCCCAGCATGACCATCGCCCGGGAGGAGGTCTTTGGCCCCGTCCTGGCGGTCCAGACCTTTGGCGATGACGAAGACGCCCTGGCCGCCGCCATCGATGACACGGTCTATGGCCTCTCAGGCTCTATCTGGACCAATGACCTGCGCCGCGCCCACCGCTTCGTGCGGCGCATCGACAGTGGTCAGGTGGGGGTGAATGTCCACGCCGCCGTCTCCCCCGAAACCCCCTTCGGCGGCAACCGCCAGTCCGGCCTCGGAAACCGCGAATTCGGCCGCGAGGGGATCGAGGGTTACCTCAAGACCAAGGCCGTGAGCGTGAATTTGGGGCCGAGGTGACGGGACGCCCCCTAAAAATCCTCCAGCGTCGCCAGCTCCAGCAGGCTGGAAGGGCCGCCCAGTTTCTTGGTGTGGTCCTCGAAGGAGGGGGGCGGTAGGGCGGCGTGGCGGGCGAAGGCGTCCTTGTCCCAGCTGGTGGCGAAGCCGCGCTGATAGCGGGACGTGTCGTCCTTGCGGCCGTCCTCGGACCAGATCAGGGGCGTCATGACGCCCTGCGGCTTTTCGCCAGGGATCATCTCGTCAAAGCTGATGCCGGCCATGTTCACGCACTCAGGCCGGGGGTCCCATCGGATGTCGTCCCCCAGGGGGCGGACCGAGATGGCGATCCGCCAATTGTCGGTGGGATTGCCGGAGGAATAGTGCAGCACCCANNTCCGGCTTCACCATCTGGCGGGAATTGGCGGTGGAGTTCCAATAGAGGACGTCGTTCTTGTGGCTCCCCGCCAGCACCTCCAGGGAATTGGCCTTCACGATGGGAGTGAGCGGCATCCAGAACGAGGGGACCATCTTGCCTGTCACCGGCCAGCCGGCCCGGTCATTGTGCCAGACGGTCTTTGCGTCGGACTGGGGCCCCTTTGCGAAGATCTGGTCGAACAGAAACCGCACCTCCTGGGAGCCCATGGTCCGGCCGCAGGCTTCGCCCAGCGGCGAGTTGAAGGCCAGCTCGCGGAACTCAGGAAGCACCCGGGTCATGAAATTGACCGGCCGGTGGGGCAGCAGGCCCACATCTTCCTTATCGATCACGATCCGCTTGGCGACGGGCAGAAGGGAGGCGATCCAGTCCTGGTCGAACACCTGGCGCAGGCAGACCGCGCCGTCGCGCTGATAGGTCTGCCGATCTTCCTCGGTAATCGCGCGGAGCGGACTGCGGTTCATCTGACGTTCCCAAACACTTGTGTCAGGCTTATCGCGCGCCAGGGCGAGCGGCGAAAAGTCGGCCTTCGTCTATATCCTATCGACGTCCGAAGGCGGCAGGTCTCAGGTCGCCGGGTCGCTGACAAGGCCCGTCCGCTGGATGGCGGCGATGGCGAAACCCTCTTCCTGGTCCAGCGATCCGCCGCTGACCCCCACCGCGCCCAGAACCCGCGCCTCCGCGTCGCGGATCAGCACGCCACCGGCCAGGGGCAGAAGCGACTTGCCCGTCGCCTCGCGCAGGATCGCGTGCATGGCCGGGTCCGAGGCATGGAACTGCGCCAGGGTGCGGGTCGGCATGGAAAGCGCCAGCGCCCCCTCGGCCTTGTCCAGGGAAAGCTTCGGCCGCGAAATCCCCGCCCCGTCTTCCCGCGCCAGGGCGATGGGAACGGCGCCCGCATCCAGCACCACAATGCAGAGCGGCTTGGACCCAGAGGCGCGCGCCTGGGCCAGGATGTCGGTCACGATCGTCTGGGCGAGGGTCAGGGTCAGCATGGGTGCGGTCTCTTTACAGGTTCGCGGTCTCGGCCCGAACCCGCGCCGCCTGGGCCACGAAGGCCGGCCGCGACCAAAACAGGATCGCCCAGCTTATGGGGCAGACAATGGCGGGTACGCTGAGGCCCAGGGACAGCCGGATGGGTTCGACGACCAAGTTGATGAAACCGCGATCCATGAAGGCGACGGCGTTGGTGAGGCCGAAGAGGATGATGGCGGTCCAGGCATAGGGGCCCGGCGCGGTTACGCGTGGGGAGCGCGTTTCCTTCATCACCCTATCGAAGACCCGCCCGGTCCGGTTCAGGCGGCGATGGACTGTGACGCGAGACCCAGCCCACGCGCCCGCTCGCCGATGATGGAGATCAGCGTGCGCATGGCCGGTGTCCGGTTGGAGAGGTTCGAATAGAGCACCACCAGACGGCTGGCCGAGGTGAGGGCGGTCTGATCCACCCGCACCAGGGTCCCATTCGCGACCTCACTGGCCACCGATATGTCGGGCGCCATGCAGAGGAATGGAAATTCGCTCAGCAAGCCCGGGATCAGGGTCATGGAGTCGGTGCGCAGGGACACCCGGCCTGCGGCGTCTCCCTCGGGGCCAAACTGGCGCGCGAGCAGCGCCTCGGTCAGCCCCAGATTGCTTGCGATCCAGCGATAAGGCGCCATGTCGGCCAGGGTGACGCCCGCCTGTCCGGCCAGCGGGTGAGCGGCGCCGCAGTAGACAGAGCTGCGCACCATGCCCAGACTCTTGAAGCCGATCTCGGGTGGGAAGGTGTCGGTCTCCGAGGAGAGGGTTAGCACCAGGTCCCACTCGGCCCGCAGGATCCGCTTCAACACCTCGGCCAGGTTGCAGGTGTGGATGAAGAGGTCCACGTCCGGATTGTGGCTGACCTGGAAGAATTCCGAGAGGATCTGCGGGGTGATGTGGTTGCAGAAGGCCGAGAGGACGCCCAGCGAGATGCGTCCTTCCCCGGCGCCGCGCGAGGCTTCCACCACCGCCTTGGCCTTCTCCGCCTCGCGCACGATATTGTTGGCGTATTTGGCGAATTCCTCGCCCACGGCCGTCGCCCGCACGCCCCCGCCGCCACGGATAATCAGTTCCGCTCCCACCGAGCGTTCCAGCGCCTTGATGCTGTGAGAGAGAGACGGCTGGGTGACATTGAGCACGCTCGCCGCCCGGTTGATGCTTCCCAGGCGCAAAACGGTCAGGAAATATCTAAGCTGTCGCAGCTCCATGACAACATTAGTCGCCCTAAACTCGGTCCGGGCAATACCTAAGTGCGGGCTGGCTGACCGCGCGGCGGCCCCTGCTCATTTTCGTGTCTTTCCTTGCAGGTTCTCCAGGAGCCGCCGCTAATACTCGCTCAACAGTCGGCCAAAGCCCTCCAGGCGATCCTCAATTCCGCACGCCCTCAGCGCCGCCCAATAGGTCGCCGTGTTAATGGCGATGACCGGCTTGCCGAGCCATGCCTCCGCCGCCGTCGCCAGGCGGACCATAGAGAGGTTCGTCCCCACCTGGGCGATGGCGTCGACATCCGGACCGTCCAGAGCCTTGATGACCTCGATCAGCCGGCTTTCCGGCACCTCGGCAATGGCCGTCCAGCGGGTGCATTTCAGCGGGATATCTCGCACGACCTCGAAGCCGCTCTCCGTCAGGAACTGCGCCACGGCCGCATTGGCGACCGGAAAATAGGGGGAAAGGAACGCCACGCGCTTCACATTCGGAAAGGCGCTCAGGGCCTTGGCCAGGGCGGTGGACCCCACCGTGGCGCCGACGCCCGATGCGTCTTCGATGGCCTTGGTGAACTTCGCCGCCCCGGCCAGGCCCCCATAGAAGGTGACCGCTGACATCCCCATGACCATGTGGTTCGGCCGGCAGGGCATGACGCCCCTCACCGCGTCCAGGGTATTGTCGCCGATCAGATTGGTGGCGGCGACGAAGCTGTCGTCATTCACCCCCTCGGCGTCTTCCACCGCGATGCGGCTATAGTGATTGGTGACGCCGGGCGGGCGCATGTCGTCGAAGTCGGGCTGGACGATGGTGTTCGTCGCCGGACCGATGACGCCCAGCTTCAGCCGATGACCCAGGACATCGCGGTTCACGGCCACGGACTAGTTGATCCTCGCGGTGATGCTCTTCAGCTCCAGATAGAGCGCGAGGCCCTGCTCGCCATTCTCCCGCCCCCAGCCAGACTGCTTATAGCCGCCCAGCGGCACGGCGAAATCACCGACCCCGTGGGTGTTGATCCCCACATTCCCCGCCTCGATAAGGTGCGCCAGATGATGGGCCTTGTTCAGGTCCCGGGTCCAGACGCTGGCGGCGAGGCCGAACTCCGTGTCGTTGGCCAGCGCGGGGATCTCGTCCGGCGATCCGAACGGCGTCACGGCCACCACCGGGCCGAAGATCTCCTCGCGCATCATCGCCATGTCCGCGCCCACATCGGTCATGATGGTCGGGGCGTAGAAATAGCCGGGTCCGCCGAGGGCCTCAGCCCCGCACACCGCCTTCGCGCCATCCGCCAGGCCGCTGGTGACATAGCGGTGAACCTGATCCCGGTGCTCCGCGGTGATCAGGGGCCCCATGGTGGATGTGGGATCAAAGGGCGAGCCGACCTTCATCGCGGCGGCGGCCTTGGTCATCCCCTCCAGGACCCGGTCATAGACGCCTTTCTGAACATAGAGGCGCGAGGCCGCCACGCAGTTCTGGCCGGCATTGCCGAAGATGCCCATCGCCGCGCCGGGGATGGCGATATCCAGATCGGCGTCATCGAGGATGAAGAAGGGCGACTTACCCCCGAGCTCCAGACTCACCTTCTTCAGATTACCCGCCGCGCCGCGGACGATCTCGCGCCCCACCGCGGTCGACCCGGTGAAGGCCACCTTGCGCACGCGGGGGTGGGCCACGATCGCCGCGCCGGCTTCGGCATCGCCAGTGATGACATTTACAACGCCCGGCGGCAGGCCCGCCTCCAGCAG
>PLFA01000179.1:1447-4667 GCA_003136615.1 Caulobacteraceae bacterium | reverse complement strand
CGGTTGGCGATGAGGATCTTGTCGAACATGCTTAAGCCTACTCGATCACCGCCAGGGGCTCGCCGAACTCGACGGGCTGGCCATCGGCGACCAGGATTTCCAGGATACGGCCGGCGCGGGGCGAAGGAATCGGGTTCATCGTCTTCATCGCCTCGATGATCAGCAGCGTTTGGCCCTCGATGACCACGTCGCCGACCCGCACGAACGACGGCGAACCCGGCGAAGGCTGCAGATAGACGGTGCCGACCATTGGCGACTTGACCAGCTCGCCGGCCGGTTCGGCCGCCGGCGCCGGGGCGGCTGCTGGTGGCGCGGCGGCCAGGACGGGCGCGGGGCCGGCCTGGGCGGCGAGCGCGGGCAGCATGGTCGGCGCGGGCGAACGCGCCACCCTGATCCTCAGGTCGCCGCGCTCGACCTCGATCTCGGTCAGGCCGGTGGCGTCGAGGATGGCGGCCAGGCGCCGCACCAGGCGCGCGTCGATCGGGTCGGCGGGAGCCTTGGTCTCGGGCATACGGGACATAACCTTGGTTGTTTCGCCGAAAAGGATCAGTCCGTCGCCAGGCCGCAGGCGGCCTCGACGGCGAGTTCATAGCTGACCGGGCCGAAGCCCGATACCACGCCGGTGGCGGCGAGGGAGACGTAGGTGGTGCGGCGGAATGATTCTCGCGCCGCCGGATTGGACAGATGACATTCGATGATCGGGATCGAAAGGGCCTTTAGCGCGTCCAGCAGGGCGACCGAGGTGTGGCCATAGCCGGCGGGATTGATCACCAGGGCGCTGGCGGCCCCGCGCGCCTCCTGCACCCAGTCGATCAGCTCACCCTCCCGGTTGGTCTGGCGAAAGACAATGGTCATGCCATGGACCTTCGCCCGGGCCACGCAACGCGCTTCCACATCGCCAAGGCTCTCATGCCCATAGATGTGCGGCTCTCGCTCACCCAGCAGATTGAGGTTCGGGCCGTTCAGCACGAATATGGGTTTCGACATCTGGCCCCGCCGCCACCAAAGCGCGCCTTGTATCGTCGCGCGCCGGGGCGAACAAGCCGGGCGCCTCTGGCTCAGGGTTGGGCGGGGAACTCCAGCTTGCTGACGTCATAGCCCAGGCTACGCGCGCGATCAGTGAGGGACTGTCGGAGTTGGGGGCTGATGTCGGCGTCCCGCGTATAGATCCACAGATTCTTGAAGGTGGGATCGGATGATATGAACCAGCTGTAGTCGTCCGCATGGTCGAGGACCCAATAGTCAATGCCGGCCCTGAACGGACCGAAGATGCGATAGCTGACATGGATCTTGGCGTTCTCGCCGGGGTCCAAAATCCGGGCCGGGCCGCCAATCGCTTTGATCTTCCCGTTGGGCGTCTTGTCGTGGCAGGTGTCGCGCACGTCCAGGGTCGTTGGGCTTGTCAGATGATATTCCGTGGCGCCCGCCACGCAGCCGTCTGTGATCGACATGGGACGGCGGCCAATTTCATGCCAGAGCCCCGTATAGAAGCGAGCCGCATCGACGGGTTTGCTGGGCGCTGGGGCCGTTGCGGCGAGCGCCACGCCAGACGCCAAGGTTGAGGCCGCGAGGACGGCTGCCCCGAGACCAAGGCGGCGTCGTTCGTACATAGGGAGACTCCATCGTCGCGGTTCAAAGGCCCCCGTGCGTTCTCTACGCTCAGAGCGGCAAACGGTTCAATCTGTCTGCCGCACATGCCTTTTCATCGTGGGCCCAGAGGTTGGCGCGCGCGCCCTTGAAGCTCGCTCATCCTGGAAAAGCCCAACGTAAATGAAGGCGCGATTCAGGCTCCAGGGCCACCGCCAAGCTGGACCGAACTGGGACCTTGCTTTTCGCAAGGATGAGCGCGTTGACGACCCCCGGCCTCTAAGGCTTCTTGGCCGCCGCGTCGAAGTCGGCCTGAATGGCCTTGAGCTTGGCGTCGTCGAGTTCGGCTTCCGGATAGGCTGAGATCATTCGAAGCGTCATGCCTTTGATGTCGTCGAGGCCCGGATAGTCGATAAGCTTGGGCATATCCTTCGCCAGCACGGCGTGGTCGGCGGCATTGGCGAGAAGGTCGCCAATGGACGTGCTTTCCACCGAGCCGGCGCCCGGCGCGGCCGGGATCGGCGTGGACGTCTGGGCCCAAAGCGGCGACGCCGCGCCCAGGGCGAGGGCGCTCAGGCCTGCGGCCAGGGTCAAGATGCGTATTTTCGGCATGGTTTGTCTGAGCTCCTCCATCGGACCTGTGGCGATCCGCTGGTTGTCAGGCTTCACCAAAAATCGAGCATTTGTCCAGGGGCGCACCAAGGGTGTAAACGCGCCTGATGACGACCGCATCCGATAAGACCATCGCCGGCGCGACGGGGCCGTGGGAGATTGTTCTGGGCCTTGAGGTGCATGCCCAGGTCGCCTCGAAATCCAAACTTTTCTCCGGCGCCGCGGTGGGTTTTGGCGGCGGCCCCAACACTCAGGTCAGTCTGGTGGACGCGGCCATGCCCGGTATGCTGCCGGTGATCAATCGGCGCTGCGTGGAGCAAGCGGTGATCACGGGCCTGGGGCTGGGGGCCAAGATCAATCCCTGGTCGCGCTTTGACCGGAAGAACTATTTCTATCCCGATCTGCCCCAGGGCTATCAGATCAGCCAATTTAAGGACCCGATCGTCGGCGAGGGCCAGATCGCGGTCGAGCGCGACGACGGCTCGGTCTTCACCGTGCGGATCGAGCGTCTGCACCTGGAGCAGGATGCGGGCAAATCGATTCACGATCTCGATCCGAACGCCACCCTGGTGGACCTGAACCGGGCGGGCACGGCCCTGATGGAAATCGTCTCCTATCCCGACATGCGCTCGGCCGAGGAGGCCGCGGCCTATGTCAAGAAGCTGCGGGCGATCCTGCGTTATCTGGGGACCTGTGACGGCGATATGGAAAAGGGAAATCTGCGCGCCGACGTGAACGTCTCCGTGCGCCGGCCGGGCGACCCCTTAGGCACGCGGTGCGAGATCAAGAACGTCAATTCCTATCGCTATATTCAGCAGGCGATCGAATATGAGGCCCGTCGGCAAGTCGCCATCCTTGAGGATGGCGGGGTCATCGCCCAGGAGACCCGCCTTTTCGATCCCGGCAAGGGTGAAACACGTTCGATGCGGTCGAAGGAAGAAGCGCAGGATTATCGCTATTTCCCCGATCCCGATCTCCTGCCGCTGGAGCTCGATCCGGCTTGGATCCAATCCATTGCGGA
>PLFA01000179.1:0-1393 GCA_003136615.1 Caulobacteraceae bacterium | reverse complement strand
GTCGAGGACAGCCCGATCAGCGCAGGCGACCTGGCGGGGCTTGTCAGGCTCCTGGAGGAGGGCGTGATTTCCTCGAAGATCGCCCGGGAAGTCTTTGATCACATGTGGGCCGGGGAGGGCTCCGCCGAGGCGATCGTCGAAGCGCGGGGCCTGCGCCAGGTCAGTGACACGGGCGCGCTCGAAGCGCTGATCGCGCGCCTGATCGCGGCCAATCCAGGCCAAGCCGCGGCGGTGCGGGAAAAGCCCCAGGCGGTGGGCTGGTTCATTGGGCAAGTGATGCGGGAAACGGGGGGCAAGGCCAATCCAGGCGCCGTGAACGCCATTATCAAGGCGAAACTCGGGGTTTCAGAGGAAGCCTGACCGCGCGCGTTACTTCGGAGAATAACGAAATCCGAACGTTTCCGTCGCGACGTTTATTGATAATTTACTTGAAGTTCGTATATGAACGGGAACCCGTTTCACGCACGCGCGTTCGCGGGCCGCTGGTGAGGGAGGTGTGGCATGTACGATATCTTGCTCGACAACCGCCTTCCGTCGCCGGAAAAAAAGGTCAGCGCCCAGGAGCTGTTTCGCTTGGGTCTGAGCTACGCGACGGGGCTCGGCGTCCCGCGCGATCTGATTTCGGCTCACGCCCTGTTTGCACTGGCGGCGCGGCTGGGGTCCCTCGAAGCCAAGGTCTATCGCAAGGAACTCGACGAGGAAATGGACCCGTCCGATGTGTCCGAGGCCGAACGTCGCGCCCGCGACTGGCTCAAGGCGTCGGCATCATCTGGCTCCCTGGCCTCGCGGGGGTGGATCTTCAAGCCGAAGTTCGCGGCTGGCTGAAAGTGGCTCTGGGCCTATGCGGGCCCGTGGTGATACGAGATTAGGTCCCCGCGGCCGATGTATTTTCCTGACCTGACGCCTTACGAATACGGAGGGGCGGAGTGCTTGATGCCGGGAATGATGTTCTTGAGACGGTGACCCTATGGCGACCTGTCGGACCTCAAGAGCTTGAACTCATAAAGCGATCCGCGATGCGCGCCTTTCCGCCGCGCCTGCCTGAGCAGCCAATTTTCTACCCCGTCCTCAGTGAGGACTACGCGGTCAAGATCGCCCGCGACTGGAACGTTCCCGCCAGCGGAGCAGGTTTCGTCACCCGCTTTAGGGTGCGGAAGGACTTCATTCGCCGCTACGACGTTCAGGACGCCGGCGGTCGTGCCCATCTCGAATATTGGATCCCCGCGGAGGACCTCAACGCCTTCAATCAAGCCATCCTCGGCGAGATTGAGGTGGTGCGCGAATTCCGCTGACATCGCGTGCCCCCGAGGCTGTCACCTGTGTCTGAGGTACGAAACGTCACCCATGTGTCCGGGCGAACAGAATGAGGATGGCGGGCCACGAACGATAGCGA
>PLFA01000180.1:2812-4870 GCA_003136615.1 Caulobacteraceae bacterium | reverse complement strand
CGAATTTCGGTTTTTCACGTGAGACGCGAATCACGCCCAGCGCACCTAACGCCGTGAAGCTTGCTTCGTTGCATGAAATCTCCCCTAATTTTCGAGGCGGGCTTACGCGCCCCAACGCGCCTCCAGGCGTGGAGGAAGGGATTGGGGAAGGCCGTCCAGGGGGCCGGATGAGAGGAGGAGCACCACCTGCTCGCCCGTCAGCAACCCCTCCAGCCGGGCCAGGACAGCCGCGCCGCCGACTGCCGCCTCAGCTGTCACGCCCGCCGCCTGTACGGCGCGGAGAATGTCATCGGCAGTCAGTTGCGCGTGGCCCTCCGCGCCATGGGCTGGGGGGGGCAGGAGGATCACCTGGTCCACGCCCTCGAAGACGCGCCCATACCAGTCCAGGGCCTGGGCGTTACGCCAACTGAAGGTGTGGGGCTCGAACACCACAACCAGGGGTCTGGCGGGAAAGTGCAGCCGCACCGCCTCGATGGCGGACCGGGCCTTCTCATACGACGAGCCGAACCCCTCATAGACCGGCACGCGGGAGGTCTTGGTCTTCTTGTCCAGGCGCCGCTCCAGGCCATGGAAACCACGCACCCCCCTTTGCAAAGCCTGTGCGTCGATGGCGCCCCGGCTGAGCAACAGGGCGGCGGCGCCGACGATATTCTCGATATTATGCAGACCCAGAAGCTCCGTCTGCAGGGGAATGCGGCCGCCTCCCGGCGTCACGAGATCGAACCGTGTCACCTCGCCGATGACGATGTTGTCCGCGAAGTAGTCGACGCCCGGCGCCTGGGCCGCGCCGTACCAGATGACCTTTCGCTCAGCCGCCAGACGCCGCAGCGCCGCGAACGGGCGGGCCATGACGAGAAGGGCTGTAGGCGGCAGGCGCGCGATCAGTTCGGCGAAGGGGGCCTCATAGGATTCGATGGTCGGGAAGACATTGATGTGATCATGGATCAGCGACGTGATCAGGGCCGCGCGGGGATGATAAAGCAGGAACTTGGAGCGCCGGTCATCGCCGCCCACGATATATTCATCCCCCTCCATGAAGAATTCAGGGTCACGTCCGGCCCAGCCCGTGGCGGGCATGTCCAGGGGCACCGCGCCGATGAAATAGCCGGGGTCACGGCCCGCCGCCCGAGCCAGATGGGCCAGGAGCGCGGTGACGGTGGATTTGCCGAAGCTGCCGGCCACCACCACCGTATCCCGCCCGGCGGTATGCTCCCCCAGGAAGGCTGGAAAACTCCAGATCGGCGCGCCCCGGCGCCTCAGCTCGGCCAGTTCGGGATTGTGAGCGAGATCCAGCTTAGCGCTGGAGCCGATGATGGCGGCGTCGAGCGTCCCGGGGATCGCCGCCGCGTCAAACCCGTCGCGCCAGGGGATGGCCTGGGCGTCCAGATAGGTGCTCACCGGGGGAAAGACGTCCTGGTCCGAGCCGCTGACCTCCCAGCCCTCGGATTTCAGGATCGAGGCCAGGGCGCTCATCCCGGCGCCCGCGATCCCCAGGAAATAGGCGCGCTTCTGTGCGCCCGACTCGTCAGTGATCCCCATCGGCGAACTTGATACAGCCGATCAGCGAGGAAGCTAGGAAGAGTTTGTCCACAGATTGACACAGATGGGCACAGATAGGCCCGGGCGCGCCTCGCGAGACGACAGCGCCGCAGGCGCCATTAGGCCTTCGGCCGCCCCCGAAAACATCTGTGTGAATCGGTGTCATCCGTGGAAGAAAAAATCTTGCCCCGGACGCGCGGCTGACGTTCCAGGCGCGAACCCCTATATTCGGCAAGCCATGACCCAGCTCTCTCTCCTCGACCTCGCGCCGATCATCCAGGGCGGCGATGCGGGCCTCGCCCTTCGCTCCAGCCTCGATCTGGCGCGCCATGCCGAGCGCCTGGGCTATCATCGCTTCTGGATGGCCGAGCACCACAATATGCCGGGCATCGCCAGCGCCGCGACGGCCGTGGCCCTGGCCTATGTGGCGGCGGGCACGTCCACCATCCGCATCGGTTCGGGCGGGATCATGCTGCCCAATCACGCGCCCTATATGGTCGCCGAACAGTTCGGCACCCT
>PLFA01000180.1:0-2736 GCA_003136615.1 Caulobacteraceae bacterium | reverse complement strand
ATCGAGGTGTGGATCCTCGGCTCCAGCACCTTTGGCGCGCAATTGGCCGCGGCGCTCGGTCTCCCCTTCGCCTTCGCCTCACATTTCGCGCCAACGGATCTGGACCGCGCCATCGCCATCTATCGGGACCAGTTCCAGCCCTCCACGCGTCTGGCCCGGCCCCACGTCATGGCGGCCCTGACCGTGGTGGCGGCCGACACCGACGCCGAGGCCCGGCGCCTCGCAAGTTCCCTTCAGCAATCCTTTATCGCTCTGCGCACCGGTCAGCCCGGCCCTCTGCCGCCACCCGTGGACGATATGGAAAGCCGCATCAGCCCTGAGGCCCGCGCCCTCCTGGATCAGGTGCTCGCCTGCGCGGTGATCGGTGGACCGGCCACCGTGGAGGCGGGGCTTGCGGCTTTCGCCCGGCGCACGGGGGCCGATGAACTGATCGTCGCCANNGCGGCCTGAGGCCGGCATTTACGCCGTCTTCACGACGCGGCGGCCAGGATTTCCGAATGAAGATATCCCAGAAAGGGGCCGCGCTGGCTGGCCTGCTGATGGCCTGCGTGGCGTCGCCCGCCCTGGCCGATGACTGCGCCGGCGAGCCAGGCCCGGCGCGGCTGCGGGTGGTTGTTGATGGGGTCCGCGTGCCTGAGGGCACTATGACGGCGACCCTGTATCCCGACGCCCAGGACAAGTTCCTCAAGGCGAATGGCCAATTGGCAGTCTGGCGCGTCCCCGCCGCCGCGCCGGTCACCTCAATGTGCCTGCGTCTCCCGGCCCCCGGCCGCTACGCCCTGGCGATCTATGACGACCTCAATCTCAATGGCCGCTTCGACCACACCACGTTCGCCCCGCGCGAGCCCTATGGCTTCTCCAACAATCCCCACCCCTTTTTCATCCTGCCCTCCGTCAGATCGGTGACCTTCGCCGCGGGGCCAGGAGACACGACCCTGCACATCCACTTGATCTATCCAGAGGGCGTCGGGGACCGATAAGCCCGAACGTCACGGCTTCAGCGGACTATCTGGCAGAAACGCGGGCCTCTGCGCGTCATCGGCGACGGCGGCGGTGAACCGGTAGAAGAACAGATTGAAGTCGCGCGCCGCCTGGAAATCGATGGGCTGGGTCATGTCATCCTGGGGCCGGTGATAGCGGATGGCGTACCACTGGCGATAACGGCGCTCGGCCTCGGTTCCCGGGTCATAGCCGAACACGAACCCGGTCGCCGGCACGCCGATCTTCAAAAAGGGCCAATGGTCGGCGCGCTCAAGCAGATGGCGGTCGGGCTCCATGTCGGGACGGATCTCGATGCCCATCCCCTGGGCGACCGCGCGGGCCGTGGCGCCAAGCGTCGTGTCATTCAGCGCGTGCATGGTCAGGATCTTCAAGGGAAACAGGGGCCGCAGCTGATCCAGATTGATATCCGCGGCCAGGTTGGCCTTGGGTACGGTGGGATGGCGGGTGAACCATGTGGCGCCCAGCAGGCCCTTCTCCTCGCCGGTGAAGGCCGCGAAGAGCACGCTGCGGCGGAAGCCGTGACCGCCGCGGGCCTCCGCCAGGCGGATCAGGGTCGCCACATAGGCGGCGTCATCGAAGGCGCCATTATAGAGGCTATCGCCGTTCACAGGCTCCCCATGGCCGTATCCATCCAGATGGGCCGAAACCACCACCACCTGCGCCCCCAGGGCGGGATCGGTTCCGGGCAACAGGCCCAGGACATTGTCCGACGTAAAGCGCCGCTCACTGACGTGAAAACGGGCCTCCAGACGGGCGGGNNAGACGCATGACCGCGAGGCTTGGCGCGGTCGGCGCCGGGGTTCCCGCGATGGTGATGGTGCGTGAATAGGCGTCGGGCCAGCGGGCCGGCTCCAGGGTAAATCCGGGATCATCCACGGCGATAAGGCCCACGGCGCCCGCGGACGCGGCGGCTTTCAGGCGGTCGCCGGCGCTCGGAACGCCGGCGCGCCGGCCCCCGAAACAGACCGCGATCTTGCCTTTCATATCGGCGCCCATCTCGGAGGCCGAGCAATAGCCGCGGAAGCTCAGGGGCGCGTTCAGAGTGGCAGGCAGCTCAGCCGTGGGGCGCACATCGATCTCATGCAGAAAGCCGAGTCTCAAAGGCGCCGCGCCCTGACGGATCACCCGAAAGCTTGTCCCCGCCTTTTCCACCCGCACTTCGCTTAAGGGCACGCTCTGCAGCCACCCGCCCNNTGTCGCCCGCCGGCTTCAACCCCGCCTTGGCGAAATCTTCGGCCACCAACCTCGCCGCCCGGGCATAGGCCGGCGAGCCGGTGTCGCGCCCCTCCATGTCATCGCCCGAAAAGGCGCCGGTGATCGCCCACCAGGCGCGCGTGTCCGCGTCCGTTCCGGGCGGCGGCGAAGGAATCGCGGCCCGCGCGACGCCTGAAACGATAAGGGCGATACAGAGAGACAGGCGTCGAAGTCTCATGGAGATCATTCCTCAGCGCGCGGTGTTGGGTTGCGAGGCTAACCATGCGCTGGCGCGGCGCCCAGAGGGCTGACGCCCACCCTTCAATCTCACGTGAACCTATACCGCCATTTAAGCGTTGAACGGCCGGCGGGGCGCCATGGCGGAGCGTCAGCATGGGCCTCCGCGTGAAAGATTTGCATGGCCCTTGAGATTACGGTCGGACCGCCCAGACTGGCGATCAACATGGGCTATGGCGTTCTGATCAGCGATCAGGACGGGCAGATCCCCTGGCCGACGGACAAGGGTTTCTACCACTCCGA
>PLFA01000075.1:797-17745 GCA_003136615.1 Caulobacteraceae bacterium | reverse complement strand
AGGAGGGCCAGAGCGCCCGCCAGCGCCGCGGTTGAAACCTTGCTGATCATGGCTGGGGACGCCCTCCCATGACGCCTTTGACGCAGTGGATTTGATACACGGGCCGGAGAGCCAGACAAGCCGCAAGCAACAGAGGGGCATTCCGGCGCTTAGATGGCGACCGTAGCCATGACATCTCTCGTCTCCGATATGACGATTTGGTTGCCGAAATTCTGCGGTGCTTGGTCGTTTCTCATCATCTCAAGGATGATGAAGCTGTTCAAACGTTCCAAGATGAAGCCGGGGCTACGGCGGTTGTAGCCGTTCCGCGACACATAATCTGGTGACTGCAGAAAGTCGGCGACCGGCCGCAACAGCTCGAGAATATATTTCAGCGTCTGCCGTCGAAACACGCCGACCGCGCATGCCGGGATCAAACACTCCTCGCGGAGGAAAGCGGCCGCCGCCGACGGCGTTATGCGCTCGCGCTGCAGAAGGAACCTGATCACGGCCATCAGGTCATCCATCGGGTGTAACGAGGCGAATTGGCCGAGCATGCCACCCGTGAACTGGAAAGGACGAATGAACAGTTCAGCATCAGTGTCCCGCGTGAAGTCATCGGCGAACAGCGAGAGCTCCTCGAGATTGGTGTAGGTATAATAGGGGACGTTGGCTTCCCGGCCAACGCGGTCGCGAGAAACGAATCTTCGATAATGAAAGGTCCGGACGAAAGTCGCGTCGCCCACCACCGCGTCGAAATTGTCGAATAGCCAGAAAAGCTGAGCGTATTCCGAAAGAGCGTCGGTGTTGGGCCCCCAGATGCTTTCGTCGATGATAATCGCGCGGCCTTGGCCATCGAGCCGCCGGCGCGTCAAAAATATGTCGACATGGTCGGCGTAAGCCTCCGGGAACGGTAGGTGCCCGAGGCAGATGTTGAGAGTGGCGCCCATGTCAGGGGGCATTCCGGAACAAGGTGTCGCCCGTGGTCAGATGGCTCCGTCCCTCGAAAAGCAGATGGTGCGTCGAAGCGTGGGCCGCAGGTTGCATATGTCCGTTCGCCTCGACTTCAGCCATCCGAAAGGCCTTGCAACTTCCTCTAGATCGAAATCGCAGCCACGGCGACAGGCCAGCCTCGGTGGCCGTACACGCGCTAACAGCTCGAGCGTCTTCTGCCGCCATCATCACCCCCGATCAATGGGCCAGACCCCCGCGCTCAGAAATGCTCCGAACACACACTCGCCGCGCCCGCGAGACACATTTCGCGGTTGCAACAGCTTGACCTGGCGGGCGCCGGGTCTCTAGACCCTTGTCGTGACCCAAAAATCCGGACCCACCCTGACCGCCGCGGCGAAGCTCGTCATCGCGCTCGCGGCTGTCATGGCCGCGTCAGGCTGCGCCCCCAAAGCTCATGCGCCGCCGCCCCCCGCCGTCACCGTCGCCGCCCCCCTTTCTATGATCGTGGTGGACTGGGATGACTATGATGGCCAGTTCATCGCCGTGGACTCCGTGGATATCCGGCCCCGGGTTTCGGGCTATCTGATCAGGGTCGGGTTCCGCGACGGCGATATGGTCCGCAAGGGCCAGGTACTCTTCGACATCGATCCGCGCCCCTATCAGGCGGCCCTGGACCAGGCCAAGGGCGTGGAGGCGCATGACGCCGCCACCCTGACCAACGCCCAGGAGCAGCTGGCTCGCGGCCAGACCCTGATCGCCGCCCACGCCGTCAGCCAGCAGGCCTTCGAAACGCTCCAGGCCACAGAGCGTCAGGCTGAGGCCGACCTCGTCACCGCCAAGGCCAATGTGGCGGCGGCGGCCCTGAATGTCACCTTCACCCATGTCACGGCGCCCCTGGCCGGGCGCATCTCGGACCGCCGCGTGGCGCCCGGCAATCTCGTCACCGCCGACACCACGGTGCTCACCAATATCGCCAGCATCAATCCGATCTGGTTTCAGTTCACCGGCTCCGAGGCCCTTTATCTCAAGTATCAGCACGAAGCGCAGAACGGCTCGCGCGCTTCCTCCCGGTCCGCACCCACCCCGGTGGAGGTGCAACTCCAGGATGAGGCGACCTATCGCTGGAAGGGGCGGATGGACTTTGTCGACAACCAGATCGACGCGGGTTCGGGCGCCATTCGCCAGAGGGCGGTGATCGACAATCCGAACAATTTCCTCACCCCTGGCATGTTCGGCCACCTGCGGTTGCAAGGCTCAGGGCCGTATCGCGCTCTGCTTGTGCCTGACACCGCCATCCTGACCGACCTCAATCGTCGCGTCGTCTATGTGGTGGCGGCTGGCGGCAAGGTTCTGGAAAAGCCGATCACGCCTGGGCCGCTCTACCGAGGATTGCGGGTGATCCGCGACGGGCTCTCAGCCAACGACGCGGTGATCATCGACGGCCTGACGAGAGCCCGGCCCGGAGCCAAGGTGAGCCCCCAGCGCGGCCAGATCACGCCCGCTCCCGCCTCGGCGCCCGCGACGTCCGGCTATAGTGTGCCGATGCCCACCGCGGCCGCGCCGGCCGCGGATGTCGCCGGGGCCAAATGAGGCTCTCGCACTTCTTCATCGACCGCCCGGTCTTCGCGGTCGTCATCGCCATCGTCATCACCCTGGTGGGCGCCATCGCCTTTCCGGGCCTGCCGCTCGGCCAATATCCGGAAATCGCTCCGCCGACGGTGAACATCACCGCGAGCTATCCGGGCGCCTCGGCCGAAACCGTCGCCGACACCGTCTCCGACCCCATCGAGGAGTCCGTGAATGGGGTCGAGAATCTCCTCTACATGTCCTCGCAGTCCACGGGCGATGGCAAGCTGCAGATCACCTGCACCTTCGCGCTTGGCACCGATCCCAATGTGGATCAGGTGCTGGTGGAAAACCGTGTCCAGAACGCCACGCCGCTCCTGCCCACGGAGGTCCAGCAGGCCGGCGTCACGGTGCGCAAGGCCACGGCCGACGCCCTCCTGGCGGTGCACATGTATTCGCCCGATGGGTCCCGAGACCAGCAGTACATCGCCAATTATGTCGGCCTGCACGTCAAGGACGATATTCTGCGCATTCATGGGGTTGGCGACCTCTCGGTCCGCGCCGCCCGGGACTTCGCCATGCGGATCTGGATCGATCCGGACCGGGCCGCCGCCCACGGCCTGACGGGCGATGACATCGTGAACGCCCTGCGCGCTCACAATGTGCAGATCGCCGCCGGCGCCATCGGCCAGCCGCCGCAGCGCCCGGGGGTGAGCGCCTATCAGCTCAATGTGCAGGCCAAGGGACGTCTCACCAGTCCCGAGGAATTCGGCAATATTGTCATCAAGACCGACAGCACGGGGCGCGTCACCCGGGTGGTGGACGTGGCGCGGGTGGAGCTGGGCGCGGCTGACTACACCACCGACGCCTTCCTCAATGACCGCCCCGCCGTCGCCTTCGCCGTTCTGCAACTGCCCGGCAGCAACGCCTTGGACACCGCGGAGCAGGTCAAGGCGACCATGGCGAGGTTGCGCCAGAACTTCCCGCCCGGGCTCGACTACCGGATCATCTATAACCCGGTCGAGTATGTGAAGGCCTCATTGAACGAGGTGTATAAGACCCTCTTCGAGGCCCTGATCCTCGTTGTCATCGTGGTCATCGTCTTCCTGCAGAGCTGGCGGGCGGCGATCATTCCGGTGGTGGCGATCCCGGTCTCGCTCACCGGCACTTTCGCCGTGATGGCGGCCTTTCACTTCTCCCTGAACAGCCTCTCGCTCTTCGGCCTCGTCCTGGCCATCGGGATCGTGGTGGATGACGCCATCGTGGTGGTGGAAAATGTGGAACGGCATCTGCGCGAGGGCAAAACCCCCGCCGAAGCGGCGCACCTGACCATGGACGAGGTGGGCGGCGCCCTGATCGGCATCGCTCTGGTTCTCTGCGCCGTGTTTGTCCCCAGCGCCTTCATCACCGGNNATCTCGGGCCAGTTCTACAAGCAGTTCGCCCTGACCATCGCCACGGCCACGGTCATTTCTCTGATCGTGTCCCTGACCCTGTCGCCCGCCCTCGCGGCCCTCATCATGCTGCCGCACCAGGAGTCGCACGCCGCCCAGGCCACCTGGCGCACCAACCCCATCACCCGGTTTGGCGTGGTGTTCAACGAGGCCTTCGACCGCCTTAGCAACGGCTATTCCCGGCTGATCCACCGGGTGGTGAGGCTGCTGGTCATCATGCTGGTGCTTTATCTGGGGCTGCTGGCCCTGACCGGCTGGCGTCTGGCCGCGACGCCGCTGGGCTTCATTCCCGCCCAGGATCAAGGCCTGATCCTCGCTTCCGGGACCCTGCCGCCCGGCGCCTCTCTGGCCCGCACCGACGCCGTGGCCGAGGAAATGATCCGCGGCTTCCAGAAGGAGCCCGGGATCGTGGCCGGATCCGTCTATGCCGGCGTGGACCCCACCACGGGCACCACGGCCACCAACGGCATTCAGATCTACCTGATTTTCCAGTCTTTTGAGTGGCGCGAGGCCCACCACATCACCTATGCCGAACTCGTCGGGCGCCTGCGGAAAAGGGCCGCGACCTTCACCGACGCGGATGTCCGGATCATCGAGCCCCCCCCCGTGCGCGGGATCGGGACCACCGGCGGCTTCAAGATGATTGTCGAGGATCAGGCCGGCGGCACGCTCCAGCAACTGGAGACCGTCGCCAATAATCTGGCGGCGGCGGCCAACAAGGACCCGGCGATCGACCGGGCCTTCGTCACCTTCAACACCCAGACGCCGCGCATCTTCGCCGACATCGACCGGCTGAAAGCCGAAATGCTGGGGGTCAGCGACACCTCGGTCTTCGACACGCTCCAGGTCTATCTCGGTTCTGAATTCGTCAATGACTTCAACCTTTTCAATCGGACCTTCCAGGTCTATGCCCAGGCCGACGCGCCCTTTCGCCAGAACGAAGCGCAGATCCAGACGCTGCAGACCCGCAGCGCCTCGGGGGCCATGGTTCCCTTAGGTTCGGTGGTCAATATCCGCCACACGAGCGGCCCTTACCGGGTGCTGCGCTACAACCTTTATCCGGGCGCGGAGGTGCAGGGCGGGGTGAAGCCCGGGTATTCCAGCGGCCAGGGTCTGGCGGCCATGGAGAAGCTCGCGAAACAGATCCTGCCAGCCGGCTATGGGTTCGAGTGGACCGAGCTTTCCTATCAGGAGAGGCAGGCGGGCAATACCGGCGTCCTGGTCTTCGGCTTGGCGGTGGTCTTCGTCTATCTGGTTCTGGCGGCGCTGTATGAAAGCGTCAGCCTACCGCTGTCGGTCATTTTCATCGTGCCCATGTGCATCCTGGCGGCCATGATCGGCATCAATATCTGGGGCCTGCCCAACAGCATCCTGACCCAGGTGGGCCTGATCGTTCTGGTGGGCCTCGCGGCGAAAAACGCTATTTTGATCGTCGAGTTTGCCCGGCAAGGCGAGCTGGAGCATAATCTGGACCGCCGGGAGGCCGCGTCCGAGGCCGGCCGCACCCGCCTTCGCCCCATCCTGATGACCTCCTTCGCCTTTATTTTTGGCGTCGCGCCCCTGGCCTTCGGCTCGGGCGCCGGGGCGGAGATGCGCCAGGCCCTCGGGGTCGCGGTGTTCACCGGCATGATTGGCGTGACCGTGTTTGGCCTGATCTTCACGCCGGTCTTCTATGTCGTGTTCCGAAATTTCTCCGACCGACTGCCCAAGCCGCGGCTCAGGGTCCCGCGCGCGACCCCCGCCGCCGCCGGCCCCATGGACGCGCCATGAAAAGCCGCGCCGCTCTTCTGGCGGGCGTGAGCGCCTTTCTGCTCGCCGGATGCGCGGTGGGGCCCAGCTATGTGACGCCAAAGCCCCCTCCTGCCGGAGCGGAAGGCTTTGTCGGGGCGAAGACATCCGCCGCTCTGAGCGAGGCGCCCCTGCCGGATCATTGGTGGCGTCTCTATCAGGACCCGGCGCTGGACGATCTGGTGCGACGGGCGCTCACCGAGAACAACGATCTCAAGACCGCCGAGGCCAATCTGATCTATGCCCAGGGTCTGCTGCGGGAGGCGCGTGACGGCCGCTTTCCCACCACCAATCTGAGCGCCCAGGAGGCCTATGGCCGCACGGACCTTCCGGCCGGCCTGCTCTCCAGGCCGCGCACCTATTCACTGGCGGGCTTCAACGCCGCCTATCAGCTCGATATCTTCGGCCAGATCACACGCGCCATCCAGGCGGCGCGGGCCACCGCTCAGGCGCAGGCCGCCGCCCGGGACGTGGTGCGGGTCACCGTGGCGGCGCAGACGGCGGGGGCCTATGCCAATATCTGCGGCTATGGCGAACAGCTCGCCGCGGCCCGGGACTCTTTGGCCATCGTCCAGAAGACCTATGATCTCACCGTGGCCGAACGCGACGCCGGCGCGCTTTCGGATTTCGACGTCTCCCGCGAGAAGGTGCTCCTGGAACAAGCCCGGGCGCAGATCCCGCCATTGGAGGGCGCGCGGCGGGCGAATCTTTTCGTCCTGGCGGCCCTGGTGGGCGAGACGCCCGCCCATATTCCTGCAGCGGCCGCCGCCTGTCAGACGCCCCCCCAGTTGGCGCAGCCCCTGCCCGTGGGCGATGGCGCGGCGCTCCTGCGCCGCCGCCCCGATCTGCGGGAGGCGGAGCGAAACCTGGCGTCGGCCACGGCCAAGATCGGGGTGGCGACGGCTCAGCTCTATCCCACGGTGAGCCTTGGCGGCGGCATTTCCTCCGGCGCCCTGAACCCCGCCGGTCTCGGCAATATCAACAACGCCACCTACAGCTTTGGGCCTCTCGTGAGTTGGACCTTCCCCAATGTGCTCACCGCGCGGGACCATATTCGCGAGGCGGGCGCCCAGGCCCAGGCGGCTCTGGCGACCTTCGACGGGACCGTGCTCACAGCGCTGAGCGACACCGAACAGGCCTTGGCGACCTATGGCGCGGAGCTGGACCACCATGTGGCCCTGGCGGCGGCGCGCAAGGCGGCGAACGAGGCCCTGGCCTCGGCCCAGACCCAGTTCCAGGATGGCAGTTTCAGTTTCCTTGACCTCCTCACCGCCCAATCGACGGCCGTGAGCGCCAATCAGGCCGTCGCCCAATCCGACCAGACCCTGGCCGCCGATCAGATCGCCATCTTCCAGGCCCTCGGCGGCGGCTGGGAAGATGCGCCAAAGGTGCAGGTTCCTTCGCTGAAGCGGTCAACCCGCGGCGAGTAGTTCGAGGCTCTCCTGCACCCGCGAGAGCACCTCGCCCCAGTCCGCGCGCCGCCTCTGACGGAAGATGCGAAGCGTAGGATACCAGTCGGTGTCCTCACGATCGCCGAGCCAGCGCCAGCAGGGGTCGAACCGGTCCAGCATCCAGGTCGGCCGGCCGAGGCCCGCGGCGAGATGAATGAGGGCCGAGTCCACGCCGATCACCAGATCAAGCCCGGCGATGATCACGGCGGTGTCCAGAAAATCGCCGGGCGGTTCGGCGGCGGGCTCGCCGAAGGGGTCACGCCAGCCATGGTGTTGCGCCAGGGCCCCCAGGTCATCCGGCCGGCGGTCCCGCTGCAGGATCGTCCAACCCACCCGGCCCTTGAGCGCCGGTGCTGTCAGCAGGGGCTGAATCGTGGCGAAAGGGATTGAGCGCCGGGCGTCGATAAGCTGGGTGTTTCCGGCCACAAGCCCACTCCAGGCCTGTCCGGCCCAGAAAACCCCGACTTCCAGCCCTGTATCCGGATTAGGTCCGCCCTCGGGTGGAGGCGGCGCGGGCAGATGAAATTGGCGCGCGCCNNGGCGGCAGGGTTTGGCTGATCGTCTCAGGCGTGGTCGCGAAGAGGCCCGGCAGATTGAGCATCCATGTCCAGTAGTCCGCCGGGATCGGCTCTCCCGCGCCCATGGGAACGACCCCGTCCAGACCGGGGACAAGGGCGAAGAGTCGGACGAGCTCCGGGGCGACAACGACGATCACCCGCGCCGCGCCGGCGTCCTTGGCCATCTGGGCGTAGCGCACGAACTGGAGTTGATCGCCAAAGCCCTGCTCGCCATAGACGAGGAGCCTTTTGCCGGCCAAGGGCTCGCCATTCCAGCGTGTGCAGCCGGGGGCGAGCGGCGGCGAACAAGCCGCCCCGGTCTGATCATGCCGCGTTTCATAGAGGCGCCACCCGGCCGCGAAGTCTCCGGTCTTCAGGGCCAGAAGCGCCAAGTTTAGCCGGCCGCCATAATGGCCAGGATCAAGAGCAAGGCCACGATTATAGGCGTCCCACGCGTCTGGGCGGCGGCCCAGGGCCTCAAGAACAATGGCCCGCTCGATGTGGGCGGTCCCATTTTCAGGTTGGCGGGCGATCAGGTCATCCCAGCGCGCCAGGGCCTCATCCAGCCTTTCGCTGTCGCGCAGCAGGCAGGCATAGTTGCGCAGGGCGTCGGAAAATCCCGGATCAAGGCTGAGGGCGCTCAGATACGCCGACTCCGCCTCCTCGAGTCGGCCCGAATGGTGGAGCAGCACCGCCAGATTGCCGTGAAAAACGGGGTCGTCCTTCAGGCTCAGGGCGCGCCGGATCAGGGTCTCCGCTTCATCCATCTGGCCCAGAGCCTGGCGGGCCATCCCAAGCAGTTGGATCACGCCGGCGTCGCTGGCGTCCCGCGCGATCAGCGTCTCATAGTCGGACGCCGCATCGGCGAAATTCCCCGCGCGGTGGGCCGCCAATCCGCGCTCAAGAATCGCATCCCGTTCGAGATCCATGACGCGGGACCGTGCGCCCCGTCAGTCCAGACGTCCACGACGCAAGGCGGCCGTCAAACTGGAGACGACTTCGGGCCAAGCCTCCGGGCGGGACTGACGAAAGATCCTCAAGGTGGGATACCAGTCGCTGTCCTCGCGGTCCCCCACCCAGCGCCAGCAATGGGCGAAGCGATCCATCATCCAGGTCGGCCGACCCAGGCCCGCGGCGAGGTGGATGAGGGCCGAGTCCACGCCGATCACGAGGTCCAGGCCCGCCATGATCTGGGCCGTGTCCAGGAAATCCTGGGGTTGTTCGGCCGTGGGCAAACCAAAAGGATCGCGCCAGCCTTCGATCTCGGCGAATCGGGCCAGCCCTTCTGGTCGACGATCCCGCTGGAGCAGCGTCCAACGCACGCGTCCTTTCAGGGCCGGAGCTTTCAGGAGCGGCAGGATTTGTTCGAAGGTCAGCGATCTGAGGGTGTCCACCCGCTTGAGATCGCCGCGATCAGACCAGGCGCGACCCGCCCAGAAGAGTCCCACCTCCAGGGGCGCCTTGGCCTGAGGGGCTGGCCGCGTTGGCGTGGGCAGGTGAAACTGCGGGAAGTTCGGCGGCGTCGCCTCCGCGATGGTCCCGACCTCGGTTCGGAAGAGGCCGGGCAGGCTCATCATCCGCGCCCAATAGTCCGCGGGGACAGGCGGCGTATCAGCCTGGATTGGGATGATCTGGTCGAGGTCCGGCGCAAGGCGAAAGAGCCGGACAAGCTCGGGGGCGACGGCCACGGTAACCCGCGCGGCCCCCGCGCGCTTGGCCATCTGTGCGTAGCGGACAAACTGAAGCTGATCGCCAAAGCCCTGCTCGCCATAGACAAGAAGCGTCCGCCCGGCCAAGGGCTCCCCCGTCCACCGCCGGACCCCCGGCGGCAGGGGGGGCAGGCATTCCGCGCCGCCATGGTCATAGCGCGACTCGAAAAGGCGCCAGCCCTCCGCGAAGTCGCCCTTGCCCAGGGCCACGAAGGAGAGGTTGATCCGGGTTATGGGATGGTCCGGCGCGATGTCGAGGGCGCGGCGGTAGCACAGCTCAGCCTCGTCCCGACGGTCGAGATTGGCGAGGGCCAGGCCAAGACTGCCCCAGGCCTCCGGATTTCCCGGATGGGCCGCCACGGCGCGCCGGAACACCACCTCGGCCTCGGCGTTGCGCACCTCGCTGACCAGAAGGGAGCCCAGATTGATCAGGGCGCCCGGGTGATCCGGGCTCAGCTCCAAGGCCCGGCGGTAACTCCGCTCCGCCTCCGCATGACGTCCCAAGGCGACGAGGACAATGGCCTGCTCCAAATAGGATCCGCCATCGTCGGGATTGAGGGCGATCAGACGTTCGAACGCCGCGAGAGCGTCCTCGTGGCGCCGTCGCTCCCGCAGAAAGCACGCATGGTTGCGGACCACATCGATAAGATCCGGGTCCAGCCTCAAAGCGGCTTCATATTCCGCCTCCGCCTCGGCGTCGCGGCGCGCCTGATGAAGGATGAAAGCCAGATTGCCGTGGAAAATCGGATCGTCCCGCAGGCGAAGCGCGATGCGCACCAGCCGCTCCGCCTCTGCCAGATCACCCTGCGCCTGCCGGGCCAGGCCCAGCAGATGAATCACTCCGGCGTGCAGGGGCTCGCGCTCCAGTATGGCCTGATAGGCGCCACAGGCGGCGGCGATATCGCCCGCGCGATGGGCGCCAAGTCCCTGCTCCAGCAGCGCGTCCAGGGCGAAATCCGGGGTTTCGGTCAGAGTCATGGTTCCAAGCCAAGTCGCCGCGCTATGAGATTAGGGCAGGCCGCGCACGCCTGAAAGCTTGCCGACGCAACACATCACGCCCACCTTGAAAGCGTGAGCGCGAAGATGACACCCGATGTGGTTCCCGCGGACTCGTTTATGAAGCGTGACGCCTCCGTAGCCGTGATCGGCGCGGGCGATTTCATCGGGGCGGCTATCGCCCGTCGCTTCGCGGCTGGAGGTTACAGGGTCTTTGCGGGACGCCGCAACGGCGAGAAGCTCCAGCCCCTCGTCGATGAGATTGAAGCCGCCGGAGGTCGCTGCGTCGGCCGAACATTGGATGCCCGGGATGACAAATCCGTCACCGCCTTCCTGGCCGAGGCGGATGCGGCGGCTCCGCTGGATCTCGTCATTTTCAACGTCGGGGCCAATGTGAATTTCCCGATCCTGGAGACCACGGAGCGGGTCTTCCGCAAGGTCTGGGAGATGGCCTGCTATTCGGGTTTTCTCACCGGGCGAGAGGCGGCGCGCATCATGCTTTCCCGCGGCCGGGGCTCAATCTTCTTCACCGGCGCCACGGCGAGCCTGCGCGGCGGGGCGGGCTTCGCCGCCTTCGCCAGCGCCAAGTTCGGTCTGCGCGCCCTGGCCCAGAGTCTGGCCCGCGAGCTTGGGCCCCGGAATATCCATGTCGCCCATCTGATCATCGACTCTGGAGTCGACACCGCCTGGGTGCGCCAGATGCGCGCCCAACGCAGCGGCGAGGTCGATCCGGCGCCGGACGCCCTGATGGCGCCTGCCTCCATTGCCGAGACCTATTGGCAATTGCATCACCAGAGCCGGGACGCCTGGACCCACGAACTGGATCTTAGGCCCTATGGCGAGCGCTGGTGATATGACGAGCGTCGAGTTTCTCTTCGATTTCGGCAGTCCCAACGCCTATCTGGCCCATCGCGTCATCCCCGCCATTGAGGCCCGGACGGGGGCGCGGTTTCGCTATGTGCCGATCCTGCTCGGCGGAATTTTCAAGGCGACCCACAACCGCTCGCCCATGGAGGCCTTCGGCGACATCCCCGCCAAGATCGCCTTTATGGAGGTGGAAACGGGCCGTTTTCTGGCGCGCCACGCTATCACCGATTTCAAGATGAACCCGCATTTTCCGGTCAATACCCTAGGCCTGATGCGCGGCGCCATCGCCGCCGAGCGGGAAGGATGCTTCTCGCATTATGTAGATGTAATTTTCCATAATATGTGGTCCGAGCCCAGGAAGCTGGACGACCCTGCCGTTGTTAGGGCGGTCCTGGAGGAAAATGATTTTGACGCCCAAAGGCTCCTGGCGGGAGCTCAGGCCCCCGAGATCAAGGCCGCCCTGATCGCCAACACGGACGCCGCCGTCGCCCGCGGCGCCTTCGGCTCACCCACCTTCTTCGTCGGCGCGGAGATGTTCTTCGGCAAGGATCAGCTAAGGGACGTGCAAGAGGCGATTTTGGGGGGCGAGCGGACTTTCACCCCAACTTGAACCGCGCCAGGCTTTCGTAATAGGGCGCCGCGGCCTCGGCAATGGGTCGAAGACCGGGCGCGAGATCTTCAAGGGAAGCTGGCGGCCGGATCGGCGCAAAGCCTGTTGAGCGCTCCACCGCGTCGTACCAGGCCGGGGCCCAAACCCCATCACTCTGGCGCGGACCGGCCGGCCACGCCAGCATGGCGGGATCGAAGTCCAGGCCGACCGCCGCGCAAAGCGCGGTTAGAGCCCGCCGGGGATCAGCGAGCACATCGGCGGACTCGATCACGGGCGGCGGTGCGCCCAGACGGTCGGCCTCGCGCTCAAAGAGATCACACTGTTGGACGACTCCAATGTCCTCCAAGCTCGCATCGGGACGGCGCACGGCATAGGAGGCCAGAACCTCAACGGGGCGGCGGATAAGAAAGACATTCGCGCAGGCGCTCATCCATTCCAGATCCATATCTGGCGTCATGTGATGAGCCATATGTTTCTGATAGAAAATGCGCCGACCACCTGGAATTGGCCCCAGCAGACCCGAGATCACCTGGTCCGGGTCCGTCGGCTGGGCCACCAGAATCACCTCGCGCATGGGGTGTTCGGCGCCGCTGCGCAGGAGCCAGGCGGCGTAGAAGGGCTCATCCACGACGGCGGTGTCCGCACGGTTCTCGAAGGCCCGCATCATGGCTGTGGAGATATTGCGCGGCCCCGACCACATGGCGATTCGAAGGGGCATCGTCGCCGTCATGCGGCCTCGGCGTCTTTCAGTTCATTATACAGCGCCGTCAGGCGCGAGGTGAGCGGCCCCGGCGAAGCGTTCATCTCCCGACCATCAATAGACTTTACGGACGTAAGACCGCCCAGGGTGCCGGTGACGAAGGCCTCGTCCGCCCCCCAGGCATGCTCCAGCGGGAAGTCGCCCGCATGAAGCGGCACGCCGTTCGCTTGGGCCAGGGCGACCACGTTCCCCCGCGTGATCCCGTTGAAGCAATAGTTCCCGCTCGAGGTGAACACGGCCCCATCCTTCACCCAGAAGAAATTCGTGGCGTTGCAGGTCGACACATGGCCGTGGGGGTCCAGCATCAAGGCCTCATCGCCATCTGCCTCGATGGCTTCCAACAGGGCCATGATCAGGCTGAGCCGACTGTGGGAATTGAGCCGCATGTCGAACATGTCCGGCCCCGTGCAACGGATGGAGGCGGTTCGGAGCGCCAGGCCCCAGCCTGGCGGCCGGGGCGGCGCGGCCTTATACTCGGCGGTCACCACGATCGTGGGTCTTCCCACGGCATTGCGCGGATCCTGGTTCACCGCGGTCTTGACGCCCCGCGTCACCATCAGTCGCAGATGGGCCCCATCGGTCATGCCATTCGCCTCGAGGGTGCGGCTCAGGGCCTTTTCCACCGTCGTGCGCTCCAGGCCCGCCATACGGATTTTCGCGGCGCCGGCCATCAGGCGATCCAGATGCGCGTTCAGGAACATCAGACGACCCTTGTGTAGGCGCAGCCCCTCCCAGACCCCGTCGCCCATGGTGAAACCGGCGTCGAAGATGGAGACCTTGGCGTCCTCGCGCCTCACCAGCGCCCCGTCCACATAGATCAGCACATTGGCGTTGCGCGGGTCCTCGGCGAAGTCCTGGCTTCCGGCCAATGGCGGGGCTCTCCCTTGACTAGTACCCCCATCCCTCGGCACGAGCGGGGCCAATAAAGCGCTCGCCTGAGGAGACCCCAAGCATGAAACGCGCCGCTATCGTCTCGCCCATTCGCACCCCCGTGGGCAAGTTCCTTGGCGCCCTGGCCAGCATCCCGGCGGGCGAACTGGGCGCGGTGATCCTCAAAGCCCTGGTGGAGCGCACGGGGATCGACCCCGAACGAATCGATGATGTGATCTTCGCCCAGGGCTATGGCAGCGGCGAGGCCCCCTGCATCGCGCGCTGGTCGGCGCTGGCGGCGGGACTGCCGATTTCGGTTCCAGGCTATCAACTTGATCGGCGCTGCGGCAGCGGCCTCCAGGCTGTCATCGACGCCGCCATGATGGTTCAGACCGGGGCCGCCGATGTGGTGGTGGCGGGCGGCGTCGAGAGCATGAGCAACGCCGAATACTACACCACCGACATGCGCGGCGGGGCGCGGGCCGGCTCGGTGACTCTTCATGACCGCCTGGCCCGTGGGCGGGTCATGTCCCAGCCGATTTCACGGTTCGGCGTGATCACCGGCATGGTCGAGACCGCCGACAACCTGGCGCGGGACTATCAGATCTCCCGCGAGGCCTGCGACGAATATGCCGCCGCCAGCCACCAGCGGGCCGCCGCCGCCTGGGCCGCCGGCAAGTTCGACGACGAGACCGTGCCCGTGGACGTGCCGCAAAAGCGCGGCGCGCCGGTGACCTTCGCCAAGGACGAGGGGGTTCGGGCCGACGCGACGCCTGAGAGCCTCGGCGCGCTAAAGGCCCTGGAGGCCGGGGGCGTGGTCACCGCCGGCAATGCCAGCCAGCAGAACGACGCCGCCGCCGCCTGCCTGGTCGTCGCCGAGGACAAGCTCGAGGAGCTGGGCCTGGAGCCGATGGGCTATCTCGTGGGCTGGGCCGCGGCCGGCTGCGAGCCCTCCCGCATGGGCATCGGCCCTGTCCCCGCCGTCCAGCGCCTTTTCGCGCGCACTGGCATGGACTGGGACGACATCGGCCTGGTGGAACTCAATGAAGCCTTCGCCCCGCAGGTTCTCGCCGTGCTCAAAGGCTGGGGCTGGGATGACCGGGACCGGCTAAACGTTAACGGCTCCGGCATTTCCCTCGGCCACCCCATTGGCGCCACTGGCGGGCGCATCCTCGCCAACCTTCTGCGCGAAATGAAACGCCGCGACGTGAAATACGGCCTTGAGACCATGTGCATCGGCGGCGGCCAGGGCATCGCGGCGATATTCGAGGGGGCGTAAACGTCACAAAGGGAACAAGCCGTGAGACCTGAGGCCGCCGCACTATCCCTGATCCTAGCCCTCGCTGTCGCGACCTTTGGCGCTCCCGCCCGCGCCCAGACGCCTGACGCCGCCGCGCGCCTCGGGCCGCAGGAGGCCGACGGCTATACCCGCTATGAGCTTCTGGCGCCGGGCTCAGGCAAGTTCCGCATCATCTATGACATCACCGCAGCGCGGTCGGGGGCCACGGCGTTTTTCAATCCTATCCGCAAGGGCAGCATCGCCTCGGACGAGAGCGTCACGGATCTCGCGACGGGCGCGCCGCTGAAGTTCGGCGTGGTGAGCGGGGTCCAGGCCAAGGGCCCGGAATTCCCCGACGCGGACCCGACACAAGACTATATCCGCGTCGAGCTGTCCCGGCCGGTTCCCGCCGATGGCGGGGGCGGCCGCATACTTATCGAAAAGACCTATGAGGACGCCCGCAGCTATCACATGGATGGCTCTGACCTGATCTTTGATCGGCCGCTCGGCATCAAACGCAACGCCGTGGTCCTCCCCGCTGGCTATGCCCTGGTCTCCTGCAACTACCCCTCCCAAGTCGCGCGGGAGGCGGACGGGCGCCTGAGGATCAGCTTTCTGAACAACACGCCGGCCGAAGCGCCGCTCATCATCCGTGCGAGGCCCGCCGAGCTAGGCCCGGCGACACCTCTCAGCGCAAAGGTCGACGAGCGAGCCCGTCAAACGCGCGACATTGTCTACTTCTTGAAACCGCCCGAGACCCACGCGTTCGCCCTCTATCATGACTACACGGAGGACCGCCCCGGCGTCGGCCAGTATGTCAATGTGGTGCGCACCGGGAGCGAGGTCTCCGATCCCTCGGCGCGCGATCTGGACACTGGGGCCGCCATTTCCGCGAGGATCCTGAAAGGCGCGGAGATCGCCGCCGCCGGGGTAAGTGATCCGGACCTGCGCGATGTGGGGCCGCAGACCGAAATCGTCCTCTTCAGCTTCCCCCCTGTTCGGCCCGGCGGCTCCCTACGCCTTCGTATGTCCGAGACCTATGCCGATCCGAAGGGCTACAGGCTGGAGGGAGACGAACTCTTCTTCGACCGGACCTTCGGGCGCCCGGCCGATGCCGTCGTCCTCCCCGCCGGATGGCGCCTGACGAGCTCGCTCAGCCCCGCGGTGATCAGCGAGATGCCCGACGGCCGCACGCGCCTCGACTTCCTCAATCCCCGTGACGACCAGCTTGAGGTGAGGATCACCGCCGCGCGGGCGCCGTAGCCTACCGAAGAGGTCGCGCCCGCCGTCAAGCGCCTATATGATGCCCGAAACCACGCTTAGGCGACGCCAGACATGACACTTACCGTTATCATTGCCGGCCTCGCCGCCATCATCGTCATGGGGATAGGCGGTGTCATGACGGATGTGGGGCCCTGGTACCGGGACCTGAAGAAACCGCGCTGGAATCCGCCGAATTGGCTCTTTGGTCCCGCCTGGGCGGTGATCTTGGGGCTGGCGGCCTGGGCCGGCGCCTTGGCTTGGCTTCACGCGACGACGGCGCCGCAGCGCGACATGATTATTGCACTGTTTGGGGTGAATATCGCCTTCCAACTGGCCTGGAGCCCCCTTTTCTTCAATCTGCGCCGCCCCGACTGGGCTCTGATCGAGGTGCCGTTCCTCTGGCTGTCAGTTATGGCCCTGATCATCGCCCTGACACCCATCTCGCCGCTTTCCGGCTTGCTGCTGACTCCCTATGCCCTCTGGGTCGCCTTCGCCACGATCCTCAACGCCATGATCGTGCGGATGAACCCGCCGTTTTCGGGGCAGGCGCGCGGCAAGAAAGCCGCATAACGCAAGTCCTCTCCGCGCTCGTAAGCTTGCCTTTAGGCGGCGGTTCCCCTATGAGCCCCGCTTTCCAATTGAGCGGCCTGGCCAATACGGCATGCCATGGCGGCTCTTTCATGCAGTCCCTTAACAAGAGGACGGCGGCTCCTTTACCGGACCGCCGAAGCGAAATGCCAAAACTGAAGACGAAGTCAGGCGCCAAAAAGCGCTTCAAGCTCACGGCCACCGGCAAGATCAAGGCCGGCGTGGCGGGCAAGCGCCACCGGCTGATCAGCCACAACGC
>PLFA01000075.1:0-792 GCA_003136615.1 Caulobacteraceae bacterium | reverse complement strand
ATCCGCGCGGCCAAGGCCGCGGTGGATAAGGCCGGGCAATATGCCTATCGCGACCGCAAGGTGCGCAAGCGCGCCTTCCGGTCCCTGTGGATCCAGCGGATTAACGCCGCCGCCCGCGATCATGGCCTGACCTATTCGCGATTTACCCACGGCCTTGAGCTGGCCGGCATCGATATCGACCGCAAGGTGCTCTCCGATATCGCGGGTAACGACCCGGCCGCCTTCAAGGCCATCGTCGAAAAGGTCCACGCCGCCCTGGCTTAGGGGTCCGGCGCGGACAGCCCTCTCAGTCATCGAGAGGGCTTCGCATCTGGGTCATTTCGCGTCCAAATTTCACCGTCCTCCCGCACGCAGCGGAGCGGAGATGCGGGATCCAGGGGGATCGCCCAGTCACCTGGGTCCCGGATCTGGCCTGCGGCCTGTCCGGGGTGACGGGTGCGGGGCGGATAGACAGGTGGGTAAGCGATGTCCGACCACACGGCTCTGAAATCTGATCTTCTTGCGCGCATCCAGGGCGCCTCTGACAGCGAGGCTCTGGAGGCGATCAGGCTTGAGGCCCTGGGCAAGACCGGGGTCATCTCCGGTCTGTTGAAATCCCTCGGCGCCATGAGCCCCGACGAACGCCGCGTCCAAGGCCCTGCGATCAACGGCTTGCGCGACGAGATCGCCGCCGCCCTCACCGCCCGGCGTGAGGCCCTGGAAGACGCGGAGCTGGACGCGCGCCTGGCCGCCGGGCGCCTGGATCTTACCCTCCCCGCCCCACCCCGTCGGCGCGGGAGCGTCCATCCCACC
>PLFA01000198.1:8087-8266 GCA_003136615.1 Caulobacteraceae bacterium | reverse complement strand
CCCTACATCTGGGGCATGAGGCTGTGGGACAGCGACCTGTCTCGGGACGTGACCCGCGTGCTGGGAGTCATCAAGGCTGGGCGCAACCTGGTGTCCGGTCTGAAGGACGCCATGCGGATCGCCATCACCGGTCGCGAGGCCCTGAGTGATGTGGAATATGCGATGAACGTGGCGGTCGA
>PLFA01000198.1:0-8031 GCA_003136615.1 Caulobacteraceae bacterium | reverse complement strand
CCCAGCCACGGCATCGCGCCGCACTCGAAGATCGTCGCCCTGACCAGCGACTTGCACGCCTTTTTCGAAGCCCGCGCGGAGCTTCTCAGCCAGCACGGTATCGAGTGGGGTTATGTGACCTTCGCCATTTCCACCACGGCGATTCTGCTGGAGCCTATGCTCTATTGGCCTGGCGAAAGGGCTCTTTACCACGAGCGGGTCATTACGCCGGCCCACCTGGCAAAACTGCCACGTTTGGCGCCCGCGCCGGAAACGGCGGAGGCGGTCCGCCACCTGCGCGCCGATCTCGCGGCCTTCTGGTTGGAGCATGGCTGCGCTCACCTCCAGATCGGCAAGACCTATCGCTACATGGAAAGCCGCCAACCTCCCGTTCGATCTTTTCTCAAGGGGATCAAGGCGCTTGTGGATCCGGAAGGACGGGTCAATCCGGGCGTCCTGGGTTTGGCATGAGCGATAAGCCGCAGGTCGCCCGGCCGCGAAAGGCGCGGGGCCCTGATCGTCCGAGCTATTTCGATGCGGGCGATGTGGACCGGGTGATGGCTGTCCTCCTCGCCTTGACTTCGGAGGTCGCCTCTTTACGCGAACGTCTGGACACCCACGAGCGCGTCGCCGCCCAGGATGCTCTGCCCAGCCCCTCGCGGGTGGAGGCCTATCGCCCCGACCCCGCCGTGGAGGACGACCGCGAGGCGTGGCGCGACGCCTATATCCGCCGTCTTTTCCGCGTGATCACCGAGGATGTCGAGGCCCTGCGCCAGGGCTCAAAGGCCAAGTGACGGACGTCGTGATCGACCGCGCGTTCCTGCGCGCGCCCGGAGGCCTCATTCATTATCGGCATGTGGCAAGGCCCTTCTCGGGCGAAGCCCCGCCTCTCGCCATGGCCCATGGCGGGCCTGGGTCCTCACGCGATCTCCTGCCCCTGATGGCGGCGCTGGGCGATGATCGGGAAGTATTCGCGCCCGACATGATGGGCAATGGGGACTCTGACCCACCGCCGGCGGATCCCAGCATCGCCTTCTACGCCCAGTGCCTGATCGCGGTGATGGATCATTTGGGGTTGGAGCGCGCCGATCTCTATGGGACCCACACTGGCGCCCAGGTCATGTGCGAGGTGGCCATCGCCCACCCGCATCGGGTCCGCCGTCTCATATTGGATGGGGTCGGCCTCTTTTCAGATGCCGAGCGCGCGGAATTCAAAGCCCTCTACGCCCCCGCGATCACGCCGGACGCCCAGGGAGGTCACCTTCAGTGGCTCTGGAACTTCACCGGCCAAATGACCCAGCGTTTTCCCTATTATAGCCGAGATGCCGCGCACCAAATTCCGGGTGGCGCTCCGCCGCCATTGGCCGCTTGGACGACCTGGGCCGCCGAGGTGCTGGGGGCGTGGTCCACCTATCATCTGGCCTATGAGGCCGCTTTTTCCCATGACATCGCCGCGCGCCTGCCGCTTGTCACCGTGCCCGCTATAATCCTCGCTGTGGCGGGCGATCCCCTGGCGGATTTCGCCGAGCCCGCGGCGCGTTTGGTCCCCGGCGCCCGCGTGGAGACCGCGACCCGGGAGACGCGGCCAGAGGTTATGCGGCGTCTGCTGGCGTATTGAACCTACCCCGTCCGCGCGGCGATCGTCTCGGCGGCGCGTTCGGCGATGGCGATGACGGGAGCATTGGTGTTGCCGCTGGTGACGCAGGGCATGACAGAGGCGTCGGCGATGCTGATCCCCTCGAGGCCGTGAATCCGCAATTGGCCGTCCACGACGTCATGGGCGCCCGGCCCCATCCGGCAGGTGCTGGTGGGGTGCCAGTTCAGGGCCGCGGTCTCGCGAAAGAAGGTCAGCCATGCCGCGTCGTCGCGGGGCGCCTCGGCGGGGGCGTAGATTCTTCCCCCCATGGTCCGCCCAGGGCCCTCCTGCAGCGCGCGGTAGGCGAGCTTGCAGCCCCTCAGGAGGCGCTCCTGGTCTCGCCGGCTCTCCAGCATGGCCATGGATATCTGGGGCGCGGCGCGCGGATCGTCGGATCGGAGCGTGACCCGGCCACGGGCTTCCGGATGGCAAGGGCTCACGACCACGGTGAGCCCATCCCGCGCCATCTCCTCTGGCGTGCCGAATCCAATGGGCATGACCTGAAGCTGGACGTCCGCGGCCGGGCTCTCAGCATCAGTGCGGACGAAGGCCTGGACGTGGTTGGCCGGACTAGTCGCCGGACCTGATCGGATCGCCACGAATCGCAGACCCTCGGCGAGCGCCGAGAGCCCGGCGCGCCGCGTATTGTAGGTACGATGATTCACAAAGGCCGACAGCTTTATATTGACGTGGTCGTTCAGGTTGCGCCCGACGCCCGCCAGCGCATGTTTCACAGGGATTCCCAGGCAGTGCAGATCCTCCGCCGGCCCTACGCCCGAGAGCCAGAGGAGTTTGGGGCTGGCGATGGCGCCCGCGCAGAGAATTGTCTCTCGCTCAGCGCGGAATTCCTCCACCCGACCGCGGCGCACGGCGCGAACGCCGACACAGCGCCCCTTCTCGATGATCAGATTGAGCGCCGTCGTCCGTGTCCGGACCGTGAGATTTGGCCGCCCCCGCGCCGTCTCCAGATAGGCGTTCGCCGCGCTATGGCGAAGACCGTTTTTTTGGGTCGCCTGGGTGAGCCCCACGCCGTCGGTGATTCCGACCGCATAGTCCGGCGCCGACGGGACCCCCTGGCGAATAAGGGCGTCCATGACATCGGCGCAAGCGCCGTCCGTGTCTTCAAATCGCCGCACCCAGAGCGGTCCCTCGCGCCCTCGCGCAGGGTCGGGTGGCCCCGTCCAGTGCTCCATGCGACGAAAATAGGGGAGCATGTCGTCCCAGCCCCATCCGGGATTTCCGGCGTCGACCCAGCGGGCGTAATCAGCCGGCAAGCCGCGGCCATAGACCATGCCGTTGATGGAGGAGGAGCCGCCCAGCGCGCGCCCGGCGGCCCAGGTCAAGCCGCGGCCGCCCAGGGTCGCATCGGGCTCACCCTCATAGCCCCAGTTCAGGGCGCGGGAGCCGATCACCGTCTCTACAAGGCCCGGGATGCGGATGAGGGGTGAGAGATCGCCGCCACCCGCCTCGATGAGCAAAACGCGACGATCAGAATTTTGCGCCAGCCGACCCGCGAGGGTCGCCCCCGCGCTCCCGGCGCCAATGATCACATAGTCCCAGGTCTTGCGCATGGCGACTTATGTCCCAAATCTGGCGGGGGCAGAGACATAAACTGCGCCAGCCTAGATAGCGCCATCTGCTGGCAGTCGAGGGTGTGTCCCGCGGGACACTTATACACGTCCGGCGCAGCCCGTCCGAAAAGCGGGCAGGACACAGACGCCCGTTTATTTTTCCTTCACTGTCATATCCCATGAACCTAACGAAATGTTTGAGCGTCCAAGTCAAACCCTTGGTCACGCCATCGCTCTATGCAACCGCGCAAATGGGGGTATTCAATGACTCGACGGCATATACTTGGCACGAGCGCACTGGCTTTCAGCATGCTGTCCGTAATGAGCGCGGCAAGCATGGCTTTCGCAGCCGACGCCCCGGCGGCGGCGGCTGACACCTCGACGACATCTACTTCCGTCGGTGAGGTGGTGGTGACCGCGCGGGGTCGATCTGAAAAGCTGATCCAGGTGCCGCTCTCGGTGCAAGCTTTCTCGGACACGAAGCTCGCAGACGATAAAATCACGGACCTCAACACGCTCCAGTATGAGGCTGGCTTCACGTTCAACAGTCAGGGCGCCAGCTTCTTCGGCGGCGGCCGTGAATTTCCGTCTCTCGTCTTCCGGGGCATGACCAATAACTACGGGGTCGGCCAAGGCGACACCGGGGCGCTTTTCGTGGACGGCATATATATCTCAGGCGGCGCCGCCTCCGTGACCCTGGCCGACGCCTCGCAGGTCGAGGTGCTCAAAGGTCCCCAGAACGTCTATTTCGGCAAGAACACTTTTGGGGGCGCCGTAAATATCATCACCGCCAATCCGACGGAGGATTATCACGGGTCCGCCACGGCGGGTTATTCCGATAAGGGCTCCTATGACGACGTCGGAATGTTCGAAGGCGCCATTCTTCCAGGCCTCCTGACCGCTAAGATTACCGGTGAACTTCTCCATCAAGGTGCACAATATACCGCCGCCGACGGCGGCCCGCTCGGCGAAGAAGACACCAAGGGCATCACCGCCGTTCTGTACGCCACGCCGACGCCCGATATCTGGTTGAAGGGTCGAATTCACTATTCATACGATGATGACTCCGCCGCAGCGGTCGCCTTCATCGGCGGCAACGCCGCCTGCCCTGGCTTCGTTAACCCGTATCTCTGTAACGGTATTCCGTCGCTCGGCTCCTTCAGTAGCCCGGGGGCCGTTCTCAACGGAACAGCGCTTCCCGCAGCCCTCACAACGGCGATTCCTGCAAACTATTTCCCTGGCCCTTACAACATTAACCCCTCTCTTTTGCTGAACAAAGTGCCCTATGAAGATTCATCAGGCTTGGTTCGGCGTAACCTCGAGGCCTCGATCCAGGGCGGCGCAAAACTGCCTTATAGTGCCAACTTCCTGTTCAGCGCTGGCTACAATCAAGCCGAATCGCTGGACATCACGAGCTCGGACCACACGCCCAGCAACACCTTCACCACCGCGCTTCCGCTTGTTTCGCGCGACTTCGAGGCTGACGCCCGGATCGTGTCCGATACCAGCAAGAGATTCCGCCTCGTCGCGGGCGTGAACTACTTCCAGTCCGTGGAACAGCTTGTTTATGATGGTTATTTCTTCGGCCTTTTCGACGATTCTGGCCCGACGAATGAGAAGGATAAGACGATCGCCGGTTACGGTTCGGCCGAGTTCGATATCACCTCGTTCCTGACCCTGACCGGCGAAGTCCGTTATCAGCACGACACTATCTCGGATGCGGCGCTGGCCGGTCTGCCGGCCACGTTGCTTAGTCCGGTCTCGGAGAGCTTCAACCATGCTCTGCCCCGCTACATCCTGAAGTATCATCCGAGCGCAGACACCAATATCTATCTAAGCTATTCGGAAGGCATTGAGCCACCCGTTCTGCAGACTTCCTACATCGAAGGTGACAGCTATACCCGAGCGGCGATCGCGGCCCTGGCCGGGGGTGGTGGAAGCTACACCCCCGATCCCAAGGTTCGGGTCTGGGAAATCGGCGCCAAGCAAGCGCTGTTTGATGAGCGCGTTTTCATCAGCATCGATTACTATAATCAGTTCTGGGACAATGCCCTCGTTAGCAACTATCTCTTCAATGGACCAGCCTGTTCCACCCTTCCTACGGTGGGTGTGAGCGCCGCCTGCCCCTACCCGGGTGGTGGGGCTGCCGTTTACACCGCGTCCCAGAACCACATCCAGGGGATCGAGTTCGACGGAAGCATCAAGCTGACCCAGAAGTGGTCCGCCCACATGACCTTCAATTGGACCGACGCGATCCGCAAGCAATATGACGATACTGGCTACGCTCAGGCCTATACTAGCTACGTGCCAGGTGTCATCACTAGCACTCCTAATCAAGACGGCAAGCGCATCAACATGGTTCCGGAATATCAGGGATCATGGGACACGACCTACCGGGATCACCTCGTCGGGCCCTATGACTGGTATGCGCATGCGGTCGTCAACTATACTGGGAAGACCTATGCGGACTCCGCCGATCTGGCAGAGCTAAGTGGCTTTGTCCGCCTCAACCTCTATGCGGGCGTCACCCGGGGCAACCTCACCTTCGAGGCCTTCATGACCAACGTAGCGAACGACAAGAGCTGGGATTACGCGGTGCGCTTCCCAAGCCCCTACGCCTTCTTCAGCGAAGCCTATCAGGGTGTCCTCGCCGGCGCGCCGAACCCCCGCGACTTCGGGTTCAAGATCTCCGACAAGTTCTAGTTGGACCGGATCAGCGGTCGTTCGTTCGACCGACAGTCTTGCCGGTGGGCTCGTCCGAAAGGGCGGGCCCATTCGCATTGAGACGGCTGGCCTCCGCCATATATCCGCCATTCGGGCGGATCTGGTTTCGCGGAGCGTCCTCTTGGACGTCGCGTGCTTAATACGCCGCGCGGGTGTCGATCAGGCGCCCAGGAGTCGGGGGGCGCCGCCAAATGCCAGATCGTCGGGATGTCCTGACACTTGGCGGCGCGGCGGCACTCGCCGCCCTGACCGTTCCGCGGGGTGTATGGGCTTCGACGGCTGACCAACCGCTCCCCACGCTTCAGACGCGCCTCTTCAATTTCAAGGACGATGCATCTCCGGAGGCTGTTGCTGACACGATCTCGAAGCTGAAGGCTTTCAATACATCCTCCGCGATCGATGGGTTCCTGATCGGCAAGAATCTGATCCCTACGCCTTTCCCGACGCGTTTCGAGTGGATCTATATGGTTCAGTTCGACACCTCTGCACCTCGCGCGCCCGCCGACTTTGCCGCCTTCCAGCGCGCCGCCGAAGCCTTGGCGTCCCAGTGTCGCAACGCGGTCGAATGTGATCTCGACGCGCGGCTCCCCGCCAAGTTCGCCAATGCGCCGGGCGTCGGGGTACGACACACGGTCATGTTCGATTTCAAGGCGGATGCCTCGCCGGAAGCGCAAGAGCGAAACGTCGCGGCGATCCGCAGCATGGGTCAGCTGCCCATGGTTCAGCATTATGTGGTGGAAAAAACCGCCGCCTATCGCTCTGATCCGACCCAGATGGAATGGCAAGTCATCGGTGATTTCGCGACCGTTGCCGACTACCACGCCTATTCGAATGCGCCTGTCCATCTGGCCATCAGAGATGACTTCACGGCGCATACGTCGCGCGTGGCGTTTCTCGATGTCGCGCTTTGAAAGGGTGAAATGACCGTGGCCGAGAATCCCTTCCCGATCAGGCATGTCGGCCGAATGGTCGCCGCGTCCCTCGCGACCCTCATGATGTTGCTCGCCCAAAGCCCGGCGATGGCGGCCGACTCTTGGCTTGGCGCCGGTGTTCTCGCCGGCGGCAAGGGTTACGTTCAGACCCCCATGGGTCAGGTGCACTACCGAGACGTGGGTCCCCGCGACGCCAAGGTTCCGATTCTACTCGTCCACCAAGCCTGGATGTGGATGATCGAATACGCCCAGATTCAGAATGAACTGGCCAAACTCGGCTACCGGTCCATCGCGGTGGATACGCCGGGCTATGGCCTCTCGGATCCGGCGCCCGGCCAGCCGACCATCGGGGATCTGGCGGAGAACCTGACCCCAGTCCTCGATGGCCTTAAGATCAAGACCGTGATCATCGTCGGCCACCATACCGGATCTCTGATCGCCGCCTCCTTCGCCGCCCACCATCCCGACCGCGTCACGGCGATCATCCTCCACGGCAATCCCTATTTCACGCCTGCTGAGTCAGCCGCCGCCCTGGCCCAGCCGGATTATGACCGGACGCCAAAGCCTGATGGCTCCAATTTCAGCCAGTTCTTCACCTATGACGTGCCGGGGGATCCCCATCCCCCGACGCCGGAGAATTTGCGCAGCCGCGATTGGATGCTGCTCTCCATGTATCTGATGGGCCCCGATATCGGCCATTGGGCCGTCTATCACTACGATATGACCGCCGACGCCAAGGCGATCCGCGCGCCAACCTTGATCCTGACCGACGCCCATGACGGCATCCACTATATGGACGAGCGCCTCGCCAAGCTGCGACCGGACTTCAAGTATGAGGTCTTTTCCAATTACACGGGGATTCAGATGATGAATGAGCCGGCGCGATGGGCGCAAATGGTGGGCGAGTACGTCGCGCCCTTTGAAAAATAGCGCCGCGACCTCAAGCGCAAAGAGACCAAGGCCTCCAATGGAACCCGCCTATTTCACCCGTTACGANNCTTTTCGGCCCCCGCACTCATGAACACATGGTCGACGCCTTCTATGACATCAGCCGGGACCCCGACACCCGGGTGATGATCCTCACGGGAACCGGCGATAGCTGGATCGCCGCCTTTGACGAGAGCCAGGCGACGGAAAAGGACGACTTCACGATCCCGAAGAACTGGGACAGGGTCTATTGGGAGGGCAA
>PLFA01000116.1 GCA_003136615.1 Caulobacteraceae bacterium | reverse complement strand
GCGCCGGGGGTGTCGCGAAGCTGTAACGCAGGCCCAGCGACACCGATTGATCCTCGTAACGGGCTTTGTAAGCCAAGCCGGTATAATAATCGTAAAGCTTTTCCTTACCCCCGCTGAGGTAATGATAGGTGAGATCAACATTGACCCGATCAGTCACGGCGTAGGTGAAACCGCCGAGTCCCTGATAGGCAAATGCAGCCGGGAATGAGTTGATATCAGATACGCCCGTGGCGCCCGGATTACCAGCTCCCACCCAGGTCCCCCGTTGGTGGACGGGCAGGAGGGCATTGATGCCCGCGCCACCACCCACGAAGGGGCTAAGCCGGGAATGGGGAAGGAGATCAACGATGATATTGCCCATGCCGGTCAAGGCATTGACCTCGCCGTACGGATGGGGGCAGGAGCCGGCAAACGCACCCGCTGTATAAGTGGCGGTCGCTCCGGCGCCGCAAAGGTAGGCGCCCCCGTTCGTATTGGCGGACACGCCCTTGAGCGTTCCGGGACGATAACCGAGCTCGCCTTCAATCCGGATGTAGGGATTAACCCGGTAGCCAATGCGACCGAACACATCGACATTGTCGAGCGTCTTGGCCTTCAACGACGGTACGCCGGATATCTCCGGGTACTCGTTAAGGTCGTTCATTTCATGAGCGCCGATGTCCACGGCGCCGTACCAGCCGGGAGTTGTCGCCGAATAAGGCGCCGACCCCATCAGATCGCCGGCTTGGGCAAGGGCCCCGCCCGCGATCAGCATAAGGCCCAGCGCGGAGCCTGCCAGAAGTGTTGGTTTCACGTCACCCTCTTTTGATCCTGCCCTCGCCGAAGGCGGTGGGGCTGTTGCCGTTCACTTGAACGCTTCCGTCGCCTCAAAGCCCGAGAGCGGAGGAGCGAACTTCACCTCAACGCGCCAGATATGGACTTAGCTTCGTCAGGCCACGCTTATTTCGAGAGATTTGCGGCCTGGCGGGGTTCATTTTGACTAGGTGTGGCGAAAATGACAACATTTCAGCGCGAGGAAGACGTCGCGACGAAACGTGAATAAGGGGTGGTGCCGCCTAGGTGACTCGAACACCTGACCTACGCATTACGAATGCGCCGCTCTACCGGCTGAGCTAAGGCGGCCCGAAATTCCTCCGAAAACAGTCTAAGCCGCTTTCCGGTCGTTATGAGGCTCTTAGCGTCCCTTGGACCGGCCGCCAAGGGCGCGTGAGGGTGGAGGCGGGGCGGCCGAATCCCCGGCGGTAAGAACCTCGCCAAAATCATCATCATCAAAAATCGGCGCGTTGGCCGCGCCCTGTTCCGCCGCCTCACGCCATGGTGTCGCATTGAACGGCTGGCTTTCCACATAATCAGCCGGAATGCGCGGCAATTCCCCATAGGCGCTCTCACCACGCTCAAAACGGGGATGCAGGATCTCGCCGCGTTCGGCATAGGCGCCGACGATCCGACCCCAGTCCCCCGGGGCGTAAGTGAAAGCCCGACCATCTTCGCCAATGTCGGACCAATCGGCCTCCAGGGGCGCCGTCGCCCCCCGGGCGAGCCATTCGCGAGACTCGCTGGGGCGTCCCAGGGCAAGTCGCAGTCGGGCCTGAAGATCGGCAAGACGCCTCGTAAGCGGTTCGCCCTCCAATGCCCGCGCGGCCGCCAGGGCGGCGACGCCATCGCCGGAGATCAGGGCCTGCTCGACCTGCAGAATACGGCTCTCGCGATGATCGGGATGGATCAAGGCCAGATCCGCGAGCCGACGCGCTCGGGCGGGAGGCGTTTCGTCCGTATGCAGGTCGCGCCACGCGCGCCATAAGGCCGGGTGGGGCCGCGCGCGCCATGCGGCTTCTATCAAGGCTTCAGCCCGCTGTCCCCGCCCTTCCTGCGACCGGAGTCGGGCGGCAATCACCGCTGCGGGCGTGAAGTCGGGCCGCGCCCGGGCGGCGGCTGTGGCAAGATTGATCGCCTCCGACGACGGGCCGCCGCTCGCCGTCTTCGCCTCCAGAGTGGCGGCCTTTGCGGTCTCAAAAGCGGCGCGGGCGCGGTCGGCGATCAGCGGCGAAACGATTTTTCGCGCGAGCGCCGTTTCAATAAGGGCAAGTCCGCCATCCCAATCGCCCGCCGCCAGGCGGTTCTCCAGCAGCGCCTGCCAAGCCCAGGGCGCGCTTTCGGTGAGACCAAATGCGGCGCTCGCCTGGCGAAGGGCCTCCGCCGCGTCCCCGCGGCCAAGAGCGATTTGCATGAGGCCCCGGTGGGCCGCCAGACGCATATCGGCAAAGCCCAGCATAGCCTCGTAGGCCAACTGGGCCGCGGCGCCATCTTGCGCCGCCTCCGCGGCCCGCGCGGCCAGAAGCCGGACAAGCCCGGGGGCCTCATCCGAATACTGAGCCGCTCTGAAAGCCTGACGACGCGCGCCGGGCCCGTCGCCGGCCGCCGCGGCCAGGAACCCGCGCGTAAGGGCGTCGCGGCCCTCCCGACGCCGGGTCTCAATCGCTGCTTTTCGCGCGCGCGCGGGCGACTGCAAAAGCCAGATCACCGCGCGCCAGAACACCGTTGCGACAAAGGCCAGCAGGCCGATAACCAGCACGGCCGCCGCCGCCGTGGTGTTCACCTGCCAGCCCAGCCAGGTCAAACTCGCAACGCCCGGTTCGCCGATAAGGGCTATGGCGATGACCAGGAATACCGCCACCAAGAGAAGCCCAAAGCTCAGGCGGATCATGGCGCCGCGCTCCGCGCCACGGCGAGATCGGCCAGGGCCTCAGCCTGAAGACCCGCCACCGCGCGATCTATGGCCACGCGCCGACGCGCCGCCTCCCGCCAGCTGGCAAGGACGGAGTTGGTCGAGCTCGGCAGCCGCGATAACAGGCTAAGAGCGCCTTCGATGTCGCCGGCGTTTGCGGCGATTTCGGCGCGGGCGACGATGGCGTCGGGACCCGACCCCGCAGGGTCCACCTGGCGGATGCTCACAAGCCGCGAGAGTGCATAGGCCAGGCGCGCAGGGAGGCTCGCCCCTTGCGCCGGCGTGCGCGCCTCGGCTGAGACGCGCGCCGCCAGATCATCCAGGCTCCGCGCCAATTCCGCTCGGGTCGGCGCGCCTTGCACGGCCAAGGGCGTCAGAGTCGCCGTCCCCGCGCTCGGCAGCGAACCCGCGAAGGCGCTGAGGGTTTGGGCGAAGGGCTGAGGCTGATCCACGGCCCGGCTCAAGGCGGCCACCGCCAGGGCCTCGCTCGCCGCGTCAAGGAGCCGGTTCTGACGCGCCTCAAGGGCTGCGACCCGCCCCGCAAGTCCGGCGATATCGGAGGGCGGGCCTGCCGTGATCGGCGAAGGACCCGTTATCGCCGCGCTCACGGTTTGACCCTGCGCTTCGCCGGGGGCGGCCGCGCCCGCGGCCGACGACGTATGGGCCGGCGTTGGAGGCGCGCCCCGTTCGGCCGTCATCCGTGCGCCGAGCACAAAGAATGCCGCGCCCACAAGCGAGATCAAGGCCACAAGCATCGCCGCCGCGAACGTCGCGCTGATGATGCCCGCACGGCGAACTGGAACGGGTCTAGCGGCAAAAACGGCGGCGTCAGGCTCAGCGGTCATCTTAGGGTCTTTCGTGCCCCAATCGGGGGCCGCCCGCAACCTTCACGCGGGCGGCCGCCACGCCGCGAGAAGAGCCATGATCGCGTCCTCCGTCGGCGCGGCGGCGACTGCGAGGCGCCGCTCAACAAGGGCTTCAAGGGGCGCGGCGACTGCTGGAGAGAGACAAAGTATATCGGGACGAAGGTGGGGAATCTGGACAAGGACACGGGCCAAAATCACGGCCGCTCTGGGGGAATGCGCAAGAATAATGTCTGCGGCCGCGAGCCCGGTCACAGCCTTGCGCGCCAGGGGCGCCTCGACGCTCTCGTAGACATCGAGGCGGCGGGTAGGGATTCCCATGGCGGTCAAAGCCCCCGCCAGATCGCCAGCGGGCTCGGCCGCGCCAATATGAAGGATGAACCCCGACTGCCTGGACGCGGCCTGAATAAAGACCGCCAGGGCCGCGACATCTCCCTCCGCGGAACTAACGTTTTCAAACCCAGCGGACCGCGCGGATCGCGCCGTCGCGGCGCCGACGGCAAATACTGGGAGATGGCGAACGTCCGAGCGTGCGGAGAACGCGCGAACGCCGTTGGCGCTGGTGAAAGCCAGCGCCCCCGCGCCGGCAAGGTCGATAGGCCCCACACCCGTCGGATGAATCTCGATGAGCGGCGCCACGGTTGGCTCGAAGCCGAGAGCCGCGACGCGTTCGGCGGTGGCGCGCGCGCCAGGCAATGCGCGGGTGATCCATACAGTCCTCATTCGGACCTCCGGCGTTCCTATCGGATCAGGGCGTCCCCCGCTTCGAGGGCGATGGCCTCGCCCAGGCGAAATCCCAGATCGCGGGCGGCGGAAAGTCCGTGGGGGCCGCCGACATCCGTCTGGCCTTCCCGGCGGAACCGCCTGTCGCCCGTGGGCGTCAAGGCCTCCACCACCAGGGTCAGTGTCGCCCCGTCCAATGTGGCGTAGGCGCCGATGGCGGTGCGGCAAGAGCCCTCAAGGAAAGCGAGTGCGCCGCGCTCCGCCGTGATGGCGAGGGTCGTTGCCCGGTGCTTGAGCGCCGCCAGCCAAGGCGCGTCGGCGTCTTCGGCCCGGGTCTGAATGGCCAGGGCGCCCTGGGCGGGAGCGGGGGGGCAGGCGATGGGATCGATGAGGGCGCGGGGAAGATGTGAGAGGCCCAGGCGATTGAGCCCCGCGGCGGCCAGGATGATCGCGTCCGCCTCGCCCTGCTCCATCTTGGCGATGCGGGTGTCGACATTGCCCCGCAAGGGAACGATGGCGATATCGGGACGCAGGTGCAGGGCCTGAGCCTGACGCCGCAGGCTGGCGGTCCCCAGTTTGGCTCCCTGCGGCATAGCGGCGAGTGTCTCGAATTGGGGACTAAGAAAGGCGTCCCGGGGATCCTCGCGGACGGGCACCGCGGCGATCACGAGGCCTGGCGCGTCTTCCCCGGGCATGTCCTTCATGGAGTGCACCGCGCAGTCGATCCGCCCCGCGAGCAGGGCCTCCTCGATCTCCTTGGTAAATAGGGCCTTGCCGCCAATATCGGTGAGCAGGCGATCCTGAATGCGATCTCCGCTCGTCATGACGCGCTCCAGAACCGCCTCGCCGCCATCNNCGGGTGCCGATGCGTATCAGTAGGCCGGTCATGATGCCTCGCCTTAATCACAGCCCTCGCCCGGGCGCCAGCCTCACCGTCCTTGGCATAGAGACAAGTTGCGATGAGACGGCGGCGGCGGTGGTGCGCATTTCCCAGGGCGCGCGCGCCGAAGTGCTATCCTCGGTGGTGCTGAGCCAGATCGACCAACATGCGCCCTTCGGGGGTGTGGTGCCGGAAATCGCCGCCCGCGCCCATGTGGAAACCATCGGGTCCATCGTCGCCAAGGCGCTTCAAGACGCCCAGATTGGTGGTGCGGAACTTGACGGCGTCGCGGCGACGGCCGGCCCAGGACTTGTAGGCGGCGTCATGGTGGGCCTCTCCTTCGCCAAGGGGCTTTGTCTGGCGCTGGATCTTCCATTGGTGGCCGTCAATCATCTGGAGGGCCATGCGGTCTCGGCGCGCCTCGCCCATTACGCGCCCTATCCTTTTCTGCTCCTGCTGGTGTCCGGCGGCCATTGCCAGCT
>PLFA01000090.1:6081-15517 GCA_003136615.1 Caulobacteraceae bacterium | reverse complement strand
CAGACGGCGGCCAATGTTCTTTATGGAACCGGCGTGCGCGTAAACGCCGTCTGCCCCGGCCTTATCGAGACCGGGATGACCGCCCCTATCTACCGTCAGGCCCGCGAACGGGGGACGGAGGAGAAGATCGGGCAGTTGAACCCCCTCAGGCGTGGAGGAGAGCCGGATGAAATTGCCGGGGCGGCGCTTTTCCTGGCCTCGGATGACTCGTCTTACGTCAACGGCCAGGCCATCGTCGTGGATGGCGGCCTCTCCTCCTCGCATCCGGTGGGAACTCGGCGGGGATGAAAGCTCAGTACGGAAACATTTCCGCGCGCACGGAGTGTCATGTGGCGCTCCTGGAGATCGACCGGCCGCCCCATAATTTTGTCAGCGTGCCTCTCATGCGCGACCTGGCCGACGCTCTTGATGATGTGGATGCCGACAAGGCGCTGCGCGTGAGCGTTCTCACCGCGGCCGGCAAGTCCTTCTGCGCTGGCGCGGATCTCGCCTCTCCCACTGGCGTGGGCGGGTCTGGCATGAGCGGGATCGAGAAGCTCTATATTGAGGCGGCCCGGTTGTTCGCGGCGAAGAAGCCGATCGTGGCGGCGATCCAGGGCGCGGCCGTCGGGGCGGGTCTTGGCCTCGCTCTTGTGGCGGATTTCCGCGTTGTCGCGCCGGAGGCGCGTTTCGCCGCCAACTTCGTCAAGCTGGGCTTCCATCCGGGCTTCGCCATCACCCATACCCTTCCCCGGATCATCGGCGCGCAGAGAGCGGCCCTGATGTGTCTCACCGGCCGGCGGATCAAGGGGGAAGAGGCCGTGGTCTGGGGGCTTGCGGACCATCTGGCGCCGCTTCCCGACCTGCGCGCCGCCACCCTGGACCTGGCGCGGGAAATCGCCGAGGCGGCGCCGTTAGCCGTGGTCGCCACACGCGCCACCCTGCGGGCGGGCCTTCTGGACGCGGTGAAGCGCCAGACAAATCACGAATTGAAGGAACAGACCTGGCTTCGCGCCACGGACGATTTCGCCGAGGGGGTGCGTTCGGTCAACGAAAGGCGACCAGGGGATTTCAACGGAAGCTAGTACGCGGCGCGTTTGTCGGGACCGACAAAACCTTGAGTCGTGCTCGAAGACTTAAGTGCGCTGACGGTGGCCAAACCCATTGCGACCGACTAAACGCCCAAAATGATCTTTTTCCAGTGTCTCATCGTCTCCAACGCGGCCGACGCGTGACGGGGAAATCAACACCCTTCATCGTCGGGCTAGGCGGTACGGTTCGTACCGGCTCCTCAAGCGAAAAGGCCCTCGCGCGGGCCCTGGCGAAGGCGGCCGCCCTTGGCGCGCGGACGGAGATGTTCGGAGGTCCGTTCCTGGCCGGACTGCCCATCTATAATCCCCATGAACCGGCGGCCAATGGCGATCAGGCGCGGTTGGTCGCCGCCATCAGAGCGGCCGACGGCGTCATCGTCGCCTCCCCCGGCTACCACGGCTCCATTTCCGGCCTGATTAAGAACGCCCTCGATTGTCTGGAGGACCTGCGCGATGATGGCAGGCCCTATTTCGATGGGCGGGCTGTGGGGTGCATTGTCGCGGCGGCGGGCGGACAGGCGGCCGGATCAACCCTCGCCGCCCTGCGCGCCATCGTCCATGCCTTGCGCGGCTGGCCCACGCCGCTGGGCGCCGCTCTCGCCTCCCCGCGTCTTTTCGACGAGAGCGGCGAGTTCTGCGACCCCCGCGACGCGTGGCAGGTGGAGACTGTGGCCGAGCAGGTCGTCGACTTCGCGAGACGCCAGATGACGGCTGTCGCTCCGGCCTGATCAATAGGGCCTAGGCCACCGCGCTATCCTCAGGCGCGGGAGCCACGGGCGGAATACCCACGCTGGCGTCAAGCGCGCGCTCACGTGGGTCGTCCTTCAGCATCCGCGATTTTCGCCAGCCGCCGCGCAGATAATACAGACTGGTGAGGAGCGCGGTGACCCCGGTGCCGAGGGGAAAGCTCCACCATATGGCGTCTTCGCCAAATCGGGGGGTCATCAGAGCCGCAAAGGGCAGGCGAATCAGAACGATGCCGATGATCAGGATCGCCATCGGGGCCCAGACGGCGCCCGTGGAGCGGACCACGCCCGACAGGGAGAAGGTGATGGAGAACATCACGAGGCCCCAGAGCACCATCTTGTTGATATGCCGCGCGAGCGGCAGGGCGGCGGAGTGGGCGGGCAGAAGCACCCCCAGAACCTGATCATTGAAGAGATAGAGCAATGCGGCGATGGAGCCGGTGATCAGCAGCCCTGAGATCACCCCAGAGCGCGCCACCTTGGCGACCCGATCCCAGCGCCCCGCCCCGACATTCTGAGCCGCCATGGACGATATGGAGGCGCCCAGCGCGATCGTCGGCATCTGCATGTAGCTCCAGACGATGGAGGAGATGGAATAGGCCGCGCTGGTCAAAGCCCCATAACGGTTGACGAAGGAGATCATCACCACGGCGGCGGCGTTCATCACCAGCATCTGGAGACCCATGGGCAGGCCCCGGCCAATAAGGGACATCATGATCTCGCCGTCTGGCCACAACAGCCGAAGCTCCGAGGGCCAAAGCGCCAGCAGGCTGTTCTTCCGATAGAGATAGACGACAAGGCAAAGCAGGGCCGTGCCTTGGCCGATCAGGGTCGACATGGCGGACCCGGCGATGCCGAGCCGGGGAAAGGGGCCAATCCCGCGGATCAAGAGGGGGTTCAGCGTAATGTCGATCAGGATCGCGAGCGCCATGAACCAGAACGGCGTGGTGGAATCACCCACGCCACGCTGAGCCATTTGTAAGAACATGAAAAAGTACAGGAACGGCACCGCCGCGCAGACGATCCGCAGATAGATGATCGCATCAAGCCGAGACTCAGGGGGCGTGCCCATGAGAGCCAGAATATCGGGCGCGAGCAAGGCGCCGAAAATCGCGGTGCCCAGGGAAAGCATCAGGAAGAAGGTGGTCGCCGTGCCCATGACGCGCTTCACCAGGGCGCGGTTTCCCGCACCCATGGCCTGGGCCACCAGGATGTTCGCGGCCATGCCGACCCCGAACACCACGCCCAGCATGAGCATCATGACGATNNGCCACTTCGCCCAGGGTGTGGCTGACCCAGATCTGATTGACCGTGCCGTTGAGAGACTGGAGCGCGTTGGCGCCGAGAAGCGGGAGGGAAAATAGCAACAGCGTACGCGTGATAGGCCCTCGCGTCAGATCCTTGCCCCCGCGTCCCGGGGCGTGCCGCGTGGGGCCGCCACGAACCAAGGGCGGGGCTGTGTCGACCGTTGCGTCCATCAGGCTGACCGGGCGGGCAGATCGGCCACGAGAGCCTCGGCCCTGGCGAAGAGGGCGGGATCGATATTGAGATCCGCCGCGGCGGCGTTATCGTCGAGTTGCCCCGGTCGGCTGGCGCCCACGATCGCCGAGGCGACATTGGGCTCGCGCAGCACCCACGCCAGGGAAAACTGGGCGAGGCTGCAGCCCGCCTCCGCCGCCAGGGGCTTCAGGGCCTGAACAGCTTCAAGAATATCAGGGCGCAACCAGCTCTTGATGTGGCCGCTCATGGCCTCGCTCGAGGCGCGGGCGTCCGACGGGGGCGCTGCGCCGGGAAGATATTTTCCGCTGAGGACCCCCTGGGCGAGGGGCGACCAGACGATCTGTGAAATGCCGTTGGCGGCGCAGAGAGGGATCACCTCTTTCTCGGGGCGGCGCCAGAGCAGGGAATATTGCGGTTGGCTGGAGACAAAGCGTTCCACGCCAGTCGCCGCCAGGGCGGCTTGGATATTCTTCGGCGACCATTCGGAGAAGCCGAGATAGCGGACCTTGCCTGCGTGGACCGCGGCGGTGAGCGCTTCCAGGGTTTCCTCCAGCGGGGTCGCGGGGTCATACCTATGGCATTGATAGAGATCGACATAATCGACCTTCAACCGCTTCAAGGAGGCGTCGAGCTGTTTTTGGATCTGCGCGCGCGATAGTCCCTTATCGTCAGGGCCCATCTCGCCAAAGACCTTGGTGGCGAGAATGTATGAGTCGCGCGGAATCCCCGCGAGGGTGTCACCCAGCACCGTTTCCGCAGCACCACGACCGTAGACGTTGGCGGTGTCGATGAAGTTGATTCCGAGGTCAAACGCCCGCTTCACGCAGGCAGCTCCCGCCGCCGCCTCAACGCCGACGCCGTAGGTGAGCCAGGAGCCCAGGGAGATCACCGACACCTTCAGATCGCTGGCGCCGAGAGTGCGGTAACGCATGAGTTTGAGGACCTATGATCTTTGGGGTCGCGCCTGGGAGCGCGCCTCCCATATCCGATTTAGGCGGGGGGGACCGCCACGCCAACACCTTGCCTCGCGTAATCGGCGTCTTTCCAAAGCGAAAAACGGGCGCGGCGATCTCTCGCCACGCCCGCCAACGAAGACCGCCCAGCGGGGCGTGAGACTAGAACTTGTAGTGCACCTCCATGCCGAAAGTGCGCGGGGGGGTCAGATCAAAGGCTGAGGTCTGGGTGTAGGCCAGGGTTGGATTACTGACGGGATTCTGCAGCTCGAAACCCTCGGCGGCGGCGTCGTACCCAAGGGTATTGAAGAGGTTGTTCACGAACAGAACGACTTCATACTTATCATGATTGCCGCTCCAGGTGGCCCGCATATTGACCTGTGACCAGGAAGGCGCCTCGTCGTAAATCCTCGTGAAGAGTGAGTAATAGGACTTGTCCTTCCAGATATAGGTGGCCGAAAAGGTGAGGTTGCCGGGGTCGAACTCGAACTTGTAGACGGCGTTGAAGGCCACCTTGTTTTCCGGCGCCTGGGGCAGTTCGTCCCCCTTCACCGACTGGAGGGCGACGCCGCCGGTCGTGGCGACGGTGCGATTTCCGGGCGCCGTTCCATTCGGATCGACGGAGTCTTCGTAGCAGGCGCCGACGGCCACGCCGCCCACCAAGCTGCAACCGGTCTGGATCGAGGTGTGATCCAGGCCATAGGTCAGGCTAAGATCAAGGTGGCGGATCGGCCGCCAATAGGCGGTGATTTCCACACCGTCCGATATGGCCCGGGGAACATTGACGAACTGCGTGACCACGGTGGAGGTGGCGCCGGTGCCCGAGGTGACGCCGAGCGGCACCTGATCGTCTGTATAGTTGTAATAGAAGGCGTCGGCGTCGATGGTGAACTTGCCGCCGAAGCTCGCCTTATAGCCCACCTCGAAGTCGTCGACATGTTCGGGTTTGGCTTCGGTATTGACCTCGTCATAGCCGGCATAGAAGGCGAAGGCCTTATAGCCCCGGTTGTAGCGGGCATAGATCAGCGTGTCGTCATTGGGCGTCCATTCGATACCCGCGGTGCCTGTCAGGGCTTGCGAATGATCGCTCAGGCAGCGTGTGTAATCACCTTCATAGGGACCAGAGGTCTGAAGGACGGGCAGGCCGCAGATACCCGGGCCCGGCGCGAAGCTGATCAGAGCGGGGGTAATATCGATGGCCGGCAGGGCGGACCCGAACTCATAGGGGCTCAATATACCCGAGGAGAAGTCGACATAGCGCGTCTCCTCGGTCAGGTGCTTCCAGTCAAATGTATAGCGAACACCGCCGGTCAGTTTGATCTTGGGGGTCACTTTCCAGTCCACCTGGGCATAGGCCGCGGCGCTCTGAATGCGATCCTGATAGTCGAGGAAGAAGCTATAGAGGCCGGGGTTGGGTAGGGCCGGCGTGAACGATCCCGTGGTTTCCAAGGGAATGAGGGCGATCGGGTTGGCCAGCTGCGGCTGGCCATTCAGCTGGCTCGTCACCGCGTTATTATCGGTTTCGTTGTAATAATAGAGGCCGGCGATCCACTGCCAATTCTTGTTCCAGGTGGAGGAGAAGGTGATCTCGTGGCTGAACCAATCGGTCTGCGTCTCATAGGTGAATTCCTGCTGAGGATCGACGGTCAGAGGCGTACAGAAGGGTGAGGCGCCCGCGGCGGCGGCCGGATAACCCAGGGCGACGGCGAGCCCCTGGCAATCGGCGGGAATCGTCGGCACCTGATATTGGGTGATCGGCGCATTGTCGGTGGCGTCGGGATTGGCCTGGAAGGGGTCGTGAAGCTCGTAGTGATACTGGCTGTAACCGCCAACATATTTCACGTCGAAGTCGTTGAAATGATGGGTCCAATGGACGACGGCGGTATAGGCCTTGTTCACCGTGATGTTGGTCGCGAAAGCATGAGCGAATAAGCGCTCGTTTCCGGAGGTGACGATAGGGTTGTCCGTGCCGATCTGGCCCACGACCGATCCGGGCACGGCGCCGCCGCCATAGGGGAAGGCGGGGTTGAAGGCGATCTGGCTCTGGCCGGTGAGGATCGTCTCGTAGGAGCCCCCCTGGGGCGTGCCCAGGGTGGAACCCGGGCCGCCACGATCGCCATTGAATCCGACGACATAAGTATCCAGCCAGATGTCGTCGTTGTCTTTCTTGTACTCCAGTTGGAAGTCGCCATAGGGATCGTGCTTGACGCCGCCCTCCGAGAGGCCGCCGGGAACGATGTTCTTCAGCCATCCCTGATCCTGGGAATCGTAATAGCCGCTGAGGCGGAAATCCAAGTGAGGCGCCAGGGGGCCTGAGATCGTACCCTCCACCTTATAGGCTTCGTAATTGCCGACGCTGGCGCGAACCTCGCCCGTGTAGTCGTCGGTCGGACGCTTGGAGATCGTGTTGATCAGACCGCCAATCGCGTTGCGCCCATAGAGCGTGCCCTGGGGCCCCAGCAGAATTTCGACCTGGTCGATGAGCATGTCATCGCGGCCCACGAGGAAGGTCGAGTTCGAAAAGAAGTCGTCATAATAGACCGCGACCGAAGAATCCTGAGCATAGATGTTCGTGGCGCGGGAAAGACCACGCATGGCCGGCCGGTCAAGCTGGCTGGAATAGGTGAAGCCCGGTGTGAAGTCAGTGAGGTCCTGGACGGTCTCAATGCCCTTGATATTCCGGTCCTGGGCGGTGAAGGCGGTCACCGCCTCCGGCACGTCCTGAATATTGGCTTCGCGCTTTTCCGCCGTGACGACGATCTCGCCTATGGTCGTTTCTGGTTCGGCGGAAGGTGGACTGGGACGGGTGGCGGGTGGGGCAGCCAGGGCGCTCCCGGCGATCGCCCCACTGGCAATTGTGAGTGCGCTGCAGGCGCACGTCATCAACAGGCGAGTCCTGGTCATGTAACCTCCCTTGTGCCGGCTTTTGGCGCCGAATTTTGTCTGTTCGGGCGGCGCTCGGCGAGCCGGCGCAACCTCGATTTCATGCAGTGCTGGACGAGATCGCAGATGTCGTCAAGTCACTTGTGTCATTTCCTTGGCGGCGTGTGTCCGCTTTGCGACCGAGCGCGAGAGGATCGATTTTTCCCCGGGGGAGCGGGCGATTGACAGGGCCCGGCCCGTGGCGGAAGCCGCCGGCCATGAGACTCGCATATCCGCATGACTGACCGCGCCGTTGTGATCGGCGCCGGCCATAATGGTCTGGTCTGCGCCTTCTATCTGGCGCGGGCCGGCCTGAAGGTGACGGTTCTGGAGCGCCGGCATGTGGTGGGCGGGGCCGCCGTCACCGAGACCTTCCACCCGGGTTTCCGTAATTCCACGGCGAGCTACACCTTATCTCTATTGAACCCCAAGGTCATCGCGGACATGGGCTTGGCCGCGCAGGGCCTGCGGGTGGTCGAGCGCAGGATCGCGAATTTCCTGCCGCTTCCGGACGGCGATCATCTGATCGTGGGGGACGGGCGAACACGGGACGAAGTGGCGCGCTTTTCCACGCGGGACGCGGCGGCGCTCGATGCCTATCACGCGCGCCTGGAGGCGGTGGCGGATGTGGTCCGCGTTCTCGTTCTCGCCACGCCGCCGAACATGCCGATGGCGGGCGGGCCGCTGGAGATGCTGAAACAACTCGCGAACGGTTTCGGCGTAGGCCGTCGGCTCTCCCATCTAGACGTCACCGCCCGGCGGGATCTTCTGGCTTTGTTTTCCCAGTCGGCCGGCGATTGGCTCGATGGGTGGTTCGAAAGCGCGCCGATCAAGGCGGCCTTGGGATTCGACGGCGTGGTGGGGACCTATGCCTCGCCCTATTCGCCAGGGACAGCCTATGTCCTGCTGCACCATGTTTTCGGCGAGGTGAACGGCAAGAAAGGCGCCTGGGGACACGCCATCGGCGGAATGGGCGCGATCACGCAGGCCATGGCCGGCGCCTGCCGCGCCCTGGGTGTCGAGATCCGCACTGACGCTGAGGTGGCGGAGGTCATGACGGATAAGGGCCGGGCGAGCGGCGTCGCGACATCGTCGGGAGAAATCTTCCACGCGGACCTCATCGTCTCGAATGTCCACCCTCGGGTGCTGTTTGACGGCCTGGTGGATTCAGGCCTCCTGACTGCGGACTTTCGCGAACGCATCGCCAGGTATCGCAGCGGTTCGGGCACATTCCGGATGAACGTCGCGCTCGCGGAACTCCCCCGCTTCAGCTCCAAACCCGCCCCGGGCGACCACCTCACCGGCGGGATCATCATCGCCCCGTCCCTGGCCTATATGGACCGCGCCTTCATGGACGCGCGGCGAGACGGCTGGTCAGCGCAGCCCATCGTCGAGATGCTGATTCCCTCCACCTTGGATGACACCCTGGCGCCGCCCGGCCGTCACGTAGCCAGCCTCTTTTGCCAGCATGTGGCGCCGCGTCTCGCGGATGGCCGGTCCTGGGATGAATGCCGCGAGCAGGTCGCCGACCTGATGATCGAGACGGTGGACGCCCAAGCGCCGGGCTTCAAGGCCAGCGTCATCGCCAGGCAGATCTTCTCGCCGCTCGACCTGGAGCGCACCTTCGGTCTGGTGGGCGGGGACATCATGCACGGCGCCTTGAGCCTTGATCAGATATTCAGCGCCCGCCCGGTCCTGGGCTACGGCGATTATCGCACCCCCATCCCCGGCCTCTACCAATGCGGCGCGGGGACCCATCCCGGCGGCGGCGTCACCGGGGCGCCCGGCCACAACGCGGCGCGGGAAATCCTTCGGGACCTGAAAAAAGCGAACGGCCGGGTCTGACTTCCAACGGGTGAGCCCGGCCGCGCCTTAAGCGAGACGTCTCTTAGAACTTGTAGTGAAGCTCCATGCCGTACACCCGAGGCGGCGTCAGGTCATAAGCCGGGGCCTGGGCGCTGCCATTGGCCGGGTTGCTCACCGGGTTCTGGATATCGAAGCCTTCGGCCGCGGCGTCGTAGCCCAACGTGTTGAAGAGGTTGTTCACGAACAGCACGACTTCATACCGATCATGGTTCCCGCTCCAGGTTGCGCGCAGATTGACCTGCGACCAGGAGGGGGCCTCGTCATAGGTCCGGGTGAAGATCGAGTAGTAGGACTTGTCCTTCCAGATATAGGTGCCGGAGAAGATCAGGTTGCCGGGATCGAACGCGAAGGTATAGACCGCGTTGAAGGCCACCTTGTT
>PLFA01000090.1:0-5960 GCA_003136615.1 Caulobacteraceae bacterium | reverse complement strand
GTTGACCACGGTGGCCGTGCCGCCCGTGCCGACGACGACCCCCAGCGGCACCTGATCATTGGTGTAGTTGTAGTAGAAGGCGTCGGCGTCCAGGGTGAACTTGCGGCCAAAGGTCGCCTTATAGCCGACCTCAAAGTCGTCAACATGTTCCGGCGCCGCTTCCACGTTCGCCTCGGTGTAACCGGCATAGAAGGCGAAGGCCTTATAGCCACGATTATAGCGAGCATAGACCAGCGTATCGTCATTCGGATTCCACTCTATCCCAGCCGTGCCGGTGAGGGCCTGGGAGTGGTCGCTGAGGCAGCGGGTGTAATCGCCGGCGAATTCGCCGGACGTCTGGAGCGTCGGCAGGCTGCAGATGCCCTTGCCGGGAGCGAAACTGATGAGCGATGGGGTGATGTCGATGGCCGGCAGGGCCGAACCGAATTCGTAGGGGTTCAGGATACCTGACGAGAAGTCCACATACCGTGTTTCTTCCGTCCCATGCTTCCAGTCGAAGGTGTAGCGCAGCCCCCCGGTGAGCTTGATCTTAGAGGTGATCTTCCAGTCAATCTGCGCATAGGCCGCCGCGCTCTGGATGCGGTCCTGATAATCCAGGAAGAAGTTGTAGAGGCCGGGATTGGGCGCGGCGGGAACAAAAAGCCCCTGCGTCGCCAAGGGGACCACGCCGATGGGGTTGGCGACCTGCGGCTGTCCGTTGAGTTGGCTCGTGACCGGGTTATTGTCCGTCTCGTTGTAATAATAGAGGCCGGCGATCCACTGCCAGTTCTTGTTCCAGGTGGAGGAGAGGGTGATCTCGTGGCTGAACCAGTCCGTCTGGGTCTCGTAGGTGAACTCCTGCTGAGGATTGACGGTCAGAGGCTGGCAGAAGGGTGAGAAGCCCGCATAGGCTGCTGGATAGCCTTCGGCGATGGCCAGTCCCTGGCAATAGGCCGGGATCGTCGGCACCTGATATTGCGTGATCGGCGAGTTGTCGTTGGCGTTCTCGTTCGACTGGAAGGAGTCGTGCAGCTCGTAGTGGTACTGGCTGTAGCCTCCGACATATTTCACATCGAAATTGTCGAAGTGGTGGGTCCAATGCAGGATCGCCGTGTAGTCCTTGTTCACCGTCACATCGGTGGCGATCGCATGGGCGAATTGGCGCAGGTTTCCGCTGGTCACCACCGGGTTGTCCGTGCCGATCTGGCCGATCACCGATCCCGGGACGGCGCCGCCGCCATAGGGAAAGTTCGGGTTGAAGGCGATCTGGTTCTGGCCGGTCAGGGCGGTGGCGTATGACCCGGCCGTGGGCGTGCCGAGCAGAGAGCCCGGGCCGCCGCGATCATTGTTAAATCCCGCGGAGTTCACATCGAGCCACAGCTCGTCCGTGTCGTTCTTATACTGGAGCTGGACGTCGCCATAGGGGTCATGCTTGACGCCGCCTTCCGACGGCATGCCCGGAACCACGTTCTGCAGCCAGCCCTGGCTCTGTTCGTCATAGACACCGCTCAGACGGAAATCGAGGTGCGGCGCGAGGGGGCCGGAGATCGTGCCTTCCACCTTATAGGCTTCGTAATTGCCGATGGTGGCGCGGACCTCGCCCGTATAGTCGTCCGTGGGGCGTTTGGAGATAGTGTTGATCAAGCCGCCGATGGAGTTGCGGCCATAGAGCGTGCCTTGCGGACCCAGGAGGATTTCCACCTGGTCGATGAGCATGTCGTCGCGACCCACCAGGAAGCTCGAATTGGAATAGAAGTCGTCATAATAAACGGCCACCGACGAGTCCTGGGCATAGATGTTGGTGGACTTGGCGAGGCCCCGCATCGCGGGACGATCGAGCTGGCTGGAATAGGTGAAGCCCGGGGTATAGTCCGTCAGGTCCTGGACGGTTTCGATCCCCTTGATATTGCGGTCCTTGGCGGTGAAGGCGGTGACGGCCTCGGGCACATCCTGGATATTGGCTTCGCGCTTCTCGGCGGTGACGACGATCTCCCCCACCGTGGTTTCCGCTTCGGGAGCAGGGGGCGCTTTCGCCGTCGGTGGGGCGGTCTGCGCCCAGGTCGCGCTGCTAGCCAGAGCCAAGACACTGACGGCGCCGGACATCAGCAAGCCGGACAGGGGCGACAAGTGCGTCTTCTTCACGTTTCCTCCAGACCGCATTTGCGCGGATTCGTTTTGCATTGCGAAACGCCCTNNCCTTAAGCAGGTGCGAAGGGGTAGGGAGATACCGTTTTGTGGAACTCGTCCACGGCCAGGCTTTGGCTGGCGGGCTCGGCGGCCCGCTGTGGGCAGGCCTGTCTTTCGCAAATCCTGCAGGCCGGGCCCACGGGCGTCACCGCCGGATCGGCCAGGTCGAGGCCCCGCGCATAGGCCAGGCGCCCGGCGAATTTCAGCTCGCAGCCGACGCCGATAGACAGCTCGGCGTCATCCTCGCCGGGCGGCGGCGCCACGCGTCTCACGGTGCGGGAGAAGGTGAAGTATCTCTGGCCCTCCGGCGTCTCCACGATCTGGGTGAGGATCTTTCCGGGCGAGCGAAACGCCGCGTGGATTCGCCATCTTGGGCATACCCCGCCGAAGCGCGAAAACGGAAAGGCGCCGCCGGCGAATCGCTTGGAGGTGTTTCCCGCCGGGTCCACCCGCAGCATGAAAAAGGGGACGCCCCGGGCCGTGGGGCGCGACAGCGTCGTCAGCCGATGACAGACCTGCTCGAAGCCCGCGCCAAAACGGCTTCGCACCACTTCCATGTCATAACCCGTGCGCTCGCAAAGATCGCGAAAGCGTTCGTAAGGCATCATCTGGGCCGCCGCGAGATAGTTGGCCAGAGACACCTTCAGGAGCCGCGCCGTGGGCCCGTCCGGCGGGGCGGCCCGCGCAACCAGGGCGCTTAAAGTCTCGTCCCCCTCGAACAGGGCGAGTTGATAGGCCAGGGAGAAGGCCCGGCCGGCCCCGTCCAGGCGTTCCGACAGAATGAGCCGCCGACGGTGATGGTCATAGCGGCGCACCATGTCCTCCACCAGATCACCGGGCGTCACCCGCACCTGAACGCCGTGACGTTCGGCCAGGCGCATGCGGGCCGCCTCGCCAAAGCCGTGAGGGTCCGGATTCATCTCGGCCGCCAGGGCCTCGCCCAGATCCTCGAGCTCGGGAAAGAAATTGCGCTGGGCCTGGAAGTGGTCGCTCACCCAGTCCGCGGGGGTGACCAGGATCCCGTCATCGGACCGCCCGACGCCGCGCCCGGTCGGTCCGCCCCGGCGACGCTCGCCATGAACGCGATAGAGCCGCACCAGGGCCTCTGCGACGCCGGGAGCGGTCTCGGTGATCTCCTGGACCTCATGGCGTGGGACGGCGAGGTCGCGGAACATCGGATCAGCCAGAACCTCGGAGAGCTCCTGCGCGCCGCCCACGTCCGTGTCGCTGGAAAAACTGCGCACATCGATGTCATAGGTCTGGGCGAGACGCAGAAGGATTTGCGCCGTCAGGGGGCGCTGGTTCCGCTCCAGGTGATTGAGGTAGCTCGGCGAGATGGCCAGATCCTGGGCCATTCGGGTCTGGGTCAGGCCAAGATCCCGCCGGATTCGACGCAGGCGGGCGCCCAGGAACAGTTTGCGTTCGGGTGTGGCCATGAGACAGTCAGACTGTCACAAATTCTCTTTTGTGACGAGGTCAATTCGTGACAAAATATCCTTTCGTCGTATTTGGCGCCTTGTTCGGCGCCATGCGGAGCGCCTAACCACCGCCGCACGGGAGGGCGCCGCCCCCACAAGACTTATGCGATCGTTTCGGAGAGCCTAAACATGACCACCTTCCAGGACCTCATTCCCGGCGCCCCGGCGGGCCGTTTCGACAATATTTCCCGACCCTATTCGCCCGCTGACGTGGAAAAGCTGCGCGGGTCTGTCCCCATCGCCTACACCCTCTCCGAGCGCGGGGCGAACCGGCTATGGAAGTCCCTGCACACCGACCCCTTCATCAATGCCCTGGGCGCGGTGACCGGCAATCAGGCCATGCAGATGGCCCGAGCCGGTCTTCAGGCCATCTATCTCTCCGGCTGGCAGGTCGCGGCGGACAACAATGTCGCCGGCGCCATGTATCCGGACCAGAGCCTCTATCCCGCCAATTCGGCGCCGGAGCTGTGCCGCCGCATCAACCGCACCCTTCAGCGCGCCGACCAGATCGAACATGCCGAGGGCGGCGTGAAGCGCGACTGGTTCCTGCCCATCGTCGGTGACGCCGAGGCCGGTTTCGGCGGACCGCTGAACAGCTTCGAGATCATGAAGGCCTTCATCGAAGCCGGCGCGGCGGGCGTCCACTTCGAGGACCAGCTGGCCTCGGAAAAGAAGTGCGGCCACATGGGCGGCAAGGTGCTGATCCCCACCGCGGCCCACGAGCGCAACCTTATCGCCGCGCGTCTGGCGGCCGATGTCTGCGGCGTCCCCACCCTCACCTTCGCCCGGACCGACGCGGAATCCGCCAAGCTGATCACCTCGGACGTGGATGAACGCGACCGCCCCTTCATCATCGAGGGCGAGCGCACCGCCGAGGGCTTCTACCGCCTGAAGGACGGCACGGGCCTCGCCCACTGCATCGCCCGGGGCCTCTCCTATGCGAAATATGCCGACGCCCTGTGGTGGGAGACCTCTCACCCCAATCTCGAAGAAGCGCGCGAGTTCGCCGAGGCCGTCCACAAGGTCTATCCGGGCAAGCTCCTGGCCTACAACTGCTCCCCGTCCTTCAATTGGGAAGCCAATATCGACAAGGCCACCATCGCCAAGTTCCAGCGCGAGCTGGGCGCCATGGGCTACAAGTTCCAGTTCGTCACCCTGGCCGGCTTCCACAGCCTGAACATGGGCATGTTCGAGCTGGCGCTCGGCTACAAGGATCGCGGCATGGCCGCCTATTCCGAGCTGCAGCAGAAGGAATTCGCCGCCGAAGCCCAGGGCTATTCGGCGACCCGTCACCAGCGGGAAGTCGGCACCGGCTATTTCGACGATGTCGCCATGGTGATCTCCGGCGGCGCGTCGTCCACCACCGCCCTCGCGGACTCCACCGAAGCCGCGCAGTTTAAGGCCGACAGCGTCAAGGCGGCGGCGGCCTAGGCCGGAAGAGCCGGATCATCTCATGACCCTCGCGCCGCCCATCGACGAACTGGATATCCTGTCGGGAGTCGAGATCCTGGGGCCTATGGAGGGTCGCGCGGGGGAAATTCTGACCCCCGCCGCCCTCGGCTTTCTGGCCTCGCTGCATCGCCTCTTCGATGAGGACCGCCGCGATCAACTGCTCCGGCGCGAACAACGGCAGGCGCACTTCGACGCGGGCGGAAAACCCGACTTCACCCACTGGGGAGAGGACATTCGCGAGGAGGATTGGCGGATCGCGCCCCTGCCCGCCGATCTCCTGGATCGCCGGGTGGAGATCACCGGCCCGGTGGACCGCAAGATGATCATCAACGCCCTCAATTCCGGGGCCAAGGTGTTCATGGCCGATTTCGAGGACGCCACCTCCCCCACCTGGGCGAACCTCATCGACGGCCAGATCAATCTTGCCGATCGCTGGGCGGGGCGGCTGGATTTCACCGATCCGGTGAGCGGCAAGGCCTATGCCCTCAAGGCCAACCCCGCCGTGCTGATGGTCCGGCCGCGCGGCTGGCACTTGCCGGAAAACCACATGCGCGTGGACGGCCAGGTCATGTCGGCCTCCCTGTTCGATTTTGGCCTCTATGCCTTCCACAACGCGAAGGCCGCCATCGCTCAGGGCAGCGGCCCCTATTTCTATCTACCCAAGATGGAATCCGCGTCCGAGGCGCGGCTCTGGAACGATGTCTTCAGCTTTACCGAGGACACCCTGGATCTGCCCCCCGGCGTCATCAAGGCCACGGTCCTCATTGAGACCCTGCCGGCCGCCTTCGAGATGGACGAGATCATCTATGAACTGCGCGGCCACATGGCCGGCCTCAACTGCGGCCGCTGGGACTATATCTTCTC
>PLFA01000203.1 GCA_003136615.1 Caulobacteraceae bacterium | reverse complement strand
CGTCAGGATTTCGAGCGCTTGGCCGCGCGGTTGACGGCGCAAGGGCATCTGGTCGCGCCCTTCGACTTCGACCCCGGCTTTGCCCCGCTGGATCGCTACATCGATGTGGCGCCCTATCGCATAGTGCCTCATCTGAAATTAGCCCTTGAGGGGTATGCGACGACATCTTTTGGATTGATTGTTCAGAAACGGCAGGTGGATTAAGGGGAGTGGGGCAAATCTTCAGGACGAGATGGGCGGACTCCCCTTATTGAGCAACTCCATCGCCTTCGCGCGCGACGTCTGGACTGAGGCGAACTGGTTTGGCGCGACCGTGGGGCTGAAGACGGTCAGGGCGGCATTGGCGGCGTCGAGGGCCTGTCGCGAGGACGCAGGGTCGGTGCGCGCATCAGCCAAGAAAATGAAAATCTCTGCGCGTGTCTTTTGGAGGTTGGCNNCGCCCGCTCGGCGCGGTCCAAGGCTTCCAGCGCCTCTGGCAGGCTCGAGACATTCCCCGTCCGTTCCGCGATTCGAAGAAGGATTGCGGCCAAGTTATTCTGCGCTTCGGCGAAGTCGCGCGGCGAGCGTGAAATCGGCAATTCTCGCAGCGCCATCTTGAAGCAACCTACCGCCTCCTCATAGCGCCGCGTCCCCGTCTCGATGTCACCGAGACGGATCAAGACATAGCCCAGGTCCGTCATCGTGGCCGCCCAGGCAATCGGCGCCTTGCGGCGACCCCGCGCACGCAGCGCGGCTCTTAAGCCGGCGGCCGCCCGTTCCAACATAAGCGTGTCGTCGGTTCGTTCCGCCAATCGGATCTGCGCTGTGGCGAGCGTGTTCAGGATGGACGCCCACCCCATCGGATTGCGCCAGCGCGCGGCGCCCCCCAACGCCGCCTGCAAGACCTCGACAGCCGTGCGGAAGGCCTGGAGACCGCCTTCGCGCTCGCCGAGGCGGACCAGGGCCGTGCCGAGGCCCGCTCTCAGTCCCGCGCGCAGGGACCTGTTACCCTGATCGCCAAGGCCTATCAGGCCAGCTTCGTAGACACTGACCGCCTCTCGCAGTGGCGCGCTTGTTCCTAACCGTTCAGCGATGCGCGCAAGCGCCGTGCCGAGCGAATTTCTCAAGAAGGCGCTGAGCCTGGGGTCCGAGATCACATCTGGATGCGCCAGGGCCTGTCTCGTAAGGGTGATAGAGGCTTCGAGATGGGAGAGGACGCCGTCGCGCTCCGCCAGCCTATCATGGGTTGTCGCCAGGTAGAGGGATGCCCGCGCCCAGGTCTTTCGCTCGCGCATCGGCGACATCTCGGCCAAGGCCGCGCGAAACAAGCGTGCCGCGCGCTCGAGCTGATCGCGCTCCGGAGCGATGGCGCCTTGAGTAAGGTACAGTCGGCCCTGCGCCAAGCGCCACGCGATGCGAAGCTGATGGATCAGAGGAGGGGCTTCGAAACGACCGCCCGCGATCAAGGCCACGACGCGGGGGCCTAGCGCCGCAGAAGCAACATCTGGTCTTGGTCACGCGGAAGAGCGAGCAGGCTCTGCTTGTCCAATGGCTCCAGTCGGTCGTCGTGGGCCAGAAGGGAGATCGAAAAGTCGTAAGACAGCACCAAATCAACAAATTCCGAAGCGTCCTGATAGCGGTCGGCCGTGAATTCCAGGAGGATGGTCAGCGGACGCCCCCGCTTCAGGATGCCGTGCATGCCGCGCCATGTGGCCTCTTCTGCGCCTTCAACATCGATCTTGATGAAGTCGAGGCTCTCGAGTTCAGCAAGGGAGTCAAGGCGTCGCAGTTGGACGGGGACGTTGGCGCCGCCTTCATGACGGGCCGCGAAGGTCGCGTTCTTGGGCTCTCCGTGCGGCACGCAAAGGATCGCTTCGCCCTCGTGATCCGACAAGCCGACCTCATGGACCGTGGTGCGCCGCTGTCCGATATTCATGTTCACGCTGCGTCGCAGAAGCTTCGCGACCGCAGGATTGGGCTCAAATGCGTGCACCCATCCCGTGGGCCCCACCAGTTCGCCCATGAGAAGCGTGAAATAGCCCAGATTGGCGCCCACATCCGCCACCACCATGCCCGGCTTGATGAACCGGGCCATCGCTTCGGTTGCCCACATTTCCCAATAGCCGTCCATTAACAGACTGGCGCTAAGCCCGACGTCTTCACTATCGACGAACATCTTGTAGCGCCCGAGCACCGAGCAGAGGGACGTGGCGTTACCGAGAAACGCGTTTCGACAGAGTGAGCGTATGATCGCTTCGTTCTTTGCTCTCGGATGGGTCACCAGCTGCGAGATCGCAAATGGGGTTCCCCCGGCAAGCCGCCGATTTCGGACGGGGTCGAACCGGGCAAGGTAGTGACGCGCATATCGGCGCCAATGCCGCGTCCATCGCGTGCGCTCAAGGAGGCTCCGCGGCTCGCCAGTGGTGCCCCCCACGCCGACATTCACCTCAGCAGCACACGTGACAGTGAGACGACTTTCCTACCCGGGAGCCGCTTAGCGTACCCTAGGCCAACCCAGGATGAGCCTAACATTACGGCACACCCGAAACATGCGCCGAATAGTTCGCCTGGGCGATGGCGTTCACCGCCTGCATGAACTTGTTCAGCGTCACCAAGTCCGCGCGCGGCACATAGATCATATCCCCCGGTTCAATCTGAAAAGAGTCCGCCACAAGAAACGCCATGGCGTCTCGCCTCATATCGAGCCGATAAAGCGTCGGGACGCCCCTGGCGGTCTGTGGTCCGCTCAAGCCCAGAGCCTGGATCACCGCTGGGCGCTCGAACCTGAACAGATAGACGGTGCTGTTGTTCGCCGAGAGGGTGTCAAGGCCGCCACCGCGGCTGAGCGCCGCCGCCAGGGTGATTTTATCATCGACAATGGGAACCTGCGCCACGCGGTTCAGAGCGCCAAAGATATCGAACTTGCGCTCATCGGGAAGCAAGCGAACCTGATCGCGGGGGGCCAGACGGATGTTCTCCTCCGGCCTGTTCATGATCTCCGACATTGGGATCGTCGCGACCTGCTCGCCCCGAACGATCTGTATGTCGATGTCCTGATAGGGCTTGGTGGGTCCGCCCGCGGCGGCGATCACATCAAGCAGCCTGTCGCTGTTTGCCCCGAGGGGGAAGCGGCCGACATTGCGAACCTCGCCGAGAACCGAAACGCTATTGGCCCTTGTCGAGACCAGACTCACCATGACCTGAGGGCTTGGAATATGCGCGGTCAAGGCGGCCTTGAGCAGCACACCCGCCTGTTCGGTCGTCTCGCCGGCGACCTTGATCTCCCCGGCATAGGGAAGATCGATCCGCCCCTCGGAATCGACCAGGAGGGGGGGGAAGCTCTGCTCCGAGGTGCTCACGGGGGTCATGGAGCCCGGAGCGCCGGTCATTTGGAAAAGGGCCGCGCCAGTCGGCTCGAAAACCGTCACAGCGAGGGTGTCGCCCTCGCGGATCAGGTCATAGGCCGCTGTGCTGCTGGCCATGGTCAGGACAGGTTCGGGCGGCGGCGGGACGGCTTTCAGCGCCTGCACGCTCGCCATNNCCGTCATTGGGGATGAACCCGCACGCGCTGAGTGTCACCGCGGCGGCAAGAGCGAGCGCGGTCTGTGTGATAAGAATAGGCGACTTCATTTTTGCTGCTCAATCAAGAAGATACGGAAATAAGAGGGCGCTTTGCTTCGTTCATTTCAAAATCCTGGGAGTGGCTACAGCCGCGGCCGGATTTAATTATGGCGTACCCCTATCTCCTGCGCGCTTATGCCCGACATAGGCCTAATATCTTCGCAGTCCAGCGCTATCAACCGGCCCGCCACCGTCGGAACCGCCAGATCTCGACCGCGTGGCGTCGCAAACGCCCCGTTAACCTGAGTTGCGGACAGAACAACCTTGCGGAACGCCAGATAGAGGTCCGTATCTGGCGCCTCCGGCGCGGTCCAGAAGCGGTCGAGCCCCCCCTGATGGGTCAGGCCCGGCATGTCATAAATGGCGCGGCCCAGCACCATCGTGGGGCGCTCGAATTCGATCGCCGCGAGGCCCGCGGTGGAGTTCACGCACACCGCCCCGGCGATCTTGGGCAGGATTTCATGAAGCACCCCGTCATCCACGAATGCCACGCGGGCCTCCACGCCAGCTTCCATGGCGAACTGTCTGAGAACCCCTTCATGCGGGTCGAGGCCAGGATCCAGGGGGTGGGGCCGAACCATCAGACGCGCATCCGCCGGCGCATGGGCGGCGAAACTCGACACGATATGCCGCAGAAAATCGGCGGTGCTTTCGAACGCCGAATGCCGCCACAGTTGGCTGTCCCCCGGCCGCTGAAGAAGGGCCAGGAAGAGGGGACCCTCAGCCCCCATCATATGTCGGAGCCGACCTTCATGGCCGTGAACCAGCCACCTGCGAAACACATAGCGCACACTATGCCCAAGCGCCTGAAGGATGGGTGAGCGCCGATAGCCAAATCGGAAACCCGTGAAAACCGGGAGCCCCAGATAGGCCGCCACATGATAGCGCACGATCCAGAATACCGCCGAGGGCATGGCTCGCCCGACGACCTGGTCGTCAGCCTTGCCCGTTTCCTTCGCCCGGGCGAGGTACCAGGCGGCGTCACTCGGCAGGCGCGAATTGGCGTTTACGCCGTCTCGTTCAAGCGTGATCCAATCTGGCCGAAAATATCCCTGCTCCAAAACATGCACTCTTAAGCCCAGGCCTTGCGCCACGCAGATCGCCCCGGCGGCGTAAGAATTGGAGTCTCCATAAGTCAGGAGGTCGGTGACGCCGTGGTTTTGAATGACGGCGCTTAGCCAATCGGCCCAACCCTTGGCGCCTCCGAAATATGCGAAAGCGTGATTCACGCCCCAATCGAGAATATCTCCCGCATTCAGAATCACGCGATTGCAACGCGCGCCATGAGACCTCAACTCGTCGGCGAGCTCCCGGGCGAAGGGCCCAAAGGGCGCGGAGACGATCAGGAAGTTTCGAATCGCGCTTGCGTCACGGGCGATCTGGCCCTCCCTGCTCATCCTCGGCGGGGGCTCAAAATCAGCGGGACGGGCGGATTCACGCCAAGCGCCCGAACGTGGCGCAATGGTCGGTTCCGGCAAAACACTCATAAGCTGCATCGTCCGTGAACGGGGGCCGGGTCTGACAAGATTAACCTCCTGCCGGCCCGCCTCTTACGGCAAGGCGCGATCGATCGGGTCCCCCTTCGATTACCTAGCATGTAATCCAAAGCCATCGGAACTGCGATCTACTTTCAGGCGAAATCGCGTGACGCCACTATAATGGGCGTCGGCGCAATCCAGCCACAGTCATTCGAAGGGCGAGGGGATTTCACGAATTTTTCACGCGTCCGACCCGCGAAGCGACCCTTAGAGCCGTCTCCAATTGGCAACCGTTCCAAGCCCAAAATCGGCCGCGTTGCGTCCTGACGAAATTTATTTCAAGTTCGCCTCACTTTTGGCTAAGGCATTGTGTTATCGACAAAAGGCTGGCGCGGAGTTTGCGCGCCCGGGGGGTCGTGTATGATTTGGGTGGCCGCGGCGCTCGGAATGGGCGCCCTTATTGCTGCGGCTCTATTGGTGCGCCTCCTTCGGCCCATCGCGTTTCGTACAGGGCTGGTTGATCATCCCGACGCCCGTCGGCGTCATGCCCAGCCCACGCCAGCGATCGGCGGCCTCGCCATATTTGTTGTGGTGATTCTGCTCAGCCTGATCGTCCACCCCCTCACGCCACGGTTTCTCGGCCTCGATCTCGCGGCGCTCCTCGTGGTGACCGTCGGGGTGGTCGATGATTATCGGCGTCTGGGATGGCGCAAGCGCATGCTCGCCCAGGTTACCGCCGGCCTAATTCTGGCGGTCGTCGCGGACCTGCGCATCACCGATGTGGGGACAATTCTGGGCGCCCCCATCCATCTTCCCCTCGTGCTGCAGATATTGCTGACCGTGATCGCCACCGTCGGAACGATCAATGCCGTGAATATGATTGATGGCGTCGACGGCTTGGCGGGAGCTGCGAGCCTCGCCACACTTCTGATGTTAACCGGCATCGCGGCCTATGCCGGCGATGGCCCCCTGACGGCCAGCTTCGCGGTGACGTCGGGCGCGGTGGCGGGGTTCCTGATCTTCAATATCAGGTGGCCGGGGACGCCACGGGCTTCGGTCTTTCTGGGCAATGCGGGGGCCGAACTTCTCGGTCTGCTTCTCGTGGCCGGTTGCTTTCGCCTCACTCAGGCTACCGGTCACCCGCTCCAGCCCAAGGTGGCCCCGTTCCTTCTCGCGCCAGCCCTGATCGATTGTCTCACGGTGATCATCCGCCGCGTGCGTCGCGGCGTATCCCCCTTTGTCGCGGGGAGAGATCATCTGCACGAGATCCTCCTTGACGCGGGATTGTCCGTCAACGGCGTCGTGGCGGTAATCACCCTTGCGACGATCTGTCTGGGGCTACTCGCCCTGCTGGCCGCCCGCGCCGGGGTCCCAGACGCCGGTTTTACCCTGATCTTCCTGTCGCTTTGGGCGATCTACGCTTTTGGCGCGCCAAAGCTCCGGGTGGCCCGCGCCGATGCGCTCTGCACATGCCAAGTCCAAACCCCTACGGACGACGCCAATGTCGCTTGAGCCGGTGTTCAACCTCAAAGGGCGGCGCGTCTGGGTCGCCGGCCATCGCGGCATGGTGGGCTCGGCCCTGGTTCGCCGTCTGTCGCGAGAGGATTGCGAGATTCTCACCGCCGGTCGTGAGGATCTCGACCTCACCCGCCAGAGTGATGTTCGCCGTTGGGTCGCTGATCGCCGCCCCGAGGCGGTTTTCGTAGCTGCGGCGCGCGTTGGCGGCATTCTGGCCAATGACACTCATCCCATCGAGTTTCTCTATGAGAACTTGATGATTGCGGCCAATGTTCTGGAGGCCTCCGCGCGGGCTAACGTCGCCAAGCTCATGCATCTCGGGTCCAGCTGCATCTATCCGCGCCATTCGCCCCAGCCCATCAGCGAAGGCGCACTCCTTACCGGTCTCCTTGAGCCGACCAACGAGGCCTACGCCATCGCGAAGATCGCGGGCCTCAAGCTCGCCCAGGCCTATCGCCGGCAGGAGGGGCGCGACTTCATCAGCGCGATGCCTACCAACCTCTATGGTCCTGGGGATAATTTCGACCTCGCCAGCAGCCATGTCTTGCCGGCCCTGATGCGCAAGGCGCACGACGCCAAGCTTTCGGGCGCCTCGGATATGACGGTCTGGGGCTCCGGCGCGCCCCGGCGAGAGTTCCTGCATGTTGATGACTGCGCCGAGGCGCTGGTCTTTCTCATGACGCGCTATTCCGATGCGCTGCACGTGAATGTGGGATGCGGCGAGGATCAGACCATCGCCACTTTGGCGCAGGAGGTGGCGGACGCGGTCGGCTTCCAGGGCGCCCTTGGATTTGACGCGTCCAAGCCCGACGGCATGCCCCGCAAGTTGCTGGATATTAGCCGTCTTAGATCCCTCGGCTGGTCGCCCCGCATCACCCTCGCCGAAGGCCTCGCCTCCACCTACCAGTGGTTCCTGCGCCACACCCCCGGCGCGCGCAGCGCCGCTTAGGGCGCATAGCCTCTCGTTGTTATCGCGTGGCGCCCTACGCCCCCAGCGCCGCGTAAACCGCCTTCTGCCACATGGGGAGCGCCAGTCGCGCGCCCATGCGGGTGCTCTGGCCCATATTGGCGATGGCCTCGGGTCCCAAAGGCATGGAGTTCTGAATCAGATAGATCAGGATCATGTCCTGAACCGGATCCGCCTGCCACCAGGTGCCGAAGGCCCCCGGCCAGCCGAAGGCGCCGTTGGAGCCCGCGCCCATCCAGGCCCTTGCCGGCGCGTCGGTCACCACCGAAAGGCCGAGGCCAAATCCCTGACCGCCCCAGAAGGGAATGCCCATGAAAGGGATCTGGCGCTGGGCGTCGGTGAGGCGGTTGGTCCGCATGAGCGTCACCGTCTCGGGCTTCAGGAGCCGCACGCCATCAACCTCGCCGTTGTTCAGAAGCATCCGGGCGAATTTAAGATAGTCGTCAGCCGTGGAGACAAGGCCCCCGCCGCCGCCGCAGAAATCCGGCGCCGTATCGTGCGGCGTGAAGGCCACCGGCTCCAGCTTGTCGGCCGCCTCGTCCAGGCGATAGACCACCGCGGCGCGATCCCGCTTGGCGGCCGGAATGAAGAAATCGGTATCCGTCATGCCCAGCGGCCCGAAGATCCGCTCCATCAGGAAGTGGCGGAAGCCCGTCCCCGCGATACGGCCCACGATGAAGCCCAGAACGTCCGTGGCGTGGCTGTAATGGAACCGCTCGCCGGGCGCGAAGGACAGGGGAAGACTCCCTAAGGCCTTCATCCAGGCGTCGGCGGATTTGGGGCTGTTGAGCACATCGCCAAGGGCCTCCTGGTGCGCATAGGCGATAGGGCCAACCGAGGTGAACCCATAGGCGAGGCCGGCGCGATGGGTCATCAGGTCGTCGATGGTGATGTCCCGGGGGGCGGGATATGTCTCGTCCAGCGGCCCCTCCGGGTCCTTCAACACCTTCATGTCGGAAAATTCCGGCGCCCATTTGGTAATGGGATCGTCCAGCTTCAGCAGGCCTTCCTCCATCAGCATCAGGGCCGCCACGGTGGTCACCGGCTTGGTCATGGATGCGATACGGAACAGGGTTTCCCGCGCCATGGGCTGGCCCGTGGCCAGGTTCCGTTTTCCCTGGGTGGTGACCTGAATGGTCTCCCCCCGGCGCCAGATCAGGGTCACTGCGCCGGAAATGTCGCCGGAGGCAATAATCTGCTCCAGGGGCGCCTTCGCCCCCTCCAGGGCCGCAAGGTTAAATTCGTTGGGCGCCGTGGCTCCGTCCATGATGATCGCCTCTCCCGCTCTTGTTTCGCTTCCTTGAAGCTAGCGTTAGCCAAAAACGGCGCTCGCCGCCACCATCCCGCGCGGCGCTAATTCATATAACGAAAGCTTTATATCCCGGTGCGACCTGTGTTAGTCCGCTTCCGCGCGCCGCTGCGGATGCGGCGTCCAACTGTGATTTGAGAAAGCAGCCACCATGACTCCTGACCGCGCCTCGTACCTTTTCACCAGCGAGAGCGTCTCCGAGGGTCACCCCGACAAGGTGGCGGACCGGATCTCCGATACGGTGGTCGACGCCTTTCTATCGGCGGATCCCTATGCCCGGGTGGCCTGCGAGACCCTGGTCACCACTAATCTCATCGTCCTGGCCGGTGAGGTGCGCGGACCCGCCGGCGTGATCGGCGCCCTGGAAGAGAAGGTTCGCGCGGCCATTAAGGACATCGGCTACGAGCAGCATGGCTTCCATTGGGAGACGGCCCACTATCAGTGCCACCTGCACGGCCAGTCCGCCGATATCGCCATGGGTGTGGACGCCGCCGGCAACAA
>PLFA01000171.1 GCA_003136615.1 Caulobacteraceae bacterium | reverse complement strand
CCAGGGGCGCTGGCAGAGGGGCCGGCGCTGGCGCCAGTCCCGCATACTGGCAGGCGAAGAACGCGCGCAGAAAATCCCCATCGCTTTCAGCGGCCAACATGACGCGGTCCCCGGGGGTCAGGCCCGCGGCCAGCATCCGGGCGGCCAGAGCCCGCGCCTGATCGCGCAGCGCGCCATAGGTAATGACCTCGGTCAACTCACCGCGAAGGGAGTGGATATTGACGCCCGTGGGTTGGTCTCCAGCGAAATCCAGCGCCTCGGCGAGGGTGAGAAAATCGCCCTTGCGAAGCGTGCGGCCGGGCGCGGTCGGTGTTGGGGTCAAGATCAGGGGGTTCCGGTGAAGGGCTTCTTTGGAGGCCGGGGCCATGGACATGATGTCACGCGCCGCCGGGCCGCGTCATCATCGACAAGGCCGAAAGACCTGATAGTCGATACTGGCGCCTCGCGTCGAGCGTGCTGTCTTATTTGCGACATGGGTCCATACAGCGGATTTGGGACCGCCCATTTGGGTCCTATAAGGTTTCGATGACACAAACCTCGCCAGCCGCGGCTGATCGTCCCAGTCTAGACCGCCCCGGTATCGACCGCCCGAGTCTGGGCGCCTTGATGAAGGAGGAGTTCCTCACGGACGCCTGGCGCCGGGAGAAGCAGGGCAACCTGCGGCCCCTGACGCGCCTCCTCCCCTTTGTGCGCGCCCATCCCGTCGACGCGGTGCTGGGCCTTCTCTTCCTGCTCATTTCGTCAGCCGCGGCCCTGGCCATGACCGATGGGGTGCGCCGGGTCATCGACGGCCATTTCGCGGATCGCGGCGAGGGCCCGCTCATCCAGCTCTTCATCACCGCCGTGGCGATCGCCCTGGTCCTGGCCGCCAGCACCGGTCTTCGCATGTATTTCCTCTATAAGCTGGGCGAGCGGGTCGTGGCCGATATGCGCAAGGTGGTCTTCCGCCGGGTGCTGGGGCTGGATCTCACCCATTTCACCCAGCTGCGCACGGGCGAGGTGCTCTCACGCCTCACCACCGACATGACCATGGTGGAGAGCATTGTGGGCAATGTGGCCCCCGTGGCGCTACGCAATCTGGTCACCCTCGTGGGCGCCCTTGGCTGGATGCTGATTGTCAGCCCCAACTTCACGGGCGTTGTCCTCCTCCTGATTCCGGCCCTGCTCACACCGCTTTTTCTGATGAGTCGGCGGCTGCAGCGTCTCTCCCTGCGCGCACAGGACAGGTTCGCCGAGGCGGTGGGCCATGCCGGCGAGGGACTGGGATCCATCGATACGGTCCAGGCCTTCGGACAGGAGGACGCCGTGGCGGGCCGGTTCAACGCGTCGGTGGAGGAGGCCTTCGAAGCGTCCCGCGCCCAGATCAAGGCGCGCGGCCTGCTCTCGGCCTTGATGATCACCCTGATCTTCGGCGGCATGATCGGCCTGTTGTTCGAGTCCACCGTGGCCGTGGTGGTGAAGCAGACGCTCTCGTTCGGGCACTTGGTGCAGCTTCTGGCCCTGGCTTTCTTCGCGGCCAATGCGGTCAAGGATCTCTCCGAGGTCTGGGGCCAGATCCAGAAAGCCTCGGGCGCCGCGGCCCGGATCGCCGAAATGATCGACGCCAGGCCTTCCATCCGCACGCCGGAGCGGGCGACGCCGCTTCCCAAGCCCGCCCGGGGCGAGGTGCGCTTTGAGAATGTACGCTTTTCCTACCCTGGCCGATCTGGGCCGCCGGCGCTCAACGGCTTTTCCCTTCATGCGCGGCCCGGCGAGCGAATCGCCCTGGTGGGGCCCTCCGGCGCGGGCAAGAGCTCTGTGCTGCGCCTGCTCCTGCGGTTCTACGACCCCGACGCGGGGAGCGTNNCGCCGCTGTTTTCCGGCTCGGCCCGGGAGAATATCCAGTTTGGCGCGCCGGAAGCCGGCCCGCGGGAAGTGCGAGACGCCGCCGAGGCGGCGCAGGCGTCAGGCTTCATCGACGCTCTTCCCCAGGGGTTCGAGACCCTGGTGGGCGAACACGCCAAGACCCTTTCGGGCGGTCAGAAGCAGCGTCTGGCAATCGCGCGGGCCCTCGTCCGCCAGGCGCCCATCCTGCTTCTGGATGAAGCCACGAGCGCCCTCGACGCCGAAAACGAGCGTCTGGTGCAGCAGGCCCTGCACCAGGCCATGCGCGGGCGCACCACCCTGGTCATCGCCCATCGCCTCGCCACCGTGCTGGAGGCAGACCGGATCGTGGTCATGGATGGCGGCCGCGTTGTGGAGGAAGGCGCCCACGCCGAGCTCATGGCGCGGGGCGGGCTCTATGCTCACCTGGCCAGGCTGCAATTCGCCGCCGAAGCGGCGTGAGCTTAAGGGACTGATCGGGCTTCTCCGCGTTTAGGTGTCAGGCGCCACCAGGGCGTCGCACGTGATCGGCGGCAGATATGTCCCCTGCGATACAAGACGGCCCCGCGGCGCCCGCCGAGGAGCAACCCGGTCGGCGCCCCGACATTCCCTATCAAGACGTTCTTCGCGGCCAGCCAGCCCTGGTCACCGGGGCCAATTCCGGGATCGGAAAAGGCGTGGCGCTGGGCCTGGCGCGGGCCGGCGCGGACGTCGTCATCAACTATATTGTCGATCCGGGCGCGGCGGATGATGTGGCCCATGAGATCACGGCCATGGGTCGCCGGGCGATCACCGTGAAAGCGGATGTGAGCCGCGAGGACGATGTGGTCGCGATGTACGCCGCGGCGGTAAAGGCCTTTGGCACGCTGCACATCGTGGTTTCCAATGCCGGGCTGCAGCGCGACGCGCCCTATGAGCAGATGACGCTCGATCAGTGGAACGCCGTGATCGGGGTCAATCTCACCGGACAGTTCCTCTGCACCCGCGAGGCGGTGCGTGAATTCAACCGTCGAGGCGCCGACCCCGCTATCTCCGCAGCTACGGGCAAGATCATCTGCATGAGTTCGGTGCACCAGGAGATTCCCTGGGCCGGCCACGCCAATTACGCCGCCTCAAAAGGCGGCATCATGATGCTCATGCGGAGCCTGGCTCAGGAGGTCGCCCCGCGCCGGATCCGGGTCAACAGCATTGCGCCCGGCGCCATTCGCACGCCGATCAACACCAGCGCNNTGGCGTCCGACGCCTCCGACTATGTCACCGGCGCGAGCCTCTTCGTGGATGGCGGCATGACCCTCTATCCCGGCTTCGCCACGGGCGGGTGAGGGGCTCTTGGCTTTCAGTATCGCCATCGCCTTTGTCGTGCGGCTTCTTCTGGTGCTGCTGTTCCTGCCGTTCAGCGCCCTGGACAAGATCCTGAACTTCCGAGGCGCGCTCGCCCAGGCCAGACGCGCGGCGCCGTCGGAAGCGTTTGCGGTGGTGCTGATCTTGCTGGGACTTGGCGTGGAGATCGGTATGTCCGGCGCCATCCTCACCGGGCTCGCCGACCGGGCGGCGGCGCTCATCCTGGCGGGCTACTGCCTGGTCACCGCCGTGCTCTGGAAGCCCTTCTGGCGGCCGGGCGATTTCTGGACGAACAGCCAGGGCGTGGCGCGGGGCCTGTTCTGGGATTTCTGGAAGAATGTCGCCTTGGCCGGAGGGTTCCTGCTGATCACCTTCGGCGTCACCGCCACGTCGGTCGATTCGTTTTTCGCCGCGCCACTCTCCTCCACCCATCCCTACGGCATCACTGAAGTCGCGGCCCCATGACATCCAAGGACACGCCCACCGCCCCCTATTGGCACATATGGACGGACGCCGAGGGGGTGAGCCATCAGACGCGACGCCACCTGACGCAATTTGAGCTCGACTCCATCAGCCCGCCCGCCGACGCGCAGTGGTTGGGCGCAAAGACAAAAGGCGAAGCCACGGTCTTCGTCACCATCCTGCCGGTGGGGTGGATCGGGGACTGGCACGAAAATCCACATCCGCAATGGATCATCCCCCTCTCGGGGCGCTGGTTCGTCGAATCCATGGACGGTCAGCGCGTGGAAATGGGCCCGGGCGAAATGTCCTTCGGCGAGGATCAGAACACCCGCGCTCAAGGAGATCGCAAGGGACATCTCTCCGGCACGGTGGGCGAGGAGCCAGCGGTCCTGATGCTCGTCCAGATCGGGCGCGGCGGCATGGGCTGACCATGGACGGCGTCGAAATCCACGATCCGCGATTTATGCGGTACGTTCTCGAGAACGCGCCCCTGGAGGAGCTGGCGCGGGGTTTTCGGTGGATCGAGGGCCTGGTCTGGATGGGCGACGCCCAGTGTCTGCTCTTTCAGGACCTGCCCCGCGACCGCACCTTGCGGTGGATCGAGGATGTGGGTGTGAGCGTCTATCGCGCGCCCAGCGGCTACGCCAATGGCCAGGCCCGCGACCGGGAAGGACGGCTGGTGGCCTGCTCCCACCAGGGCCGGTGTCTTTATCGCACCGAGCACGATGGGACGGTGACGCGCCTCGTGGCGCACCACGGCGGCAAGCGGCTGAACGCGCCGAATGATCTGGTCGTCAGGTCCGACGGATCGATCTGGTTCACCGATCCGCTCTATGGGATTTCCAACGACTATGAGGGTGGACGTCAAACCTCGGAGCAACCCCCAGCCGTTTACCGCTTCCATCCGGCCAGCGGCGATATCCGCGCCATGGCATGCGATTTCGAAGGGCCCAATGGGCTGGCCTTTTCCCCCGATGAGCGCCGTCTTTATGTTGCTGAGACAGGCGCCGTGCGCGACGCCGCCCCCGCTCGGCATATCCGCGTCTTCGACGTCTCATCCGATGGATTGTGCCTCTCCGGCGGCGGGATCTTCCACACCGTTTCGCCGGGCTATTGCGATGGCCTGAAGGCGGACGAGGACGGCAATGTCTGGTCCAGCGCGGGGGATGGGGTCCACTGCATCAGCCCGGAGGGGGAGCTTCTGGGCAAGATCCTGACGCCGCAGCACGTGGGCAATCTGTGTTTCGGAGGACCGGCCAGGAACCGTCTTTTCATCGGCGCCTCACATTCCCTCCATGCCATCTTCCTCAACACCCGGGGGGCGTCATGGCCCTGAAGCCGCGCCTCCGCCTTGCCCGCTTCGTACTCAACTGCTTCGCTCCAGAGCGGTCGGCTGATTTCTTCGTCGAGGCCCTAGGGTTTTCGAAGGCGCCGCCGCCCGTGGCCGAGCCTGGCGCGGTTACATTGAACCTGGGGCCAAGTCGCCTGGATCTTAAGCCGGCCGGCCCCGGCGCCCGCTCCTACCCCAGGGCCCTGCCGCCGTGGAGCGCGCGTTTCCAGCATCTGGCCGTGGTCACCGCCGATATGGGCGCCGCGATGGACAGGCTCCGCCGGGCGCCCGGCTGGACCGCGATCTCGCGGCAGGGCCCCCAGACCCTCCCGCCCAGTTCCGGTGGCGTCATCGCCTTCAAGTTTCGCGATCCTGACGGTCATCCTCTGGAGCTGATCAGCTTCCCGGGCGGCGACAACGCGCCGCGCATCGACCATTCGGCGATTTCCATCGCCGACACCGCGCGCAGCCTCGCCTTCTACGCGGCCCTCGGCTTCGAGGTCGGCGCACGGTCGATCAATCGCGGGCCCGAGCAGGACAGTCTGGACGGCGTGCGGGACGCCGAGCTCGAGGTCACAGCCCTGATTCCGCCGGGATCGCCGAGCCCGCACATCGAACTTCTCCGCTACAGGGGCGACTATCGGCGCGGGCCGACCGCGAGTCTCGCGGACGTCGCGGCGACCCGACTCATGCTGACGACATCCAACGCTCAGGAGCTGGAGAGGATACGCGCCAATTCGCCGGGCCCCCTCGCGGAACTTCGATCCTGGCCGCTTCAGACCTTGATGCTCAGGGATCCTGATGGCCACCTGCTCGGCATTGAGGCCGAGCCGTAACCTAGACGCGCGATAACGCGCTCAAGCGCCCCGGGGGCGCCGGCGATGATCGTGGT
>PLFA01000062.1 GCA_003136615.1 Caulobacteraceae bacterium | reverse complement strand
TCCGCCACCGCGATGCGCGGATCCGCGGCGGGCTCAACCGGAGCGGCATGCTCGAAGAGGGTGGCGTCCAGGGTCATTACCCAAATCATGGCATCTCATAATGCAAGGTGTCAATATGCAATATTTGCAACCTGCCTATGTGCGCTTATCCGCTCGTGGTTTTCAGAGCCTGCCGCGCTTGATCAGGTCCGCCAGCGCGTCATTGACGGCGGTCTGCCAGCCAGACCCGCGTCCGCGAAGGTGTCGCAATATGGCGGGATCCAAGCGCAGACTGACGGGCGCCTTCGCATCCTCCTTCGGAGGGCGGCCAGCCTTTCGGCGAACCGCTGTCATGAACGATTCGGGCATCACGGCCGCCGCTGGCTTTGCGCGCGCGAAGAACTCGTCGCCCAGTTCCGGCACGTCGTCGTCAGGGGCTTGCGGATCGGGCTTGCTCATAGCGCTGGGACTCCCTTGCATTGGCCTTCCGAAAGCTGATCACGCGGAGGCGTTCGTCTCGCCATGTGAACGCAACCACGAATGTTCGCGAACCGATCAAGCCACGGCGATCCATCTCTTTTCGCCATAGTCCGCGCGCGTGTCCTCCGCGATCACAGCCGTTTCGAATTCGAAGTCGACGACCCGTGAGAAGGGCAGGCCCCGCTTCAGGGCATTGCGATCACTTTTTGCGGGGTCGCACTCAATATCCACAATTTACGTATATACAAAAAGCATCCGTGGCAAGGTGGAACGGGTCCGATCATCGGCTACGAACCATACATAGACGGAAGCGGCCGTGACAAATGTCATGAGGGCGGTTTAAGGCTGGCGCCGCGGGTAAACGTCGCGTTTATCGCGCTCCAACTTCCCCCTCCACCCCTTCGGGGTCCCCCTCCCCGCCGAAGTGAGGGAGGGGAGTTTCGCCCCTCGGCTTCGGAACTCAGGCCATGTCCACGCTGATCCTTCTTCGCCACGGCCAGAGCCAGTGGAATCTGGCGCACCGCTTCACCGGCTGGGTGGATGTGGACCTGACGGAAAAGGGGGAGGCCGAGGCGCGGCGGGCGGGGGAGGCGCTGGCGGCGGAGGGGGTGGCCCTAGATGTGGTGTTCACCTCGGTCCTCACCCGCGCCATCCGTACGGCCTTCATCGCCCAGAGCACGGCGGGCCAGATCTGGGTTCCCGTTATCAAGGATTGGCGGCTCAATGAACGCCACTATGGCGGGCTGACGGGCCTCGAACACACGGCCATGCGCGACAAGTTCGGCGAGGACCAGGTGAAGATCTGGCGCCGTTCCTATGATGTGCCGCCGCCGGCCCTCGCGCCCGGCGGAGACTATGATTTCGCCGCGGATCGTCGATATGCGGGGATCGACCTGCCGCTGGCCGAGAGCCTTAAGACGACCCTTGAGCGCGTGCTGCCCTATTGGAACGCAGCCATAGCGCCGCGTCTGGCGGCCGGAGAGACCGTGATGGTCGCGGCGCATGGCAATTCCTTGCGGGCCATCGCCAAGCACCTCTTCGCGGTCTCCGACGCGGACATCACGGGCCTGGAGATTCCCACCGGCAATCCCCTGATGGTCAGCCTGGGCTTGGATATGAAGCCTCTGGCGGCGCGGTATCTTGAGCCGGGCTCGGCGGCTCCTCTTCCGGCGTTATGATCAAATGAAAGGGCGACGCGTCGCCGCGCCGCCCCAGCCATGACGTCCGTCGTGGAAAAGAGGCTTAGGCCGCCTTTTCGCCCTCGATGAGGGTGGTCGTGGCCTGGCCTGAACCGATCTCGATGCGCCGGGGCTTCAGGGCCTCGGGCAGTTCGCGCTTCAGGGAGACGGAGAGCAGGCCGTCGGCGAGTTGGGCTTCGCTGACCACCACATAGTCGGCCAGTTGGAACCGGCGCTCGAAATTGCGCTCGGCCAGGCCGCGATGCAGGTAGCGCTTGGCTTCATCGTTCGCGGGCTTGCGGCCTTGAACGGTGAGGAGGTTTTCCTTCACTTCGATATTGAGGTCTTCGGACTTGAAGCCCGCCACGGCAATCTCGATGCGATAGGCGTTCTCGCCCGTGCGCTCGATATTATAGGGCGGATAGCCGGTCGCCGCCTCGGTGGTGGCCGAGTCCAGCAGGTCCGCCAGACGGTCGAAGCCGACGACGGAACGATACAGGGGGGAAAGATCGATAGTGCGCATGTTCGGCATCCCTCTTTTGCGTGAGCAAGGTTGCGTTGATGAGCGGGCCGTCGCGAGCCTAATCTAGGCCTCGCGGGTGGTCCGGGAGGCCCGGATGTCCAGCGCCTCCGCTGAGAAAGATTGGAATTCGGGGCCACGGCGTCAAGGGCCACGGCGCCTGGTCTTGTTGCACGATGTGGGTCACTTGCCTCGCGCGGCCGGCCGCGATACCCGGAAAGCTGCGGGGCGAGTTGCAGACAAGCCGTGCGCGAACGAACAGGATGAACAGAGGAAACGCTCATGGCGACGCTTGAACAGGTTACCGAACGCATGAAGGCCGCCGTCGGCGAAGATTCCGGTCTTGGCAAATCCCTGAAGTTCAACCTGAAGGACGCCGGCGTGATCCTTATCGACGGGGGCAGCGTCACCAATGAGGACAAGCCCGCCGACCTCACCATGACCATTTCCCTGCCCGACCTCGAAGCCATGGGCGAGGGCAAGCTTGACGCCATGACCGCTGTGATGACCGGCAAGCTTCAGCTTTCGGATATGGGTCTGGCCATGGCGCTGCAGAGCAAGCTGACGACCCTCTTTTCCAAGATGGCCTGATCGCCATTGTCCCCATTCTTAGCGGGGGCGCCGGCGCCACTCCTGGCGCTTGAAAGCGATCCCGCGCCGCCGGGCGCCGCGGCGGAATGGTATGTTGGCGCCGGCGGCGCGCGTTTGCGGGCGGCCCTTTGCCCCGCGCGGGGCCGGGCCCGCGGTTCGGTGGTGCTCAGCCCCGGCCGTACCGAGCCCATCGAAAAGTATTTCGAGGTCGCCCGCCGCCTCACGGGCCAGGGCTTTGCCGTGCTCATTCATGACTGGCGGGGCCAGGGCCTTTCCCATCGCGCCCTGGCCGACCGCCGGCTTGGCCATGCGGACGGATATCAGGACTTTCTGACCGATTTTCGCGCGCTCCTGGACGCCTTCGCCGCGCGCCTGCCCCAGCCCTGGCTCGCCATGGGTCATTCGATGGGCGGCTGTCTGACCCTGCTGGCTCTGGCCGAGGGCGAGCGGCGGTTTGCCGGCGCCTTTCTCTCGGCGCCCATGTTGGGGATCAAAACGGGCGGGGTTCCGCAGCCCGTCGCGCGCGTGCTGGCCTGGTCACTGAGCAACCTTGGGCAGGGTGGCACGTCTGTCCCGGTGCCGCCAGGTCCCGACCCGGCGCCGTTCGAGAGCAATATCCTGACCCATGACCGCGCGCGCTATGAGCGCAACCTCGCCCTTGTCGCGGCCTCCCCAGATCTCGCCTTGGGTCCGCCCACCTGGGGGTGGCTGAAATTCGCATTCCAGGCCACGGATCGGCTGGCGAGTGGCGCGGGAACGGCGGCGATCTCCATTCCGGTTACGATCCTGATCGCCGGCGAGGACTCGCTGGTGGATAATGACGCGGCCCAGAGTGTGGCCGCGCGACTGACTCACGGTCGCACCCTGGTTATTCCGGGCGCGCATCACGAGCTGTTCCAGGAAACCGATGAGACTCAGGCGCCCGTCTGGCGCGCCTTCGCGGAGCTGGCGGAGAGTGTCGGAGCTTAGGCTCCTACGGTCTTTACGGCCCAACCCTATATAACCGATCAATGGACGTCGTGTTTGGGGCGGTCTCACCCTATCGCGAAGGCGACGACAAGCCCAGGGCGAGCTAACGCCCCTCGCGTCTGCCGCTCGCGGCCCTCGATCCGGTTGGTAACGTCGAGAAGGGCTCCCGACGGCGCAGGGCCGATCTGGGGCCGCCCAGATAAACCGAGGGCGGCTCTTTCGAGCCGCCCCGGCAGACGTAGCCCTTGCGGGCAACGGACACCCGTTGAACCGGGGCCGCGAATGAAAAATTGTAGACAAGGATATACAGAGCTTAGGGCGAATTATCAATGGCGAAGGGCTGGGGGAGCCATGCTTTGAGCTTGGCGAGGATCGCATTGAAGTCCGCCGCCGGTAACACAGGTATCTTGCGGCCCATCTGGGCGAAGCGGCTGGGCGAGACGGTTGAGGGCTGATTGCAGATCGCCCAACCCTGGGACCCCGAGAGCGGCACGGTCAGTTGATGCGCCCACGGGTTGTCATCTTGTGGCACGGTCGAAACCGGGATCACAAGGCAAGGGCCGTGCAAGGTGTTTTTGTAGGACATGACGACGACGGGCCGCGTCTTCCACATTTCGGGAAGGCGGGCGTCGCTCCAAAACTCACACCAATAGACTTGGCGAATCTTCGGAGCTGCGGTGATGCGGGGCGAAACCCACGGCAGCCGCTCTGGCGGCCCTTTCTGATCCGTCACGCCCCCTAGATCCTCTTGCGTCGTGGTCGATGGTCGGCTCTCAGCCTTCAGGCCCCCACCGTCTGAGCCGCCGGCCGCAGGGCCACAAGCGCTGCTTCCAGCAGATCGGGGTCTCCGGCAATGGCCACCTGGCCGCCGTGACGACCGACAGGGGCGCCGCGCCAGTCGGTGACGAGGCCGCCGGCGCCGGTCACCACGGGGATCGCCGCGTCGATGTCCCAGGATTTCAGGCCGGACTCGATCACCAGATCGATGGTTCCCGCCGCGACCATGGCATAGGCGTAGGCGTCGCACCCCATGCGGGCGAGGCGCGCGGCGGCTCGGACCTGACGCCAGGCGAGACGTTCGGCGGCGTCGAAACAACCGTCCGGATCGGTGGTGGCGATGATCGCCCGGTCCAGCGGCAGGCCCTTGCGCACATGCAGGGGATGGCTTCTCCCCTGGCTGATCAGACGCGCCCCGGCCATCCGGCCCATATAGAGCTCGTCCAGGAATGGCTGACCGATGGAGCCCAGCACAGGCTTGCCGTTCAGGCGCAGGCCAATGAGTGTCGTCCAGACCGGGAGGCCGGCCACGAAGGCGCGGGTGCCATCCACCGGATCGATCACCCAGACCCATTCGGCGTCAGGACGATCCTCGCCATATTCCTCGCCGATCACCCCATGCTCAGGATAGCGCTTGGAAATCAGGGCGCGGATAGCTGCCTCGGCGCCACGGTCGGCCTGGGTCACCGGGTCATAGGCGCCGGAACGCGCCTTGTTCTCCAGGCCATGATCGGCGCGGAACAGGGGCAGGATGACGGCCGCGGCCGCGTGGTTGAGCTCGATCAGGAAGGCTTCCAGAGCCTCAAGGCGCGCGGACGCGGTCATGAGGCCACGCTTACCCCAAGCCTAGGCCCGCGCAAGGGGAGGACCACGCGCTCCTAATGCTAGGCGGCGTGGACAAATTTGAGCCAGTATCTGGCGGTGGCGAGGTGAACCATACCTAGGAAGCTGCTGGCCAGCTGGTCGTAGCGGGTGGCGATGGCGCGGTTGATCTTGAGGTGGCCGAGCACCGAAGCCGCCAGAGTATGCCGTTGATAATCGAACGGTTCTGTTCGGGAGGTCTGCCCCGACCCCGGTTCTTGCGCTCGATCGGCAGCAAATCCTTCAGAATGTGCCACTCTGCCTCGGCAAGATTGCCCCGGCTCAAGCCTGCCTCCAAAAAGCAGCCTTGAATCAACGAGCGCGCACCTCGTCAATCGGGCGGCTTCCCTCTCGCGCTTGTTTGCGGATAGGTGTGCCGCAGGTCTGGAGCATGGACGCATGTATCGCATCACGCTGGAGTGTTTTGATGTGCCAGCTGCGGCGGGCGACGAAGCCGCGCGAGACATCACCGAGGCGTTCCGGCTCCACTACCCACACGAGCACAACGTCACCTGCACCTTCGTAGACGGCAAGCTGCGGCTGGTCGCCGAAAACGATTACGACCCTGACGGGCTCAACCTCATGGATGAGTTCTCAGACAACATATGCGCGTACATCGAACCTTTCGACGGCGACATGAAGCTGGTCAGCGTCGAAATCATCTCCTGATTTTGTCCACGCCGCCTAGGGAGTTCCGGTATGGGCCCGAATATTACCGTCAGCCCGCGCGAAGCATAGGGGAGACGCGGGAGCCACGGGACGGGGTGCGATGTTTAGGTCGCGAACCGGGCGCGGTAACCGGTCTCCCGGCTCGCGCTTCGCTTGGCCGGGATGACGGGGTTGGGGGAAGGCCCGAGATGACAGCGGCCCGGCCGTCAGGCTCCCACAAAGTCGAGGACGACGCGGGAAGGCACATCGCCATGTTCGAGCCGCTCGAAGATCTGATTGATGTCCGAGAGGGGCCGTAGCTCGATATCCGCCTTGACCTTGCCCTCGGCGGCGAAGGCCAGGCACTCGGCCATGTCCTCGCGGTTGCCGACGAAGGAGCCTCTGACGGTGATGCAATTGGCGACAACGTCGAAGAGGGGCAGGGGGAAGTCTCCTGGCGGGATACCGACCAGGACGCAGGTTCCGCGCTTGCGGGTCATCTCCACGCCCTGCTTGAAGGCCGGCAGCGAGGGCGCGGTGATCAGCACGCCATGCGCGCCTCCTCCAGTCTCTTTTTTCAGGGCCGCCGCCGGATCACCGGTCTTGGCGTTGATGGTGACGTCGGCGCCCAGCCGTTTGGCGTGGGCGAGCTTGCCATCGTCGATATCGATGGCGGCCACGTGCAGACCCATGGCCTTGGCGTATTGAATGGCCATGTGGCCAAGACCGCCGCAGCCCGAGATGGCGATCCATTCGCCGGGCTTGGCCTCGGTTTCCTTGATGCCCTTATAGGTGGT
>PLFA01000204.1 GCA_003136615.1 Caulobacteraceae bacterium | reverse complement strand
GGCTCGACAATGTGGGCGTCGTTGGACATCACCCATAACGTTGCACATAGCAAAAGTAGTTGTCAATATGAAAGCTGCGAAAATGCAATCCGATGGTTCGCGTTGAGCGTCCGGGAGCTGGACATCGACCTGATCGATACGATCGATGGAACTAGACAGCGAGCGCCGCCTGGGTATGGGCCCGAAGAACGGCCTTGATCGTCTCGCGCCGTGGCCCGTTGAAGTCTTGCCAACCTAGAAGCTGCAGGGCGCCCTCGCGATAAACGTGAAAGGCCGAGACTTGGCCAATGATCGCCATCGCGCGCAGACGCGCCTCGTCATTCAAGGGAGAGCCGGTCGCCTGGGCCACGAGACGGGCGCAGATGTCCCGGAGCGGCTCGGCGATCCGCGCCTGAATCAGGGCGCCCGCGGGGCTATCCCGTTCGCTCTGGATGCGCGCTGCGAAGCGCTCCCAATCCGGAGAGCCCCGGGCAAACAAGGACGCATCCAACAGCGCGTCCAGAACATCGCAGAGCGCATTCAAGCCGTCCTGAACGCCGCCTTCGGCCAAAATGGCTTCGGCCTTCTCAAGGGTCAGGGTGAAGCCCTTCGTCGAGATGTCGATGATGAACTGGCCGCAGGCGAGATGCAGGCCCTCCTTGCTGTCGAAATAGTATTGCAGGGCCGGCGGCATGACCCCGGCCTCGCGGGCGATCTGTCGTGTGGAGGCGCGCTCATAGCCCTCATCGCCGAAAACCTTCAGGCCAGCGGCGATGATTCGTGCCCGTGTCTCCTCGCCCCGCGCATAGCCCCCCGCGGTCGGACTGCGACGCGGCGCGGTCTCCCTGGCGGTTTCCGACACAATTTCCTCCAAACCCAGACTTTTCCAGAAAGGCAGATATTTATCGTTTGACAGATATCTTCCGCCCGGAAGATAAGCCGCCGGCCCGCTCCCATGCAAGGTCCCCTGAATGTCCGAAGGTTCCGCCGCGCCGCGATCAAATCCCCTGGCGCGCCCGGGCGTCCGCGCCGCCCTGATCTTGGCGGGTCTCGGCGTCCTTGTCTTTCTGCTCTTTGTCGGGATCGGCTGGTGGACCCACGGCCGGTTCCTTCAGGAGACCGATGACGCCTATCTGCAGGCTGACGCCGTGGCCGTGGCGCCCAAGATTCAGGGTTACGTCGAGCAGATTTACGTCCGGGACAATCAGGCCGTGGCGGCGGGAGACCCGCTCCTGAAGATCGATCCCAACACCTATAAGGCGAGCATGGCCCAGGAGATCGGGGCGGCCGACGCGGAAAAGGCGTCGGTCATTGCGGCCCAGGCTCAGATCGCTCAGCAGCGCGAAGCGGTGGTTCAGGCCGGGGCGCAACTGAAGGGCGCCCAGGCCACCCTCGCCTATGCCTTGGGAGAAGCCCAAAGATACAAGCGGCTGGCCGCTGAAGGGGTCGAGACCCAGGATAGGGCGGCCCAGGCCCAAAACGCCTATGATCAGGCCTTGGCCACGGAACGGTCCGATGCCGCGGCGGTCGCCGTCGCGCAAAAGAACATCGCCACCCTTGGCGCCCAGCTCGGCCAATCAAAGGCGCGCCTGGCGGGCGTTCAGGCTCAGGTGGACGCCGCCCAGATCAATTTAGGCGACACCCTCATGAAGGCCGGGATTTCGGGGCGGATCGGCGACAAGACCGTTCAGATCGGCCAGTTCGTCCAGGCCGGCACGCGCCTGATGTCCGTGGTTCCGCTGGAGGGCATCTATCTGGTGGCCAATTTCAAGGAGACACAGCTGGCGCGGATGCGGATCGGCCAACCGGCGAGCGTCAAGATCGACGCGCTGGGCGGACGCGAGATTGATGCGGTCGTGGACAGCTTTTCACCGGGCACGGGCGCCACTTTCGCCCTCCTGCCGCCCCAGAACGCCACCGGCAACTTCACCAAGATAGTTCAGCGGGTGCCGGTGCGGCTGCGCCTGAAGATCCCCAACGATCTCAAGGGGCGTCTGCTGTCCGGTCTTTCAGCGACGGTGACCGTGGACACCACACATGCGCCGGGAGCCCCCGCGTGACCCAGGTCGCCAATCCCCCTCTGGAGAACGCGTCGGTTCAGGATTGGGTGGCGGTCTTCGCCGGGGCGCTGGGCGCCCTCATCGCGACGCTGGACATCTCCATCGTCAATTCCGCCCTGCCCCAGATCCAGGGCGAGATCGGCGCCAGCGGCACCGAAGGCACCTGGATCTCCACCGGCTATCTGGTGAGCGAGGTGGTGATGATCCCCCTGGCCGCCTGGCTGACGCGTGTGCTGGGCCTGCGCAATCTGCTTCTGATGTGCGCGGTCATGTTCACTCTGTTTTCCATCCAATGCGGTTTCAGCCACAACCTCACCGCCATGATCATCGGCCGGGTCGGTCAGGGCTTCTTTGGGGGGGCTCTGATCCCCACGGCCCAGACCCTCGTGCGCACCCGCCTGCCGCCCCACCAGCTTCCGCTGGGCATGACCATGTTCGGCCTGATCGTTCTTCTGGGCCCCCTGGTCGGCCCTGTGATCGGCGGATGGCTGACCGAAAATGTGAGCTGGCAGTGGTGCTTCTTCCTGAACGTGCCTGTCGCGGCCGGCCTTGTCACCCTGTTGCTTCTGGGGCTTCCCAAGGAAAAGGTGAACATCGGCAATTTTGTGAACGCCGATTGGCTGGGGATCGTGGGCATGACCACGGGCCTGAGTTGCCTGACCGTGGTGCTTGAGGAGGGCCAGCGCGACCGCTGGTTCGAATCCGACCTCCTCCGGTGGCTGAGCCTCGCCTCCGTTGTCGGTTTCGTGCTGCTGGCCATAGCCCAGGTGACCAGCAAGCGCCCGGTGATAAAGCTACGGCTGATGCTCAATGGCTCCTACGCCGCGGTGATCTTCATCGTGATGGTGGTGGGTATGGGGGTCTACAGCATCCTTTATGTCATCCCGCAGTTTCTCAGCGGGGTCGCGGACTACAACGCCGAGCAGTCAGGGCGCATCCTGTTCCTCTCCGGAATCCCGGCCTTCTTCATGATGCCCATTCTCCCGCGAATGCTGCGGCTGGATATCAGGGCGCCCGTCCTGATTGGTCTCTGCTGTTTCGCCGCTTCCTGTTTCATGGATACCAACCTCACCGCTCAATCGTCCGGCGGCGCCTTCGTCGTCACGCAGCTCTTGCGCGGGGCAGGCCAGATCCTCTCTTTCATGCCCTTGAATCAGGCCTCCGTCGGGGCGGTCAGCCGCGAGGACGCCGCCGACGCCTCGGGCCTGTACAACATGGCGCGAAATCTCGGAGGGTCGCTGGGCCTGGCGCTCATCGGCGTCTTTATTGATCGCCAATCAGACGCGCACGTCCAGTCTATCGACCAGTCCGTCACCGCCAATTCACCCCTGGCCCAGGCGCAGATGGCCAGTCAGACCGCGGCCATGGGGGCGCAAAACGGGGGTGACATGGCCATGGGTCATCTTCAGGCCATGGCCCAGCTGAACCAGACAGCCCAAATTCAGGCGCTGATCATCAGCTACACCGACTGTTTCTATGTCCTCGGCGTGGCCCTGCTGGCCATGATCCCACTGGTGTTCCTGCTGCGGCCCCCGCGCGACCCCGCCGTGGCCGCCGAGGCGCACTGATGCCCGCCGATCGTGAAACCCGCGCCTGGGCGCTCGCCATGGCGGGCGTCGCGACCTTGGCCGCCGCGACCCTTTCTGGCTGCGTCGTGGGTCCCAATTATCGGGGCCCCCCGCTGGTGGCGCCCAAAGCCGTCTCCGCCCCCGCCTTTCACCGCGCGGAGGACGCCAGCGCGGGTCCCCCGCCCGCCAAATGGTGGCTCGCCCTGGGCGACGCCGAGCTCGACACACTCATCGACGACGCCTTTGTCGCGAGCCCCGATGTCGAGGTGGCCGTCGCGCGTCTTCGCCAATCACGCGCCGTTGTTTCCAAGGACCGCGCCAATCTGCTGCCCACCACCGGCGCCGCGGCGGCGACCCTGCAAACCCATGGGCTCACCAATGTGATCGGCGGAGGCCTCTCCGGTGGCGCCGCCGCCGCGGCCCAGAGTCAGGCGGCCAGCACAAGCGGGAATGACGGCAATTTCGACATCTATAGTCTCGCCCTGGACGCCAGCTGGCAGCTTGACCTGTTCGGCGGCCGGCGACGCGCCCTGGAGGGAGATAAGGCCAGGTCTCAGGCGGTGTTGGCCAATCTCGAGGACGCCGAGGTCAGCCTGGCCGCCGAAGTCGCCCAGGATTACGTCACCTTGAGAGGCCTCCAGCAGCGCCTGGCGCTGGCGCAGCAGAATATCGACCTCGAGAGTCGGATGCTGACTCTGACCCAGGTTCGGCGTCAGGGCGGCGACGCCACGGATCTCGATGTGGAGCGGATGGTGAACCAACTTCGGTCCACGCAGGCGGAGACCGCGCCTCTGAGAGGCCAGGTGGCCGACCAGCTCGACCGCCTCGCCATCCTCACCGGCAAAGCCCCCGGCGATCTGGACGCCGAACTCAGCGCGACGGGGCCTGTCCCGGCGCCGCCCAAGGTGGTCGTGGTGGGTGATCCGGCGTCCCTGCTGCGGCGCCGGCCCGACGTGCGCGCCGCCGAGCGCACGATCCAGCAGAAGAACGCCCTGATCGGTCAGAGAACCGCCGATTTCTTTCCCAAGGTGACCCTGCTGGGCGAGGTCGGCTACAACGCCACGGACATTTCCAGCCTCTTCACCCACAATGCGTTCAACTATGTGGGGGCCCCCATGCTCCAGTGGAGCCCCTTCGACTTCGGGCGCATCCGCGCCGGGATCCGCGAAGCGCGGGGCGAGGAGGCCGAGGCCCTTGGCGATTATCGCAAGACGGTGCTGGGCGCTCTGGCCGACGCGGAAACCGCCCTCGCGACCTATGGCCGTCAGCGCGAAAACTTAAGCGCCCTCGTCGAGGTCGAAAGCTCGGCGGATCGGGCGGCGCGCCTGACGGGACTGAAGGTGGAGGGCGGCACGGCGACTTCGCTAGATCAAATCGCGGCCGAGCGGGACCGGGTGAGCGCCGAGAACAACGTCGCCTATGGCACGGCCCAGCTGACCCTGGACTATATACGGCTTGAAAAAAGCCTGGGGCTCGGGTGGGCGGAGCCTACTCAACGGTGATAGCTATGCGGTGTGAAGGCATATTTCTCAGTCCGCCGGCTGGGCCACTACGCGCAGATAGGGTTTCAGGGTCTTCCAGCCGTCCGGATATTTCGCCTTCGCCACGTCGTCCGAGACCGAAGGCGGGATGATCACGTCCTCGCCGTTCTTCCAGTTCACGGGGGTGGCGACGGTGTGCTTGGCGGTCAGCTGGATCGAGTCGAGCAGGCGTAGAACCTCATCGAAGTTGCGCCCGGTGGTCATGGGATAGGTCAGGGTCGCCTTGATCTTCTTGTCGGGGCCGATGATGAAGACCGACCGGACGGTGGCGTTATCCGCGGCGGTGCGGCCGCTGGCGTCGCCGTCGGCCTCCTCCGGCAGCATGTCATAGAGCTTGGCCACAGTCAGGTCGGTGTCGCCAATCATCGGGAAGGTGACGGCGTAACCTTGAGTCTCTTTGATATCATCGGCCCAGCGGGCGTGATTGGCCACCGGATCGACACTGAGGCCAATCACCTTGGTGTTACGCTTGGCAAACTCCGGAAGGAGCTTCGCCACATAGCCGAGTTCGGTCGTGCAGACGGGCGTGAAGTCCTTGGGGTGGCTGAAGAGGATCGCCCAGTGGGAGCCAATCCACTCGTGGAAGTCGATCATGCCCTGGGTCGTCTCGGCGGTGAAGTTGGGCGCCGTGGAATTGAGCCTCAGGGACATCGGGAGATCCTCCTTGCCGTTCTCTCGTGTGGCGCGGCTTCGCCAAACCTGAATTCCGAGGACCGCGATCTTAGCATTTGACGGCCCCTTCAACCCGCGCCAAGCGAGATTTTCTGAGGTCGATGGCAGGAGCGATTTCGATAATGGCCGGACATGCGAGGATAGCGTTGCTTTGGGTCGCGCTTTCGAGCTTCGCCGCAAGCTTGACCCTCGCCGCGCCGGCCTCCCCGCCCGCCTCGGCCATGCCCTATCAAATCCAATGGGGTGTGAAGATTCCCATGCGCGACGGCGTCATGCTCGACGCCACCATCTTTCGCCCCATCGGCCAGAACCGCATGCCAGTGATCCTTACCCTGACGCCCTATGTGGCCGACCGATTCGAGGATGTCGGCGCCTATTTCGCCCGGCACGGCTATGCCTTCGCGATTGTCGATGACCGGGGCCGGGGAAATTCCGGCGGCGAGCTCAAGCTGTGGACCGAAGATGGTCCCGATGGCCACGACCTGGTGGAATGGCTGGCCGCTCAGCCCTGGACCGATGGCCAGGTGGCCATGTGGGGCGGCTCCTATGGCGGCAAGAACCAATGGATGATCGCCGGCGAGCGACCCAAAGGCCTGAAGACCATCGTCCCCGCCTCGGCCGGGATCGCCGGCGAGAACATCGCCATGGCCACGAGCAACATCTTCCGGGGCATGGACTATAACTGGCTGATCTCCATGATCGGCCATACCGCCAATATGAACAGCGGCGGCGATAGCGCCTATTGGACCGGCGTCTATGAGGAAGCGTCGAAGGGGCGCGTCCCATACCGCGACCTTGATCTTCTCGCCGGCTATCCCAGCCCGATCTGGCGCGAATGGATGGCCCATCCCCAGCTTGACGCTTTCTGGGATTCGGCGAGCACGGCGCCGGACAAGTGGTCGGGCATCACATTGCCGACGCTTTCCATCACCGGCCAATATGACACCTCGGAAACCGGCACGATCGGCTTCCGCCAGAAGCAGCTGGATGCGGGCGGCCCCACGGTGGCGGACAACAGCTATCTGGTGATCGGCCCCTGGGATCATCCCGGCAGCCGCAACCCCAAGCGGCGCCTCGGCGGCTTGGATTTCGGCGAGGCGGCGGTTCTGGATGTGAAAGCGCTGCACGTGGCCTGGTACGACCATGTGATGGAGGGCGCCCCTCTCCCCGCTTTCCTCAGCAACCACTTCGTCTATTTCCTCGCGGGCGCCAATGTCTGGCGTGCGGCGCCCAGCCTCGCGGCGGCCACGGATCACCGCGACACCCTGTGGCTCTCCTCTCCGACGTCCGACGCCGGCTCCGTGGCCGGGCGAGGATCCTTGGCGCGCGCGCCGGAAATCCAGGCGCCCGACTCGTATATTTATGACCCCTCGCTCCCGGCCCATAATGAGGGCTTTGAAGGCGGCCCACTGGTTTCGCAGGAGTATCTCACCGACGACGGCATGATCCACCGGATCAAGGGCGATGGCCTCGTCTATGACACCGCGCCACTGGCAGCGCCGGCCCATCTGGTGGGCGTTCCCGAAGTGACGCTCTATCTCGCCATGAATACGCCCGACACGGACATCCGCGCCGCGCTCTATGAGGTCAAGGCCGACGGATCGGTGGTGTTCCTGACCCAGGACTGGCTCAGAGCCCGATATCGGAAGACTCCCCGCGAGGCCGAGCTGGTCACGCCCGGTCAGGTCGCGCCCTATCGTTTCGAAAACTTCAACTTCGTGGCCCGGGCCATCGCACCCGGCAGCGTGATCCGCCTCGTGATTGTCCCGGTGGGCGCCAGCATCCATGACGAGCGAAACCGCAATTCCGGCAAGCCCGTGGAACTGGAGACGGCGGCCGACAATAGCGTCGCCACAGTCTCACTCCAGCTGGGGCCCGGCCTCAGCCATATCGACCTGCCCTGGGGGTCCTAAGACCCCACGCCATAAACACTCATCACATCGCGCCGCAGGGCCGCCTGGCTGGCGGGCCGTGAATAGAACATGTGGCCGCCGGGATAGACCTTGACCTGCAAGCGGTCCGCGGCGCCCATCACCGGAATTTGAGCGACGACCATCATCGATTGGAAATAGGGGCAGGAGAGATCGTCATAGCCGTGGACGATCAGGGCCTTGAGCTTCGGGTCGATGGCCAGGGCCTCGCGCAGATCCGAGGCGGATTCGATGCTGGTGAACCAGTGTTTCTCCCAGCGCCGGTTCACCTCGGGGTTCAGCGGCTCGTAATGGGCGTCGACCTTCCAGCCCACCTCCCGCGTGACGAAATCCACCATGGCCGATGTTGTGGGGGCGACAATGCCGAGCAGGATGGGATCGCCGACCCTCTGGCCGGGCGCGAAGGGATAGGGATCGAAGCTGGTGACGTTGGAGTCGTACCAACTGCCGAGCTTCCCGTCGTCGCGATAGAGCGCCCGCAGATAGTAGCGGCTGTCGATCCGCCCGCCTAAGCGACGCACCTCAACGGGGTCCAGGCCCGTATAGGCGGCGACCTTGCCCGCCAGACGATCCACGGCCGCCTTATCGCGAATGCCGCGCATCAGGTCCGTCACATAGTCCGTCCGGGCATAGGTCTCGATGGGCGCCATGAGCTCCGGGTTTGGCGTCTTTCCCTCCCGCTCTAGCTGCGCGGCGGCCATGGAGGGAAGCAGGGCCACCCAGGCCATGGGGGAATTGTCGGGATCGCTGGCGGCGCGACCATCCAGGGCCGGCGAGACCATCACCACGCCCGATACGCCGACGCCCATGACGGTCTGGAGCGTATGGGTGATGGCCGGGGCGCGATAACCGCCGTAGCTCTCGCCCACCACATATTTCGGCGAGGCCATGCGCGCGTTCTTGGCCAGCCAGTCATAGACGATGCGCGAGAGATAGGTGATGTCGCCGTCGATGGTGAAGAAGGTCTTGTCCGTCTCCTCCGCCTTTATGAGGGACCGCGAATAGCCCGTTCCCACCGGGTCGATGAACACCAGATCGGTGAAATCCAGCCACGTGCCGGGATTATCCCTCAGCACTACCGGATCGGAGGGACTGTCGCCCTGGGCGCCGAACTGGATCCGCTTGGGGCCAATGGCGCCCAGATTGAGATAGACCGAGGCCGCGCCGGGGCCGCCATTGAAGGCGAAGGTCACGGGGCGCCTGGGATCGCGCGGGCCGTCGAGAACATAGGCCGTGTAGACAATCTCAGCGGTCTTCTTGCCCTCGGCGTCGCGCACCGGCAGGGAGCCCACGGTCGCGGTGTAATTCAGGGTCTTGTCGCCCAGATGGATCGATTGCTTCACCGAGGCGTCGGCGGGAAAGGGCGGCGGTCCGGGTTTGTCTTCGCTCGCGGCCGGGGACTTTGCGGGAGCGTCGGCGGCAAGCGAGGCGGTGGGGTCGGCCAGGGGCGCGAACCCGATCATCACCGCGATAAGCATAGCGGCGCCTCTTGCGGCGAATGCCAAAGACCTCATTTACAGGTCCCCCTCGTTTGTTGGTTCAAGCGCAGCTTCGGCTTTGGCCGGGATGCGCCGTGCTGACAAGGTTAAGAGATTCAATCTTCCCGCGAACGGGGCCGTTTATCTCGTGCCGACCGTGACCCGATAGGAGCCTCGAAACATGCAAAAACGTAAACTCGGAAATAGCGGTCTCGAGGTTTCAGCCATCGGTTACGGCTGCATGGGCCTCAGCCACGGCTACGGGCCGGCGGCGGATAAGGATGCGGGAATCGATCTGATCCGGGCCGCCGTCGACAAGGGCGTGACCTTCTTCGACACCGCCGAGGTCTATGGCCCGTTCACCAATGAAGACCTGGTGGGAGAGGCCCTGGCGCCCGTGCGCGACAAGGTTGTGATCGCCACCAAGTTTGGCTTCGGCGTCTCAAGCCAGACCGCCGGCCGCGCGCTCGATAGTCGTCCTGAGCATATCCGCGCGGTGGCCGAGGCCTCGCTTAAGCGCCTAAAAACAGACGTGATCGACCTCTTCTATCAGCACCGGGTGGACCCCGAGGTTCCCATTGAGGATGTCGCCGGCGAGGTGAAGACCCTCATCGCCGAGGGAAAGGTGAAATATTTCGGCCTGTCCGAGGCGAGCGTGAAGACCATCCGCCGCGCTCACGCCGTCCAGCCGGTCACGGCGCTGCAGAGTGAGTATTCCCTGTGGTGGCGGGAGCCTGAGGCCGAAATCCTGCCGGCCCTCGCGGAACTGGGAATCGGCTTTGTGCCCTTTAGCCCGCTTGGACGGGGGTTCCTCACCGGGGCCATCAGCGAGTCCGCTGAGTTCGCGAACGGGGATATCCGCAACACGATCCCCAGATTCTCGGCCGATGCGCGTAAGGCCAACCAGGCCCTGATCGACGCCCTTGGCCGGATCGCTGACGCGAAGGGGGCGACCAAGGCTCAGATTGCCCTGGCTTGGCTCCTTGCCCGCAAGCCCTGGATCGTCCCCATACCCGGGACCACCAAGCTCCATAGGCTGGAGGAAAACCTCGGCGCCGCTGATCTCAGCCTCGCCCCCTCGGACCTTGCCGAAATCGAGGCGACCCTCGCGGCCATTCCCGTGGAGGGCGCGCGCTATACCGAACAGATGATGCGGATGGTTGATCGCTAACCGCTCCCACCTCTTCCGCCCACCCTTATCCCCAGCCCGGAAAAACGCCTCACATGACCGTCAAAGCCTTCGCCGCCCACGCCCCCGACAAACCCTTCGAGCCGATGGACATAACCCGTCGGGAGCCGGGGCCTCACGATGTGCGGATATCCATTATCTATTGCGGGGTCTGCCATTCGGATCTGCACACCGCCCGGGGGGAATGGGGCCGCACCAAATATCCCTGCGTCCCGGGCCATGAGATCGTCGGCGAGATCGTCTCGGTGGGCGAGAAGGTCAGCGACTTCAAGGTCGGCGAGACCGTGGGCGTGGGCTGCATGGTGGACAGTTGCCAGCATTGCCAAAGCTGCGACGACGGGCTGGAGCAGTATTGTGAGAACGGCTTTGTCGGCACCTATAACGGCAAGACCGATGATGCGCCGGGCCACACCCTGGGGGGCTATTCACAACAGATCGTGGTCAGCGACAGGTTCGTTCTGAAAATCCGCCACCCCAAGGCGCAACTCGCCGCCGTCGCCCCCCTGCTCTGCGCGGGCATCACCACCTATTCGCCCCTGCGCCATTGGGGGGCGGGGCCCGGCAAGAAGGTCGGTATCGTCGGCATCGGCGGCCTCGGCCACATGGGGGTCAAGCTCTCCCACGCCATGGGCGCCCATACCGTGGCTTTCACCACCTCGGAGTCGAAGCGCCAGGACGCCCTGGATCTGGGCGCCGATGAGGTGGTCGTGTCCCGCGATCCGGCCCAGATGGACACCCATGTGGGGACCTTTGACTTTATCCTGAACACCGTGGCGGCGAGCCATGATCTTGACGCCTTTACCCGCCTCCTGAAGCGCGATGGCGTCATGTGCATGCTGGGCGTGCCGGAGCATCCCCACCCCTCGCCCAAGGTGGGCGTGTTGATTTTCGGGCGCAAGTCCATCGCCGGCTCCCTGATTGGCGGCATCCCCGAGACCCAGGAGATGCTCGACTTCTGCGCCGCGCACGGCATCGTCGCCGATATCGAGATGATCCCGATCCAGAAGATCGACGAGGCCTATGACCGCATGGTCGTCGGCGACGTGAAATACCGCTTCGTCATCGATAGCGCGTCTTTGGCGGCCTAGGCCTCAGCGCATGGATCTCAAACTTCAAGGCAAGCGCGCTCTGGTCACGGGCGGAAGTCGGGGTATTGGCCGGGCTATCGCCCGCCAATTGGCGCTCGAAGGCGTCCGGGTTGTCATCGTGGCCCGGGAGGAGACCGCGCTGGATCAGGCGGCGGCGACCTTGAGCGCCGAGACCGGCGGCCAGGTGCAAGGCGTCGCCGTGGACACCCGCGAAGACGCCTCGGTGGCCGCCGGCGTCGCCAGGACCGTGGCGTTGCTCGGCGGCCTCGACATTCTGGTCAATGCCGCCGCCCAGCCGGCGACGGCGGGCGCGCCGCGCCAGCTTGCCGACATTACCAATGAGGCCTTCTGGAACGACGTGGACGTCAAGGTGCTGGGCTATCTGCGCATGGCCCGAGAGGCCGCGCCCCATATGATCGCCGCGGGCTGGGGGCGGATCATCAATATCAGCGGCCTGAACGCCCGGCATGCGAGCGCCATCATCGGCTCGATCCGCAATGTGTCGGTGGCCGCCCTGACCAAGAACCTCGCCGATGAGCTGGGACCCAAGGGGATCAATGTGACCGTGGTGCATCCTGGCCTCACCCGCACCGAAGGCGTGGAGACGATGCTCGCCGCGCGCGCCAAGGCCGCGGGCGTGTCACAGGACGAGATCGAGGCCGGCATCGCGGCCGGAGTCTCTATCGGCCGCATCGTGGACGCCGCTGAGGTCGCAGATGTGGTGGCCTTCCTGGCCTCGCCCCGGAGCGTGGCTATCAACGGCGACGCTATCGCCGTGGGCGGCGGGGCAAAGGGGCCGATCTATTACTGAGCGGCGTGCGTCACCCCGGCCCGAAGGCGACATAGATCAGCGCGCCGGCCTCGCTCGCCACGAAGCTGTGATCCCGGCCCGGCGGGATGAAGGCGTAATAGTCCGTCCTAAGATAGCTTCCGTCGGCGCACAGAACATCGCCCTCCAGGACAAACATCTCGCGATACACCGCCACCGGCGCGGCGGTTTGGGCGCCCGTCCAGCCCGCCGGCAGGCGCAAATACAGGCTCCCCTCCCCCGTCTCGGGATGCCGGCTCAGATGGGTGCGTGAGACGCCATCGGCGTCGCGGTCAGCGGGCAGCTGGTCGGCGTCAGGAATATAGACAGGCGGCCGCGGCGCGGGCTGGCCATCGATCTGGTACCAGTCATCCTGGAGCGGCGTCCCCTCGATATAGTTGAGTTCAAGCTCTCCCCCGCCATTGTGGCGCGAGAGGATGATCACTTCCCCATCGAAGCCGCTCTTGAAGCCATGAACGGCGCCCGGCGCGTGATAGATGTAACCCTTGGCCGGCAGCCAGGTCCGGTGATCGAAGGTCATGGCCCCGCCCGCCGTGACCACAATCTCCTCGTCCGTCACGTGATAGTGCGGTCGGCCGGGCACAAAGGAGCCCTTCTCGAACTTGGCCATTCCCGTCCGGGCCTGGGTGTCGGGATCTCTATTCAGAGCCTTTCCGAAGACGCCCGCCAGCGGCGTGGCGATCCAGGGCAATGAGGCGGTGTCGAGGGCGGGAATCCATTCACGCATTCCGGGGCTCCTTAAGCGCCATCCATGGTGAGGACGACCTTGACCACTTCACCCGCCAGTTGCGCGGCGATGGCGGCATTAATGTCGTGAAAGGGATAGGTGCTGATCAGACGCTCAAAAGGCAAACGTCCGGCACTGTGCAGATCCAGGAGCTCGGGAATGAAGACATCCGGATCGCTGTCGCCCTCGATAATCCCGCGCACGCCGATCCCAAAGGTGATGGCCAGGTCGAGGGGCACGCTGAGCTGGGAGCCGCCGGGCGGCACGCCGACGAGACCCAGCACCCCGCGCGTGGCGATATAGCCGAAGGCGGCCTGGGCGGCCGCGGCGACGCCGCTCGCCTCAAGCACGTAATCCACGCCTTGGGGAAGGACGGCCCGCACCGCCGGGGCGATCTCCCCCGCGAAGGGATCGAGGGCGTGGGTGGCGCCGAGCTGCAGCGCCAGATCGCGGCGCGCCCGCACCGGCTCGATCAGGATGATCGTCGCGCAACCTCGCGCCTTGGCCGCCATCACGGCGCTCAGGCCCACCGTCCCGCCGCCAATAACCGCCACCGAAGATCCGGGCGGACAGTTCAAGGCGCGAAGGATCGAGCCGGCGCCCGTTTGAACCCCGCAGGCCAGGGGCGCAGCCAGGGCGAAGGGGATGTCCTGAGGCAACTTCACCAGATTGCGCTCATAGGTCAAAGCTTGGGTGGCGAAGGAGGATTGGCCGAAGAAGTTGCTGCCGACCTTGCCTTCGAAGCTTGAGGCGCCATCCAGCCGGGCGCCGCCAAAGTTCATGGCGATCAGGTGATTACAATAGGCGGGCTGACCAGCGCCGCACATCTTGCAGTCGCCGCAGGAGCGGAAGCTGATCAGCACCCGGTCGCCCGGCGCCACCTTGGTGACCTCCGCGCCCACCGCTTCGACAATGCCTGCCCCCTCATGGCCCAGGACCACGGGGAGGATCATGCCATAGGGCTGATCCCGGACACCAAGATCGGTATGGCAAAGCCCCACCGCCGCGATTCGAACCCGGATTTCATCCGCGCGGGGCTCGCTCAGTTCAAGGGTCTGGATTTCGAAGTCCGCCCCCGGGGCCGATATAGTGGCCGCCTCGATCTTCATGGCGATGGGCTCTCCCGCGGGGCCTTAGGACGACTGATGAACCATAGGAAAGGCCGGGGCAGACGGTCCATAGATTGTCCCAATCGGCTATAGCCGATCAGAACACGGAATGGTCGCCACGTTCGGCGCTGGCGTCGCCGGCCAGCACGGACCTGTAATAATCAAACAGGGTTGCGGCCCCGGTCTCGGGCGTGGCGTCTGCGTCATAACGGCCTGTCTCGGGGTTCAATACGAGCATGGACTCGGTGCCGTAATAGCGGCCGATTCGCGCCAGCTCGGCTTTGGTGGCCAAGGGCGGCGCGATCCGCCCCAAGGTGCTAAGCACGCCGACGATGACATCGAGCAGAGCCACCGGCGCGGACGAGAAACGCGGCGGACGGCCGAGCATGGCGAAGAGCGCCTCGCCCTGGTCCCGGGGCGTGATGGCCGGTCCAGGGCCTCCGATGGGGAGAATGCGGTTCCAGCGGCTCTCATTCTCCAGACAGTCGGCCAGATAGGCCGCGAGATCATCATCGCTGATCGGCTTACAGGCCGTCAGGGTTCCATCCCCAAACACCAGGAACGGCCGCCCCTTTCGCACCCTCTCGATCTGGCCCGAGAGGGATTTGAAGAAGGCCGTGGGCCGCACGATCGAATATGTCAGCCCCGAGTTCATGAGCGCCGCCTCGAAGGCCAACTTGGCGTGCTGAAAGGCCAAAAGCGGTTTCTGAACGCAGATGGCGGAGAGCAGCACAAATCGGCTCGCCCCCGCCGCCTTCGCGGCCGCCAGCACATTCAGATGAGCCTGATAGTCGATGGCCCAGGCGTCCTTGGGCGCGCCGGTGCGCGAGGCCATGCAGGAGACGACAGCGTTGAAGCGCTCGCCCTGAAAACCATCCCTGGCGACGGAAACCGGGTCCGAGACATCCACGATCCTCGCAGCGGCGCCCTCCACCACCGCCGCACCTGGACGCGCGAAACACACCAGCTCATATCCCCGTTGAACCAGGGCGCGAGCCGTGGCGCGGCCTATGGTGCCGGTGGCGCCAAGGAGGCAGATACGTTGGGGACTCATTCGATCATTCAGGCCTTCGTTTTGGTCGAGCAAGTGGCATGTCTGATTCTCCCTGACTGACGGGAGAAATGTATGACGCATCGCGACACTGCCAGGCTTTCAGCGAAGTTCACGCTCTCCATCCCCAAGGGCGTGCGCGAGGCTCACGATCCTGACCTGTGGCGCCCATTTTAGCGGTCTGCCTAGCGTCCTTTTCACCCCGAAGATTTAGCCGTTTCCCGCCAAACTTCCCTATTCGACAAAACCCCAGCGCGGTGATTATCCTAACCTCAAGGTGGGTAAATTCGACCGCGGACGCACGCCCGTAAGGCGTGGCCGTTCAGAAAGTTTTTGCTTTGACGGATGAGACCACGGAACAGACAAGATCTCGGCCGGCGCGCGCGACGCGTTTGGCATCGGTTCCCCGCCGACGGCGCCTGTCCGAACTGAGCGATCTGCTGCGCGGTTGCGAAACCGTCGCGGCGATATCAAGCGCCGTCTCGGAATTTCTGGGCTCCGCGCTGGCCTGCACCCGCACCGGCTACGCCATTCTTAAAGGCGAGCACACAATCGTCGAGGCCGACTGGACGGATGGGACGGTCGCCTCTCTCAGCGGCCGTCATGAGTTCTCAGCCCTCGGATCGCGCTACGCGGAGCACATGACGCGTGATGATGTGCTGGTCATTGATGACGTGAAACTCCATCCGGCGACGGCGGAAAATCACAGCCTCTGGATCGGCATCGGCGTTCGCGCCCTGGTCAATGTGCCGCTTCTGGAAAACGGCCGGCTTATGGCGATGGTTTACGCCCATCAGTCGGCCGCGCGGCATTGGACATCCGATGAAGTGCGTCTTGTGCAGGACGTCGCGGATCGCGCCTGGGAGGCCATGGGCCGCGCCCGCGCGGTGGAGGCCCTGAGGCGCGTGAATGACGGGCTTGAAGCGACGGTGGAGGAGCGCACGCTTCAACGCGACAGACTCTGGGCCCTGTCCACCGACCTGATGATGGTCAGTAACAGAAGCGGCGTCATTCTCTCGGTCAACCCGGCGTGGACGCTGCGGCTGGGTTGGCGGGAAGAGGAGCTTGTCGGCTCCCCTTTCACTCAATTTCTGCACCCTGATGATGTCACCGAAACGCTCGCCATCCGGGGCACCATACTTGACGGCGCCGTCCTCGAAAAATTCGTCAACCGCTATTTGACCCGGGATGGCCAGATCGTCTGGCTCTCATGGACGGCCGTGCCGGACGGCCCCGTCATTCACTCCGTGGGGCGCGATGTGACCGCCGAGCGCGAACAGGCCGAGGCTCTCAAGGCCGCCGAGGAGGCCCTGCGCCACGCCCAGAAGATGGAGGCCGTCGGTCAGCTCACCGGCGGCATCGCCCATGACTTCAACAACCTGCTGCAAGGCATCGTCGGGGCCCTGCAGCTTTCCGACATGCGCATCGCCGAGGGCAGGCTCGACGGTCTGGCGCGGTACAACGCCCAGGCCCAGCACTGCGCCGAACGGGCGGCCGCCCTCACGCACCGCCTTCTGGCTTTCTCGCGTCGTCAGGCCCTGGACCCGAAGCCCGTTCGGGCCAATGAGCTCATTCTCGGCATGGAGCCTCTGCTCCGCCGCACCCTGGGGGAATCCATTCGTCTGGAGTTGGACCTCGCGCCCGACCTCTCACTGACCCTTTGCGATCCGAATCAGCTCGACAGCGCGATCCTCAACCTCGCCATCAACGCGCGCGACGCCATGCCCGACGGTGGCCTTCTGACAATCTCAAGCGTCAATACGACGGGCCTGTCAGGTCGCGCGGACGCGGAGGCCATTTGCATTTCGGTGACCGATACGGGAACCGGCATGCCCCCCGAGGTCGCGGCGCGCGCCTTCGACCCCTTCTACACCACCAAGCCCCTCGGCCAGGGGACGGGCCTTGGGCTCTCCATGATCTACGGATTCATGCGTCAATCCGGGGGCGAGGCGAAGATCAGCTCGCAGGTGGGGACAGGCACGACGGTGAGCCTTCGTCTTGAGCGCTATGTGGGGGCTGATGTGTGTGAGCTTCCCGACCCGCCACGCGGGCCCATGCAGACGGCTGGCGCGGGTACGGCTCTTGTGCTGGAGGACGAGCCCGCCGTCCGGCTTTTCGTCATCGAGGCTTTGGAGCAAAGGGGCTTTCAGGTCATCGCGGCGGCGGATGGCCCATCGGCCCTGGACATCGTTCAGTCTGCCCGCGCGCTGGATCTGTTGGTCACTGACATTGGTCTTCCGGGCATTAACGGGCGGCAGGTCGCGGAGGTCGCGCGCGCCACGCGCCCCTCGCTGAAGATCCTTTTCATGACGGGCTATGCCGAGACAGCCGCGGCGTCAGAAGGATTTCTCGGGCCCGGCATGGGCCTGATTACCAAGCCTTTCCGCGTGGAAGGCTTGGAATTGCGCATCGCGCAATTGATCCAGGGCTGATGATCAACTGGCCATGGCCAAATCGGCGCCGGTGCGCGCCAGGGCGATTAGAGCGCGGGCCTTTTCGGTCTCGTGCCTCAGATTGCGAAAGGTGACCGTGTGCGGCGCGCCGGCGAAACCCAGGCTCGCGGCGATGGAATTGATTTCCCAAACCGGCTCATCCTCCCCCTGCCGGCCCCAGAGGGCCAGGGTGTCCGACGCGCCGCCGCGCGCCCGGCCCGTGAGCCGGGGCGAAGTGATCACCTTGACGTCGAGGGGATGGCGCACCCGGCCCCCCGCGCGACGGATGGCGTCGAATAGCGCCTTATCTTCCCCCGCGGGCGGCGTCGGGATCTCGCCGATCCTGCGGAACGCGCCATAGGTCACGGCGATGCTCGCCCCGCCTTCATAGAAGTGCCGGGGCCAGGGTTCGGAGCCATCCTGACGGGATTTGAGGTAGTCGAGGGCTTTATGGTAACGCCGGATCATGCCCAGGCGACGACGGTGCCGGCGGGGCAAACGCCGAAGCTCACACGGGTTCAGCCGCGCCGTACCGGCGACCGCGTCCCAGCCGGCATCAAGATGATCGAGCGTGCGGGCGAGCCAGTCCGGCGCCGCCAGGGTGTCGGCGTCAGTGGAGAGCAAAACGTCATGACGGTTGTGGAGATGTTTGGACGCCGCCTCCAGGGCCAGGCGTCTGGCCCATCCCGCGTGGGCGCGCTCCGGCGGCAATCTCACGCTGTGGGCCACGGCGCCCCGTGACGCGGCAATTCGCGCTGTCGCATCCTTACAATTATTAGCAACGACAACGATAATCGGTTTCTCGCACCGAGGATCCAAATATAACTTCGTGAGGCTTTCAACACACGCCTCTATCGCGGCGGCTTCATCCCGGGCCGGAATAGCAATCGCGACACGTCTCCGGATCATCACAAGGCGTCTCCACAGTAACGCCCCCCGCCATGATTTTTCATAATGGCCAAGTGACAATTGGGTTGCGATATTTCCGTGGTGTATTTGGTTGCGCAGCTATATCACCACGCAGGTATTTCGGACGCTCTCGCGCCCACGGCGGCGATCTCAATCGGGGTTTACAGGCGCGCGTGGGGCGGCGGAGGAGCCCTGAGGGCCTTTTGTGGAGCAGGGGTTAAGTTCCACCAAAGCACTGTGAGAGCGACGACAGCGCCCAGCCCCGCCATCAGTATAATTAGCCATGAATAGAGATAATAATCTTTTTGGTCGGGCCGACCGACAGTATCCATGATGTCCCGTATGGGCACGGAGCGCGGCGGAATCGTCATGGAGCAGGCCCCGGCCCAGCGTCTCGGAGCGCCCGGACGGTCGTCCGCCCGGGCCTCCTTGAGCGGGTGAACCCTTAAGCCTTCTTGGCCTCGGACTTCGCCTTGTCTTCAGCCTTGCCCACCGCGTTCTGGGCCGAGCCGGCGACCTTTTCCGCGACGCCCTTCGCCTGAAGGCCCACATTGCCGGTGACCTTGCCAGCGGCTTCCTTGATGGCGCCGCCCGCCTTATGGGCCGCCCCTTCCACGCGATCGTTGCTCATCATTTCGCTCCTTTTTGAGGTGTGCAGTGTGAGGAAAACGACGAAAGCCAAGACGGGTTCCACGGGGCGTCCGGTCAAATTGCCGAGCTAATTCAATTCCCGTTGGAAGGATTGACCTTGCGCCCCCCCCCTCCGGATAGAAGGCGCGCCAGTGGGGGCGCAGATGCGACGCGGCCTTTGAGGGATGTGGAAAAGAGTCCGCCGCGAGAACGCGCCTGCGTCCTGGACCGGGGCCATGGAACCGAAAACGGGGTGAAATTGTTCAGCTTTCAAATTCCAATGCCGCGCTTCTTCCTGTGGCGCGCGGGAGCGGCCGTCTGGCGATGATCTTAGGGAGTGAAACATTCTTAGGGAGTGAAACATCGTGTTCGCCATTCTCGCCATCCTTCTCATCATCGCCTGGGCCCTGGCCCTATTCGCCCTTCACGCGCCCGGGTTCTTTATCCGCGTCGTTCCGGTCCTGGTGGCCGCTCTATTCATCGCGCATCTTGTAACGGAGAGAAATCGGAGCGTTTTGGACTTCTCAGCGCGTCGATGATGTTTATTGGGAGATTGAAAATGCACCGGCAAATCGTGACTATAATATTGACGGTGGCCGGATTGGCGACGCCCGTGTGGGCTGTCGCGACCTCAACCACCGAAAGATCGAACGCCTGCTGGGCGGAGGCCAATAAGAAGGGCCTGCATGGCGCGGAACGGACCACTTTCCACAAGACCTGCCTGCAAGGCGCTCTCGCCCCCGCCTCCCCCACCCATGCGGACAAGGGGTCGGTTTCCGCCAAGGCCGTCACCGCCCCCAGCGGGGCGGACCGGACGCAGAGATCCCGTCAGTGCGCCGCCGAGGCGAACGCCAAGGGCAAGACGGACAATGAACGCAAGTCCATCCGACTGAGCTGCCTGGCCAACGCCTCCCCCCCGTCATCGACCGAGACGCCCACCAAGCCCGCGCAGCCGACGCATAGCCATGACGAGCTAGGCACACTCCCGCGCTGACCTGGGGCCAGACGCGCCCGCAACATTCAGTGACCTCCGCCCTCTTGGGGCCCAGCACCGAGAGGCGCGTCCGCGCCGCCCTGGAACAGACGGTCTAAACGGCGCAATGCGTTATTCCCCATGACGCCCACGTCCTCCCACGGCGCCATCTGGGCGATCTCTGCGCTGGCGACAGCCGGCGTTCTGATCCGCCCGTTCAAGTGGCCCGAAGCGGTTTGGGCTGTCACGGGCGCGGTGCTGATCATCCTGTTAGGACTGTTGCCGCTAGCCGACGGGGCGCGGGCTGTCGCCAAGGGCCTCGACGTCTATCTGTTCCTCATCGGTATGATGCTGCTGTCGGAAATCGCCCGGCGGGAGGGGCTCTTTGAATGGGTCGCCGCCTTTGCTGTCAATCATGCGAACCGTTCGCCCAGGCGGCTTTTCCTGCTGATCTATGGCGTCGGTGTCGGGGTCACGGCCTTTCTGTCCAATGACGCAACCGCGGTTGTGCTGACGCCCGCGGTGTTCGCGGCGGCCAAGACAGCCAAGGCTGATCCCCTGCCCTATCTGTTCATCTGCGCCTTCATCGCCAATGCCGCGAGCTTTGTTCTGCCGATTTCCAATCCCGCGAACCTGGTTCTGTATGGCGATCACGTGCCGCCGCTCGGGCCCTGGCTGGCAAGTTTCGCCCTGCCCTCGCTCCTCTCCATTCTGGCCACCTATGGCATGCTTCGCTGGTCGCAGCGCGCGGCCCTGGTCGGGGACCTGGAAGGCGACGGGGACCCGCCAAGGCTTTCGGCCGGGGCATGCACTGCTCTGATCGGCCTCATCCTGACGGCGGCGACGCTCTTGATCGTGTCGGCGCTCGGCCTGCATTTGGGCGCCCCCACCTGCATCACGGGCGTCCTGACGACGGCCGTGGTTTTGATCCGCAGGCGCGCCTCGCCGATTCCCATTCTGGGGGGCGTGTCCTGGGCGGTGCTGCCCCTCGTGGCGGGACTGTTCGTGATGGTGGAGGCGTTGAATCAAAGCGGACTTACAACCGCTCTGGCGAACCTGTTGCGCGCCGGCGCGTCAGCCTCGGAGGACGGGGCCGCGGCGATCTGGGGCCTTGCTCTGGCCGTGGTCTCCAATCTCATGAACAACCTGCCCGCCGGCCTTATCGCCAGCGCCGCGACCATTCAGGCCCACGCGCCAAAGACGGTCATCGACGCCCTCCTGATCGGGGTGGATCTGGGGCCGAACCTCTCGATCACCGGATCGCTGGCGACCATCCTCTGGCTCACGGCCATCCGCCGCGAGGGTGAGGATGTAAGCTTCATCAAGTTCCTCAAGGTCGGCGCCCTCGTCATGCCGCCAGCGCTGATCCTGGCTGTTGGCGTGAGGTTGCTGGTCTAGGCGCCTAAGGCTGTCCGGATCCTCCCGCCGCGCCATAAACCTGACCCGTCGCGAAGCTGGCGTCCTCCGCGGCCAATTGCACATAGATGGAGCCCAGCTCGGCGGGCTGGCCCGGGCGTCCGAGGGGCGTTTGGCCGCCGAACTTTTCCAGCTTGTCCTGGCTGGCGCCGCCGCTCACCTGAAGGGGCGTCCAGACCGGCCCCGGGGCGACGCCATTCACACGGATGCCTTTCGGCGCCAATTGTTTGGCGAGGGACTTCACATAGTTCATCGTCGCGGCCTTGGTCTGGGCATAGTCATAGAGATCGGGCGTCGGATCATAGGCCTGTTCCGAGGTGGTGCCGATGATCGCGGAGCCGGGCTTCAGGTGCGGCAGGGCCGCCTTGATCAGCCAGAACGGCGCATAGATATTGGTCTTCATCGTCGCGTCGAAATCTTCGGTGGAGATGTCCAGGATCGAGTCGTGGGACTGCTGGCGCCCGGCGTTACTCACCAGGATGTCGAGTCCGCCCAATGTCTCCGCGGCCTGCGCGATGAGACGCACACAGAAGGCCTCGTCACGCAGATCGCCGGGAATCGCCACGCCGGTTCGGCCCTCCGCGGTGATGATCTCCATCACCTCTCGCGCATCCTCCTCCTCGTCGGGGAGATAATTGATGGCGACGTCGGCGCCTTCTCGGGCGAAAGCGATGGCCGCCGCCCGGCCCATGCCGGAATCGCCGCCGGTGATCAGCGCCTTTCGGCCATTGAGACGACCTGATCCGCGATAGCTGGTCTCGCCATGATCAGGCTTGGGCTCCATGCGGCTCGCAAGGCCAGGCCAAGGTTGAAATTGACGTTTGAAGGGCGGCTGGGCGTACTTCGTCGTGGGGTCGGAAAGCACATTCCCCTCAGGCGCGGCGCTATCGGCGCGCGTGTCCGCATCGGTCTCAATGTGGGCGATCCGCCCCAATTCGTGATCATCCATGACAACCTCCTGTGATTGCCGAGCACAACGAGGCGGCAGGCGCTTTCGTTGCAGCCACATGGACCTCGCTCGCCGTTTTTCCGCTTCTTAGCTCTCAAGGGAACCGTCGTGTTTGCCGATCATTTTTAAGAACTTGCCGAGCGTTAGGGAGGTTGCGGCGATGAGCGGGCAGTCGCAACGAGGACAGACTCCGAATGACGATTCGGAACACCGCTCCGAAGACAAGAAGGCCGACGATATCGAGGAGCGGGCCGAACTCAGCACCCCGATGATCTATGAGATTCTGCGCCGCGAAGGCGTGGAGGAGATGAAGCGGCCCATCACCTCTCTGTGGTGGTCCGGCGTGGCCGGGGGGCTATCCATCAGCTTTTCGCTTCTGGCCCAGGGCGTGCTTCGACACGAGCTGCCGGATGCGCCTTGGGCGAGCCTCGTCACCAGCCTGGGCTATCCCGTGGGGTTCATGATGGTGATCCTGGCGCGCCAGCAACTCTTCACGGAAAACACCATCACCGGCGTGCTTCCCTTCGCCGCAAAGCCTAACCGCGACAATCTTCTAAAACTCGCGCGGCTGTGGGCGGTGGTTCTTGTGGCGAACCTCGTGGGCACGTTCGTGGCGGCGCTTTTCTGGACCTACACCCCGGCCGTTTCAGACGACATGCGCGGCGCGATGCTCCAGATCGCTGGCCAATCCCTGTCCGACGGGCCATGGGCGGTGACCTTCAAAGCGGCCGGCGCCGGCTTCCTCATGGCCGCCATGGTCTGGCTGATACCCAATGCCGAGACCGCCAAAATCGTCGTGGTCGGGGTCATGACATATCTGATCTCCATCGCACAGTTTTCGCACATCGTGGCCGGGAGCCTGGAATCCTTCATGCTGGTCTTGGCGGGGCGGGAATCCTTCGGCCATCTGGTCTTTGTTTTTGGCGGTCCCACCCTGCTCGGCAACATTATCGGCGGAACGGCCCTGTTCACCCTCATTTCCTATGCCCAGGTCGCCGACGAGATGCCGAGCAAGGCGTCCTCCGACTAAGTAACGCCGCGGCTCGCCGCATGCGCCGCGGCCTCGGCGGCCACCGCGCGAGACAGCAGGGTTCCCACCACCCCGGCCCGTGGCACACAACGCAACATGGGCTCGGCCCTGAACCATCGCCAGGGTCGCGCATGCGGCCAGAGCTTGAGATAGAGAACCCCCTGCCCCTTGATCAGCCGAAGGGCGATGTCCCCAGTCTGGTCGCCATACACGCGGATTGCCACGTGCTCGATGGCCCCGAAGGGGATGACCAGCTTGGCCTGCAGCCCGATGCCAAAATGCATTTCAACGTGGTGATCGCTGATGATGTAGGTGGTGGTCCGCACGGTGAGCCAGGCGAGGAGCGCCAACAGCCCGAGCGCCCCGAGCGCGATAGCCAGAAGCGCGGCGTCGCCCAGGAGATCGGAATGCGCGGGCGTGGTCAGGGATATCCTGGCGGCGTCCGCCAGAAGCAGCCCAAAATAGACGGCGACCAGGGGCGCGCGCCAGATCCGGATGACGCAGGATCGCCAGGCGGGGCGCCCCTTCCAGCTCAGGGCGGGACCCAGCGGTCGCGGGGCGTCCTCGGTCCGTGTCTCGCCCGGCGTGGCGATGGCAAGGGCGGCGGTCATGCCGTCACCCCGGTGGAATGGGCCACGTAGAACTCTGAGCCGGCAAAGAAGGCGCTGACCTTATCTTCCTCCCGCGCGGTGATCTGATCGGGGTCCCGCAACCGGGGCGCATCCGCGAAACGGGCCGCCGGCGCGGCCGACACCTTCACGCGGCCGCGCTTCGAGTTGATGTCGCAATCATAGATGGGCACGAGGGCCCGACCGGTTGAGACCGTCTCATCCAGCGCCACCTCGAGATAGCGCACAATCTTGACGCCCCGGTCGAACCACACATCCGCCACGACCCCGACGGCGGCGCCGTCGGAACCGACCACCGTCATGCCGCGGGGATCCGGATCTCCCGGAAGGATCGAATAGCCGTCCAGACGCCGCAGCGGCGCGACCTGGACCATGCCGGGCTGGAAAAACATGGGGCTCTCTTTTCGCAAGGCCCAGGCCGCCGGTCCCACGCCGTCCGCCAAGGGGTCCCCCGTGGGAACAAGGGGCGAGCCAGGATCCGGGTGGAGGCGACGGGCCGCCAGTTCACGCTGCGGATCGGCGTGGGGCGCGGTGACTTGGCCGCCTTCCCGCAAAACAAACACCTTCGCCGTGGGAAGTTCTGGAAAACCCACCTGATCGGGGCCGCCAGCGGGATCCTTCAAGGGATAGCCTTCGCGTTTATCTTCCTGACGCAGGTGCAGAACCAGGCCGATGAAAAAGATGAAGAACGCGGCCACAAGAAGTTGGGCGAAGTCGAGATGGTCGGTGATGGCGCCCATGGGCGTTCTCCTTTTTACGATCGGCCGGGGGGTGAAACCGGTCCGGACGCGGCGACATGCGGATCGGGACCCTTAAGCTCTGGAAAGGTCTTCAGCAGGTTGGCGCCGCCCAGGGGCTTCGGCGCGCCCTGGTGGCAGGTGGCGCAATTGGCCAGGGCGTTTCCCACCTGAGGGGCGGCGTCGCCCGGACCCTGACGCGTGAGCGGCGAGATAGCGGCCAAGGGCACAAGATAATCGCGGTTGATGTTCCGCGTCATCTGGATGCCCGAAAAGCCCGTCCATCGCTGGGGCGTGCTCTGGCGCCAGTCAAAAAAGGCCCGCGAGTTGTGGCAGAAGCCGCAATTGACGCCGATGCCGTCCGACATCTGCATCATCACCTCATAGAGGCGCTTGACCTCGATCTGTGACACGGCCTGGCCGCTGGGAAGCGGCGTCTGGGATTGGCCCAGCCCCGACGTCCTCTCCAGCAGATATTCCTCGAACCCCTCATCGGGAAAGAACTTGCGAACCGTGACAGCCTTCTCGTGATAATCCTCCTGCTCGTCGATCATGGGGTGGACCGGAACTGGCGGATGCCAGTACCAGACCTGGTCGGGGACGGGCTGGCCCCTGTGGCAGCTGTAGCAAGTGACCCCGCCCGCCCCGACATGGTCCGGCCAGGCGCTGTTGATGTGGCGCGTCATGGTGAGCATCAGGCGCGCGGCCCGCTTTTCAGGCTTGGCGTCAGACGCATAATCGCCGCTCACATGACAGAACCCGCAGCCTTGCTTCGGCGAGACCCATTGGGTCATGGCCTTCTGCAGGCGCATGAATTCCCCAGCGTTCACGTCGCTTAAGACCTTCACATTCTTGAAGGCGGTGCTGGCGGGGCGAATATCCTGAGCCCAGGGGGGAATCTCCGGGGGCGGACGATTGAGCCGGTCTTCCGCTGGCCCGGCCGCGAACTGGATCATCGAGGAGGCGCGGCTTCCGAGCTGTGTTCCCGCGCGCGGCAGGCTCCAGTCGGGGACGGTCACCAGGAAAATGACGAATCCCGCCACGGCGGCGATGAGAAGAACCGGACCCCAGCGCATCAGCGGCTCGCCCCCGGCGGCGTGGCCGCCCGCTGGCGCATGTCAACCACCACCTTGGGCGGCGGCCCGTCGGGTAGGCCCCCAACTTGCGGATACTCCGGCGCGATGCCGTGTTCGACGCCCCAGAGATACCAGTTATCGACGATGGTGCCGGTGATCAGGATGCCGATGCCGCCGCACAGCGTGGTGAGCGTCGCGAACCAGAACGTCCAGCGATGGATGGACTCAAAGGTCGCGTTGAAGCCCATGGT
>PLFA01000001.1 GCA_003136615.1 Caulobacteraceae bacterium | reverse complement strand
TTCCCGGCGAGAACCAGCGCCTGCGCATCCAGGCCGGGGCGGATGTGACGGTGACCCTGCCCAACACGGTGGCCATGCATGGCGGCTATGACCCTTACGACTACGGCTTCAATTCCAGCGCCAGCGACAGCGCCGCGAACCCGGCGCTTGGCTCGCTGAACCCCGCCGATTATGTCGCCTGGCGCCCGCCCACGGACGGGGCGCGGATCGAGATCGTGGGGACGGCGCAGGGCCTCTATTTCTACCGCGAGGACACCAACGCCTGGGTCAGCGCCCTGGCCCTCGCCATCGACAGCGAACTGCCCTTCAACCAGCGCCTCCAGGGCGCCTTCGCCGCGCTCCTGGCCGAACGCCTGGCCGATGTTCTGGGCGCCTCGGGCGCCGTCACGCCCGCCCAGAAGGCCCGCCTCGTCCACGCCCGGGAACAGATGTTCACCCGCACCGGCGCGCACCGCTCCACGACGCGCGCGCAGTATTTCTGATCCCCCTCCGCCAACGCCTCGGGGGACAGGGGGAGCGCGTGACTTACACAGGACAAAGAGGCTACTAGCCTTTGGCTGCGGGCGTTCGTCATGAGGAGCTAAACTGGTGGGAATGCCGAGCCTGATCGCGGCGCTGCGGCCCTTGGCGTCGAGGTCACCCACCCTCTCACGTCTCTATCGGCAATTGCGGGACGAACGTCTGTTGCGACGCTCACCGGTACCGACGCCCCTGGGGTTCAAGTTCACGGGGTCGAAACAGATGGAGGCCGGGCTGTTCGAACCGGCGGAGACGCGGCTCGTGACGTCGCTCGCGCCGCGCTTCTCCACACTGATCAATGTCGGGGCCAATGTCGGGTATTACTGCTGTCTGGCCCTGCAGGCCGGCGCCAGGGTCGTGGCGTTCGAGCCCATGCCCGTGAACCAGCGCGCCCTCTACCGAAATATCAGGGCCAATGGCTGGGCCGACCGGTTTGAGTGTTACCCCGTCGCCCTCTCCGGTTCCACGGGGCTGATGGACATCTATGGAAGCGGGACGGGCGCCAGCCTGATCGCGGGCTGGAGCGGTCAGACCTATTCCACCACCGTGCCGGTTTCGACTCTGGATACGGTTCTTGGTGATCGTTTCGATAACGAGCCGCGTCTCATAATCGTCGATGTGGAGGGCGCGGAGCTTGGAGTGCTAAAGGGCGCTCAAGCGTCCCTTGCCGCCACGGTGCGACCGGTCTGGCTGATCGAGATCGAGATGATGAGCCACCAGCCGATGGGGTCTCGATACAATCCGGATCTCATCAAGGTTTTCGAGCTGTTTCATGAGTTTGGCTACGCCGCCCTCAGCGCCACGCTGACGCCGAAGCGCGTGACACTCGATGACGTCCATGGGGCCCTGAAGTCCGGCGTCAGGACGTTCGGAACCAATAACTTCCTTTTCGTGGAGGTCTCGCGCCTCGACGAGATCGCCGCGGCCTGCGGCGCCGGGGACAGCGCGCCGCTCTAGGCCCGGCCCGGCGCCCGCCCGCGCCACACCCCATGCGGGCACGGTCATTCCAAATCCGAAGGAGGCTTGGCCATGCCCTTCAAAGGCCACCAGGCTTTCGACCCGCAAGCCGAGATTGATCTCGCCATCGATGACAACCAGGACGCCCTGCAAATCGACGCCGACAGCGACGTGCTCGAGATCAGCCCCCAGGTCGTCTGGACCGGACAAACCGCATCGGAGGAGCTGTGATGAGGCGCGCCCATTTCGCCGCTATCTTCGGCATCGCCCTATTCGCGGCCTCCTACGTCGCCACGCCGAGCCTCGCCCAGAATCTGCAACCCACCGGCCTCCCNNCGGTGCGGGGCGCCCAGGCCAGCGCTATTGCGACCTATGTGCAGAGCAACCTGAACCTGATCGGCGGCCTCACCGGCGACTGCGCCGCGACGGGCCCCGGGACGGTCGCCATCACCTGCACCAAGAGCAGCGGAACGGCTTTCGGGACTTTCGCCTTCCAGAACTTCGCGACCCTGCCCTCGGCGTCCGGATCGCCGCCGATCAGCGCGGGGACGGTGTTTCCGTGCATCCCGTCCACCGCCCTCGACGGCTGCACGGGAACGCAGCTTGCGGCTTATGTGAATAACGGTCCCATCGGCGCGGACCCGACCGGCAATGCCGACAGCACGAGCGCACTCCAGTCCTGGCTGAATGCGGGCGCGCCCGGAAAGATTCCCTGTGGGGTCTACAAGACCACCGCCATGCTCACCGAGGAGCTGGCCCTGCAGAACGGCCTTCAAGTCAGCGGCTCCGGCTCCGGATCGATACCCCTGAAGACGGGCGGTTGCTACACGGTGATCCGCCCGACCAGCGCGGTCACGAGAGCCTTTTTGATCGACGGGACGCCGTTCGGCGGCTTCATTCAGGGCGTCGGCCTCCAAGACCTCGTCTTCGACCTGACCAACCTGTCGGACNNGCCTACACGACCACGCTGCTGAACACGCAGGGAAATATCCTCGACTTTGAGGGCGCGTCGTCGAGCAACGGCGTCACTACGATTATGGTCATTAATCACGACGGTTTCCAGGTCATCACAAACTGGGCCAATAGCCTGAAGTTCATCGGCGGCGCCTACCAGGGCGCGGGCTTGCACTTCGGCCTCACCAACACTGCGGACGTCGAGATCAGCACGGACGTTGAGGGAAGCGGAACGTACCTCGCGATCAGTAACGCCAGCTTCATCCGCTCCTACGCGGCGCTGNNACGGAGATGACCGGGGTCTGCAATTTCAACTGCGTCATCTGGGACACCTCGGCGAACTCGTACAACTACGTGACGGGCCTGACCACGGGGGAGATCACCCTTAACAACGCGGGCAGCGGCCTCAACAACAACCGCTCCAGCTTCCTGAGCGGATCACTCACGCAGGACCAATATCTCTGGATCGGACGCACGGCGGGAGAAAGCATGTACGGCGTCGCCGGCAACGCCAACGACCTGATCGGCGGCACTGTGGCCGGCGACACGGTCGTCGGGGCTTATAACACCGGCGAGTCGACCTGGGTGATAGCGGCCGGCGTCGCGGTGGCGAAGCTGACGGGCACCACCTTCACGATCCAGTCGGGTGTCACGCTCTACGCCAACC
>PLFA01000026.1 GCA_003136615.1 Caulobacteraceae bacterium | reverse complement strand
AAGGCCAAGAGCGAGATCAGCGCCCTGGAAGAAGGGGACATGCGCCCCGAACAGGTGAGCCAGATCGCCACCAAGCTCGGCGTGCTGGATTCCGAGGTGATCTCCATGAACCGGCGCCTGTCCGGCCCGGACGCCTCCCTCAACGCCCCCCTGCGCGCCGATTCCGAGAACGAGTGGCAGGACTGGCTAGAGGATAAGGAACAGGTCAGTCAGGAGACCCGCCTGGCCGAGAATGAAGAAAAGTCCCTGCGCATGGGCCTTCTCGAAGTCGCCATGACCGAACTCACCGACCGTGAGCGTCATATTCTTACCGAGCGGCGTTTGAGAGACGACCCCACCACTCTGGAAACCCTGGCCGCCCACTATGGTGTCAGCCGCGAGCGCGTGCGGCAGATCGAGGTTCGCGCCTTCGAAAAGCTCCAGCGGGCCATGCGCGCGGCGGCCATCGAGCAGCATCTCGTCGAGGCCTGACCGCGCTACTTCGCTGCTCCATCCGCCGCACGCACTTCCAGCTTCCACGCGGTCTCGGCCTTAAACCAGCGCTTGGCGGCGGCCTGGATGTCGGCGGCGGTCACGGCTTGGTAGTCGGGGAAGGTGGTGCGGATCAGATCGAAGCGGCGGGGATCTCCTTGAGAGCCGTCGAGGTCCATGAGCCAGTATTCGTTGGTCAGCTGAGAGCGTTTCAGATCGGCCATGCGCGGGTTCTTGGCCCGGGCCAGTTCGTCTTCGGTCACGCCTTTGGTCGCCATATCATCGGCGAGGGTCTGGGCCGAGGCGAAGAATCCGGGAATAAGAGGCGGGGGCATTTCCACCTCGCTTAAGGCGAAGCCATAGCCTGGGAGCGTCTGGGAGAGATCCACGGCGGTTTCGGGGCTGTAGGTGGCGCCTTGAGAGATCCGGACCTTCTCGATCAGGCGATCCTGCAGCACCTCGCCGGCCAGCATCTCGGCTCGCGAGGCCTGCATGTCGGCGTAGAAGTCGGTCATGGGCCAGGCGAGGACGGCCACGGCCTGATCGGGCCGGCCGGTGTGGGTGAGGATAATGGGCGCCGCCGTGGCGCCCGGGAAGCGCACCTTGTCCGCGCCCGGGGGGATGACGGGGGCGGGCTCGCGCTTTGGCAGCGCCCCGAGGGTTTTGGCCGTCAGCTCCACGGCCTGATCGACTGTGACATCGCCGACAATGGTAATCTCCAGGCGCCCATGGGCCAGGGCCTCGCCGACGATCATCTTCAGATCGCCCGGACCTGCGGCGAGCAGATCCTCACGACCGGGAAAGGCGAACCGGGGATCGCCGGAGGTCCAGAGGGCGCCGGACTCCCGCTCCAGGACCCCCGAAGGCGTGGCGTCAAGCTGCGGGAGCTGGGCGAGCAAGGCGGTCCGCAGGTGCTCGAACGCCTCGGCGCGGTAGCCTGGATCAGATACATAGGCGCCGATGACCTGAAGCTCCGTCGCCAGATCGGCCGGCCGCGTGGCGCCCCGGAACGTGAAAGCGTTATCGCCGAGGCTGAAGGACGCCGCATAGAGCTTGCCGCTGAGGGCGCGCTGGCTGTCCTCGAAGCTGATCTTGCCAAAGCCGCCTTGGATAAGGGCGCCCGTGGTCCAGGTCGGCAGGGGCTTGTCCTTGGGTAGACCCAAGCGCCCCGCGCCCACATCCACCGAGACGAGGATCTGGTCCTTGCGAAAATCCGTTGGCTTTACGGTGAGGCGCACGCCGTTTGCAAAAGTGAGCTGGGTGACGCCGAGATCAACGATGGTCTTGCGGGAGCTCACGGCGCCGGCGGGGCCAAAATCCGTATAGGGCCAGGTCACGGCCGTCTGGGTCACGGGGGCCGTGAGGGGCGCGGCGCTGGCGGCCTCAAACACCTGGCGCACCTTGGCCTCGCCGCCGTCGATGTTATTGGGCCCGGCTACCTCCACCAGGGGCCCGGCGCCGGAGAAAATATCCTTGATCGCGGCATTCACGCGGGCGGGGGTGAGGCCTTTCACGGCGTCATCGAAAACGCGCAGATCCTCCGACGGCGAGGTGAAGACCTGATTTTCATCTACCGTGGTCACGAGGCTGTCGGCGAGGCCGGGGCTGGGGCGGGTCGCCGCGCCGGCGGCGGCGTTCTCCAGGGCGCTGCGCATCTCGGCGATCTCGCGGGCCAGCTCGGCCGGCCCCACACCATAGGCCACAAGTTGGCGCACCTCATGATCCACGGCGCTCAGAGAGCCGGCCCAACCCTCCGGCGGCGAGGCGGCCTCAACCACGGCGATCTTGGCGGAGTCGAAGAGGTTCTCAAAGGAGGCCTCGGCATTGAGGAAGGGCGGATGATCGCCATGGGCCAGGCGCGCGAGGCGGCGGTTCAGGACCGCGAGGCCGAGGTTCTCGATGGTTTCGCTGATTTCCTTGCTTTCAGTGTCAGCGTCGGCGTCATAGGGCCGCACCCAGCCGACCACTTCCTGGGTTGAGGCGCCGGGCAGACGCACCTCCCGCACTGTGAGGCCGCGGTTGGCGATCTTGCCCAGATCCGGCGCCGGTGTCGCTGCACCCTGATCGGTCCAGTCGCCAAACAGGGTCTTGATCTTGGCCTCTGTCGCCGCCGGATCCACATCGCCCACCACCACGATGGTCGCGCGTTCGGGCCGGTAATTGGCCTCATAGAAGGCGCGGACTTGGGCAGCCGGCGCCGTCTTGATCACGTCCGCCACCCCGATGGGAAAGCGGTCGGCGGCCAGTTGGCCATGCAGGAAGAGGTCGATCTGGGATTTCTCGGCGCGATAATTGGGCGTGTCGCGCAGCCGCTCCTCCGAGAGCACCACGCCACGCTCGGTCTCGAGAAGCTTCGGGTCCAGCAGCAGATTGCCAGCCGTCTCGCGCATGAGCATCAAGCCGGTCTCGAGGACGCTGGGCGAAGTGTGGGGCAGGTCGAGCATATAGACCGTCTGGGTCCATTCGGTCTCCGCATTGGTGTCTGGCCCGAAGGCCAGGCCATCGCGCTCCAGGATCTTGATCATGTCGCCCGGCGGTACGTTCTTGGACCCACGAAAGGCCATGTGCTCCAGAACGTGGGCGAGGCCCTGCTCCTGATCATTTTCCTCCAGGGAGCCGGAGCCAATCCGCAGCCGGATCGACGTCGCCCCGGCCGGCGTCGCGTTGCGCATGATCGCATAGCGCATGCCATTGGAGAGGACCCCAAATCGCACGGCGGGGTCGGGGGCGAGATCGCTGTGGGCCTGGGCCCAGAGGGGGGGGGCTGGTGCGGCGGCGAGGGCGTGGGGATTGAGGGCGAGGAGCGCGAGAACGCTGAGGAGCTTGGCCGATGTGGAAAGATGCATGGAGGCTCCGGACGGGGCGCGACGTCTGACGCAATGGCATGTGGCGCAGAGGGGCGATAGGGGCGGAGGATGGCGAAGACAAGGCTGAGGGGTGGTCGGGGGCATTGGCCTGCTTGGCGACGCCGAAAGGCAGTGTGGGTCCCGACTTCCGGAATGCTGTCAAAAGACGCCGATCAGCGGAGGGCGAGGAGAGACCCTGCGCCGCCCGAGCCTGGAATTTCTGGGACGAAACACTCATCTAGGGCGGAGCGCCTTAGAACACGCGCAAGAATCGCGACGTCAGGAGTCTCCCCATGTTCGCCTCCCTGATCGCCAGCGCGGTTCTCGCCGTGGGGGCCTCAACCCCTCCCATGGGCGCGCCGCCCGTCGGCATCTGGCGCACGGGGGATGATGACAGCCAGGTGCGGATCGCGCCGTGCGGACGCGATGTGTGCGGATATCCCATCACGCCGACGCCCACCGCCCAGGAGCCTGAGCGCCGGGATATCCATAATCCTGACCCTTCCCTGCGCGGGCGCCCCATGCGCCTGGTGCAGATCTTCAAGCTTGCCCAAGTGTCCGAGGGGTTCTGGCGGGGTTGGATCTACAGCCCCCGCAACGGGAAGATGTATCACGCGCGCCTGGAAATGCAGGGGCCCGAAAAAATGAAGCTCACCGGCTGCCTGGTGGGTCCGCTCTGCGAAAGCCAGACCTGGATCCGGGCCGAGCCGGCGGTCCAGACACCAGGTTAGGGGGCGTAATCGGCCAGGAGCCGGCGCACTTCGTGGAGGCTCGGGAGAACCGCGAGGCAGAGGGCGCGGATCTCCTCGGTCGGCTCAAGAAGGTCGGGGACCATGATGGTCATCATGCCCGCGGCGGCGGCGGCGCGGACGCCGTTGTGAGAGTCTTCCAGGGCGAGGCAAGCCTCAGGGGCGACGCCGAGGCGTTCGGCAGCGATCAGGAAGGGGTCGGGATGGGGCTTGCCCCGGTCGCAGTCATCGCGTGTGACGATGGCCGCAAAGCGGGGTATGAGGCCTGCGGGGCCAAGCTCGCGCTCCACGGCGGAGCGGCCGGCTGAGGTGGCCACGGCCTTAGGGATGCCCGCCCCCTCCAGCTGGTCCATCAGTTCCAGGGCGCCGGGCTTAAGGTCCAGACCATCGACCATGCGGGCCAAGGCCCGGGCATTGGCGGTGGTGATCCAGGTTTCGAAGTCGAAGTCGGCGCCAAAATGTTCGAGGACCACCAGGCGGTTCTGGTCGCGCGGGCCGCCCACCATGCGCATGAAGATGGCGTGCGGGAGCTCGCGGCCCTGTTCGCGGCTGACCTCCATCATGGCGTCGCGGAAGAGGCATTCGGAGTCCACGAGGACGCCGTCCATGTCGAAGACCACCGCTTCCACGGCTCGAGGGAGCGTCACCGGCAGCGCCATCTAGTCGTTCACGAAGGTTTCGGCGCCATAGCCCTGGAAATAGAGAAGGCTGGTCAGGTCCGTGTGATCGATCCGCGCGGCAGCCCTGTCCGCGACGATCGGCTTGGCGTGAAAGGCCACGCCCAGACCCGCCGCCTCGATCATGGACAGATCATTGGCGCCATCCCCCACCGCGAGGGTGTCGCTTAAGGCCACGCCCAGGGTCGTCGCCTCATCCATCAGGGCCTGGAGCTTGGCTTCGCGCCCAAGGATGGGGAGGGCCACCTCGCCAGTAAGGCGGGCGCCGTCGTCGAGGAGGCGATTGGCGCGGTGGGCGGCGAACCCGGCGGCCTTAGCCACCCGTTCCGTGAAATAGTCGAAGCCCCCGGAGACCAGAACGCAGCGGGCGCCGTGGGCGGCCATGGTGCGGGCGAGGATGCGGGCGCCGGAATTGAGCCGCACGCGCTCGGTCCAGGTCCGCTCCAGGGCGGCGATCTCCAGGCCGGCCAGCTTGGCGACCCGTTCGATGAGGGCCGCCTCGAAGGGGATTTCGCCGTTCATGGCGCGGGCGGTGACGGCCGCGATCTCGTCCTTGAAGCCCGCCAGATCGGCCAGTTCGTCGAGGCATTCGCACCCGATGATGGTGGAATCCATATCGGCCACTAGCAGGCGCTTGGCCCGCCCCTCAGCGCCCTGCGCGCAGAAATCAGCCTCGCGGCGCTCCAGGGCGCGGGCGGCCGCGGCGGCGAGGGGTGCGGGGTTCTCGCCCTCAGTGAAGAGATCCATGGCGCCTTCGCCGAGCACGGTCATGCCACAGACGGGCTGTCCGGCGGCGGCGACGGCTTCCAGGCCCTCAGGCAAGGCGGCCTGAAGCGCGTCAAAGTCGCGGCAGACAAGGGTAAGAACGAGGCGCACGGCGCCGCCCCCTTGGCCGATCCGCGGCCGCGCCGCAAGGGTGGGAGGCCACCGCCCGCTTGCGCCGCGATCTCGCGGGAGGCATGAGCGGGGAAGAGGCGAACGTAAGACGTCGCTCGGTTGAGGAGGCGAGGACGCGATGCATTATAGGGAGCTGAAGGCGGCCTGGGCGGAGCTGACGGGGCCAGGCGCGCCGTTCGAGATTGAGCGAATCCCGATCCGGGGCATTCCCACCCTCTCCTATAAGACCGCACCGCCGACGGGACGCGCCCTGTGGCTTTCCACGCGCGCCTTCGCCGAGCGCGACTATATGATCTATGAAAATGAGCGCCTGACCTATGGCGAATGCCATGCGCGGGTCGACGCCATCGCGGTCTGGCTGACGGCGCAGGGCGTGACACGGGGTGATCGCGTCGCCATCGCCATGCGCAATTACCCTGAATGGATGTTGATCTATTGGGCCTGCCTTTGCCTGGGCGTCGCCGTCGTGGGGATGAACGCCTGGTGGGTGGGCGAGGAGATCGACTATGTGCTGAAGGACTCCACGCCCAAGGTGGTCTTCTGTGACGCCGAACGCCTGGCGCGTATTCTCGAGCGACCGGGGTTGGAGACCGTTCTGGTGGCCACGCGCGCGGAGGCGCTGCCTGCGGGCGTGGTGAGCTTCGGCGACGTGATCACGACGCCAGGCGCCATGCCCGAGGTCGCCGTCGATCCCGACGATGACGCCTGCATCTTCTACACGTCTGGCACCACGGGATTTCCCAAGGGCGCGCAGCTCACGCATCGCGGATGCATCGCCAATCTGATGAGCGTGATCTTTGCAGGCCAGGTCGGAACCCTGGCGACGGCCCGGGCGATGGGGGTTATGCCTGATCCGAACGCGCCGGCGCCAATCCCCGTGGCCCTGATCACCACGCCGCTTTTCCACGTGACGGCGAATAATTGCGGCGCCTATCCGGTGACGGCGGGGGGCGGGAAACTCGTCCTCATGTATCGCTGGGACCCGAAGACGGCCCTGACCCTCATCGAGAGGGAACGCGTCACGGCCATGAGCGGCGTGCCGGTGATGTCGCGCGAGCTGATCACCCATCCGGATTTCGCCCAGCACGACCTGTCCAGCCTGATGACCCTGGGCGGCGGCGGGGCGCAACTTCCCCCCGATCTGGTGCAGAAGATCGATGACAGCGTCGCCTCGGCCCGGCCCAATACGGGCTATGGCATGACCGAGACCTGCGGCATCATCACCGCGGTCTCCGCCGACTTCTTCATCGACAAGCCCGCCAGCGCCGGGCCCGCCATGCCGGACTTCGAGGCCAAGTGTGTGGATGACGCGGGGATAAGCGTCCCCCTCGGCGAGGTGGGAGAGCTGTGGGTGCGTGGGTCGCAGGTAATCAAGGGCTATCTAAACCGCCCCGAGGCCACGGCCGAGACCATCACCGACGGCTGGCTGCACACCGGCGACATCGCCCGGATCGATGCGGACGGGTTTATCTTTATCGTGGATCGCAAGAAGGACATGGTCCTGCGCGGCGGCGAGAACGTCTATTGCGCCGAGGTGGAGGCGGCCATCTACCGCCATGAGGCGGTGGCGGAGGTCTGCGTCTTCGGCGTGGCGGATGATCGCCTGGGCGAAGAGGTGGGGGCCGCCGTGGTGGTGCGCGAGGGCCACGCCGCCGACGCCGCGGGGCTGCGTGAGCACCTGGCCCTTATCATGGCGCGCCATAAGATCCCGCGCTATCTATGGCTTCTCTCAGAGCCTCTGCCCCGCAACGCCAATGGCAAGTTTTTGAAGCGGCAATTGCGGGAGACCCTTCCGATCATCGAGGCCGTGTGACCCTGACGAATAGGTATCCATGCTGATCGGCGGGCAGCCTACCCGGACGATCTGGCCCACGGCTGAAGGCGCCGTGGAAATTCTCGATCAGAGCCGCCTGCCCCACGAGGTCGTTACCGTCCGCCTTGAAGGGCTGGCGGATGCGGCCGCCGCGATCTCCGAGATGAAAGTGCGCGGGGCGCCCCTGATTGGGGTGACCGCGGCCTATGGCATGGCTTTGGCCGCCAGTGAGGACCCGTCGGACCCGGCCCTCGCCGCGGCCCGCGCACGGCTGACTGCGACGCGCCCCACAGCGGTCAATCTGGCCTGGGCTCTGCGTCGGATGAGTGAGGTCCTGGCGCCGCTTCCCCCTGCCCATCGGGAGGCCGCCGCCTGGGCCGAGGCGTTCATCATGGCGAACGAAGATGTCGCCGCCTGCCGCGCGATCGGCGAGCATGGGGCCGATCTGATCGGCGAGATCGCGGCGCGAAAGCCGGGCGAGACCGTCAATATCCTCACCCACTGCAACGCCGGGTGGCTGGCCACGGTGGATTGGGGGACGGCGCTTGCGCCCATCTATGTGGCCCAGGAGCGGGGGATGGCCCTCCACGTCTGGGTCGACGAGACCCGCCCGCGCAACCAGGGCGCGGCCCTTACCGCCTTTGAGCTCGGCCAGCAGGGGATCGACCACACGATCATCGTGGATAATGCCGGGGGCCACCTGATGCAGCATGACCAGGTTGATCTGTGCCTGGTGGGCGCCGACCGGGTGACTGGCGCGGGCGACGTGGCCAATAAGATCGGCACCTATCTCAAGGCCCTGGCGGCGAAGGATAATGGGATCCCCTTCTGGGTCGCCGCGCCGGGCTCAACCATCGATTGGGCCATGGACGATGGGGTGGCCCAGATTCCCATCGAGGAACGTAGCGCGCATGAGGTCACCCACCTCTGGGGCGCCCTGGAGGACGGAACGTTTGGCGTCGTGCAGGTTTCGGCGCCGGGAAGCGCCGCCGCCAATCCCGCCTTCGACGTCACGCCGGCGCGACTGGTGAGCGGGCTTATCACGGAGCGCGGACGGTGCTCGGCGACCGCGGCGGGCTTAAGGGGGCTCTTTGCCGAGGCGTGAGGGCGTTTCGCCCCTAAGCTCCGAACTTAGCGCTTGCGAATGCGAATGACTCTCAATAACAACCACGCCTCACCGATGGGGACTGTGGTTTGGCGGCGAAAGATCGAAGATTCCGGGCGGCGGGCTTAGGCTTTGCGGCGGGCGTGCTGTTCCTGGCAGGGCGGGTCGGCGCGGCGCCCCCGCCGATATCGATTCCCGTCTCATCGGACGAATCAGGCGCGCCAACCGCTGAGGGTCCCTTTGATTTTCTGAACAACTGGAAGCGCAACCAGGGTCTGCTCGGCGATATGTGGGGCCTGCGTCGCACCTTGAGCCAATATGGAATCACCTTTGGGCTGGAGGAGACCAGCGAGGCGCTCGGCAATGTCACCGGCGGCTCCCATAGGGGGTTCGACTATGACGGCCTGACCCAGGCCGTGGTCCAGCTCAACACCCAGCGAGCTTTTGGCTGGTATGGCGGCACATTCAATGTCAGCGCCTTGCAGATCCACGGTCGAAACCTGAGCGCCGACAACCTGCAGAACCTGCAGACCGCCAGCGGCATCGAGGCGGACCGCTCCACGCGGCTGTGGGAAGCCTGGTACGATCAGAAGCTGCTGGAGGAAGACCGGCTCGATGTGAAGATCGGTCAGCAGAGCCTGGACCAGGAGTTCATGGTCTCCAGCAACGCCCTCCTCTTCGTCAACACCATGTTCGGCTGGCCCATGCTGCCCTCGGCGGACCTCCCCGGCGGAGGCCCCGCCTATCCCCTCTCGGCGCTCGGCGTGCGCATCAGATATCGGCCCATCGAGACCGTGAATATCCTCGTCGGCGCCTTTAGTGGCAGTCCGGCTGAGAATCCGGACATCGATCCCCAGGTCAGCGACGCGCATGGGGTGAGCTTTCCGGTCAACCGCGGCGCCCTCTACATCGCCGAGCTGCAATATGCCTATCCGGCGTTGGGAAGCATGGTCTCGCCCGGCCAGGCGACGCCCCTCGCGCGGACGTTCAGACTCGGCGCCTGGTACGACACCGAGGGCTTTGACGATGAGCTCCATGACAGCCAGGGCCGGCTGCTGACCGATCCCTTGAGCGACGGCGCGGCGCGGCGCCACCGGGGCGACTACGCCGCCTATGCGGTGGCCGATCAGATGCTCTGGCGGGGGTCAAGCGATCCCAACCGGACGCTCAATGTCTTCGCCCGGGTGATGGGAACGCCGCTCGATGATCGCAATCTCATCGATTTCAGCATGAACGCGGGGATTGTGCTGCACGACCCCTTCACCTACCGCACCGATGACTCCGTGGGGTTGGGCGTGGGCTATACCCATGTGAGCGGCCAGGTCGCCGCCTATGACCGTGACCTTGCCATCGCGACGAACGGCTTCGTCCCGCCCCAGACCGGTGAGGCCTATGTGGAGGCCACATATCAATATGAGGTGACGCCATGGCTTCAGCTCCAGCCGGACGTGCAATACGTCTTCAATCCCGGCGGAGGCCTCGCCAATCCGAGCAACCCGACCCAACGCATCCGGAACGAGCTCGTTCTGGGCGCCCGCACCAATATTTCGTTTTGAGGACCGACCGATGACGCTTGCGCGCCTGAAGGTGAAACCGCTCTTGGCCTGCCTGGGACTCGCGACCGCCCCCTTGGCCCACGCGGCTCCGACCCAGGGCTTCCTGGAGACAATCCATAAGCACGTCACCCTGGCCTCGACGGTGACCGATAATGGCGACCTCAACCCCTATGCCGTGGTGATCGCCCCGGTCTCGGCGGGGAAGATCGCCAAGGACGATGTCCTGGTGGACAATTTCAACGATATCTCGAACCTCCAGGGCACCGGCACCACCATCGTCGACTACGATCCGGCGACGAAGAAGACGACACAGTTTGCTGAAGTCCCCCGCAAGCTCAGCCAGTGCCCCGGCGGGGTGGGGCTCAGCACCGCCATGACCATGCTAAAAAGCGGCTGGGTGATCGTGGGCAGTACGCCGAGCCTCGATGGCACCACCAAGACCAAGGGGGACGGCTGCCTGCTGGTGCTGGATCCCAATGGCAAGCTGGTCGCCACCTGGGCGGGCCCGACCATCAATGATCCCTGGGGCAATATGGCTGTCATCGATAAGGGCGATAGCGCGACCCTGTTCATCAGCATGTCGGGCTTTGGCCTGCCAGGCCCGGAGGTGCTGGATCCCAAGACTCATTATCCGGTGATCGTGCGCAAGGCGACGGTGCTGCGGCTGGACATTGCCATCCCGGAGGGCAAGCCGCCGGTGCTTATCAGCCAGACGGTGGTGGGCGACGGCTTCGCCCAGCGGGCGGACCGGGACAATTTCCTCTTCGGTCCCACGGGCCTGGCCCTGGACAAGGACGGCACGCTCTATGTCACCGACGGCCTCGACGATGTGATCACCGCCATTCCAAACGCGGTCGCCCGGACTGACAGCGCGGGGACGGGCCGGGTGGTGACCCAGGGCCAGCTTCTCCAATGGCCGCTCGCCATGGCCTGGAGNNCCGCCTGGCAATGGCGACCTTTTTGGCCTCGCCATGACGCCAGCGGGCGATGGGTTTTACTATGTGGAAGACGATATGAACACGCTCGTGAAGGCGGCGCCGCGATGACCTCCCGCCGTGGTTTTCTGACCGGGGCGGCGGGCCTGGCGGGAGCTACGGGCGTTCTCGCCGCCGCGCGGCCGGGCATGGCGAAGCCGGGGCCCGTGGCGCAGGATTTCGCGTTCTTCGGCGATCACCAGGCGGGGATCGTCACGCCCCAGCAGCAAAACGCCTATTTTGCCGCCTTCGACCTGATCACCGACAAGCGCGAGGACGTCGCCGCCCTGCTGCGCGCCTGGACCGAAGCCGCGGCGAAGATGAGTCTGGGCATGGGCGAACCCAGCCAGAACCCCGACCAGCCGCCCGCCGATTCCGGCGAGGTGCTGGGCCTTCACCCCGCGCGCCTGACGATCACCTTCGGCTTTGGGCCCGGTGTGTTCATCAAGGATGGCCAGGACCGCTATGGCCTCGCCGCCCGGCGCCCTGAGGCTTTCATCGATCTGCCGCGGTTCAATGGCGACCAGCTGGTCCCCGCGCGCACGGGGGGCGATCTCGCCGTGCAGGCCTGCGCGGATGATCCCCAGGTCGCCTTCCACGCGGTGAGGACCTTGGCGCGTCTCGCCGATGGCGTCGCGCAGTTCCGCTGGGTTCAGGCGGGTTTCACCTCAGGTGGCAAACCGGGCGAAACGCCGCGCAATCTCATGGGATTCAAGGATGGCACCATGAACCCCGCCACGCGCGATCACGCGCTCATGGACGCCACGGTCTGGGTCGGCGACGAGGGCGGCTGGATGCGCGGCGGCAGCTATATGGTCGCCCGGCCGATCCGCATCGCCCTGGAGCATTGGGACCGGATGAAGCTCGCCTTCCAGGAAGAGACCGTGGGCCGCCACAAGCTCTCCGGCGCGCCGCTTGGGCAGACTAATGAGTTCGCCCCACTGGACTTGGACGCCGTGGACAAGGACGGAAACCCGGTGATCCCGGAAAACTCCCACGTCCGCCTGGGCGCGCCGGCCGCGAACGACGGCGCTCAGATTCTCCGCCGGGCCTATTCTTATGACAATGGCCTGGCCTTCATCGCCGAGCGCTGGCCGCCCTGGCGCCAGGGGATGCAGATCGACGCGGGCCTGCTTTTCATCTGCTACCAGCGCGACCCGCGCACGGGCTTTGTGAAGATCTTCGAGAACATGGCCAAGTTCGACATGATGAACCAGTTTGTCACCCACATCGGCGGCGGCCTCTTCGCCTGCCCGCCCGGCGCCATGGCGGGGCGGTTCGTGGGGCAGGGGTTGTTTGAGGCTTAGGCGCGGCTCACGCCTGGTAGGCCGGGCCGCCTGCCGCGATCCAGGCGTTGATCTTGGCCTCGAGGATGGCGAGGGGCATGGCGCCGGTCATGAGCACCTGGTCATGGAAGTCACGGATATTATAGCGGGGCCCAAGCCTCGTCTCGGCGCGGGCGCGCAGGTCCAGGATCTTCAGCTCGCCCACCTTATAGGCGCACGCTTGACCCGGGTCGGCGATATAGCGGTCGATCTCCACGCGGATGTCCTTGGCGGCCATGGAGGTGTTGTCGGTCATGAAGGCGATGGCCTTGTCCCGGGACCAGCCTTTGGCGTGCATGCCGGTATCGACCACCAGGCGCACGGCGCGGAGCATCTCGAAATCCAGATGGCCGAACCACTGATAGGGGTCGGTGAACATGCCGAGCGCCTTGCCCAGGGATTCTGAATAGAGGCCCCAGCCCTCGGTGTAGGCGGTGAAGCCCTCGGCGCCGAACCTCAGGATGTCTGGGAGCCGGGTATTCTCTTCGGCCAGGGAGCCCTGGAAGTGGTGGCCGGGAATGCCCTCATGCAGGGTGAGCGTCTCCAGCGTCGGGATCGGCCGGGTACTGAGCATCGACATGTTGAAATAGAGAACGCCCGGTGAGACGCCGTCCGGCGGACCCAGACTGTAATAGCCGGTGCCCCGCGCCTCCCCCATGGCCGGNNTAATAGAAGCGCCGGTCGGTGCGGACATACTTGAAAAGGCCCGGGAGATTGCCCGGATATCCGAGGGTGGCGCTCACGGTCTCCAGCTCGCCCCGGATGCGGGCGACCTCCGAGAGGCCGAGCTGATGGATCTGGTCGGCCGTCAGGTTGGTGGTGGTGTGATGGCGCAGGGCCGCGGCATAGAGCCTCGCCCCATCCTTCTGGGCCCAGAGGCCGGGCGCCTCGCGGGCTGCGGGGAGATAAGTCTCAGTGAGATAGGTTTTCCACAGCTGATAGCCGGGCAGAACGTCGGAGGCGATCACCTCCAGATAGGCGGCCTTCAGGCGCGCCTGATCGGCGGGCGCAATGGCGGCGGGCATAGCGACGACGGGCTTGAAGAAGGGCGTCTCCGCCGGCGAGAGGGCCAGCATCACATCCACCTCGGCCAAGACGTTCATGACGAGAACCCGAGGCTGGACATAGCCCTGGGCGAGGCCCTCCTTAAGACGGCTCACGGCGCTTCGCATATAGCCGGCGAAGCCGCTCAGGCGCGTGAGGCCGATCTCGTAGTCGTGGGTCGTCTGGAAGCTGGCCCCCGCGCCGGAGGCGGCGTCGGGGAAGCCCACCTGCAGGCCGAAGGAGGGATCCAGCGGCGTCAAGCGGCGGATGGCGAAGAGCCCGGAATCGAAGTCCGCCAGGCTCTCCACAATCGTGTAGCGGAAAACGTCATAGGCAATCTGGCCCGTCGGCCCGAGGCTGGCGCGGTTGATGGCCGCGAGGCGGCCCAGGTCGGCGCGCTTGTCCGCCAGCATCGCCGCCGCATAGGCGTCTGAGAGGGGATCGATGAAAGGAGCGTCGCCGCCCAGGCGCGTAAAGCCCAAAGCGTCCAGGGCGCGATCGGCCTTGCCGCTTTGCGCGATAAGCTGATTCAGGGCCGCCTCGGGCGCCGGGGTTTGCGCCAGGACGCGGCCGGCGGCGGCGACCGTGGCCGCGCCGCCAGAGAGGACCAGGCGGCGGGAAGGCTTCAGACTGTCCATTGCGCGATCGTCCTCTCCAGGACGCTCATGGGCGCCGGTCCGGAATTCAGCACGATGTCGTGGAAGACGCGGATGTCAAACCGCGCGCCGAGCCTTTGCCGCGCCGCCTCGCGGGCGGCGACGATGGTGTTGGCGCCGGCCTTGAAGCTGCAGGCCTGGCCTGGATAGACGCAGTAGCGGTTGACCTCCCGCCGGGTCTCGTTCGGGGTTTCGCCGATGCGACTGACCATGAAATCCACCGCTTGATCGCGGGTCCAGCGCTTATGATGGATTCCGGTGTCCACCACGATCCGCGCCGCCCGGAAGAGCTTCGATTGCAGATAGCCGATCCGCCCGAACGGATCATTCTCATAGCATCCGATCTCGTCGGCCACCTGCTCCGCATAGAGAGCCCAGCCCTCGGTATAGGCCGAGAACTGCAGCAGCCGAGAGAAGAGCGGCAGGGCCCCGTCGTGTCGCACAATGCTGAACTGGAAGTGGTGCCCGGGCACGCCCTCATGATGGGTAAGGGTTGGCAGGCGCCATAGGGCCAGGTCGGCGGGGTGCTGGAGGTTGATCTCAAAGACCCCCGGCTCACCCTTCGCCCCCTCCTGATAAAAGGCGCCCGGCGATCCGGCTTCTACGGCGAGCGGCATCCGGCGCACGACAATGGGATCGACCGGGGGGTTGTTGAAGGCGCGGGGCAGGCGCTGGATGACATCCGCTAACTCATGTCGAGCGAGCGCCATGAGCCGGGCGCGGCCCGCGTTGTCGTCGGAGACCCGAAAGCGGGGATCGCGGTTGAGGACGCCCAGACGTTCCCCCACCGAGCCGAGGGTCAGGCCCTGGGCCTTCAGGCTCATATCGATCTCGGAAAGGAGGGCGTCCACCTGGGCCTGGCCGGCGTCATGGAGATCGCCCGGCGCCACGTCCAGGGTCGTATTGGCGCGCAGAGCGGCGGCGTAATAGGCTTCGCCGTCCGGCAGGCGCCAGACGCCAGCGTCATCAACCGCCGTGGGGCGCAGGGCCTCAAGGGCGGCAATCTGGCGGCTGAGGGCCGGGGCGATCACACCGCGAAAAATCGCCTCGCCGCGCGGGCCGATATCGCCGAGCCCCGCCTTGGCCGCGCGGGCGATGGCGGGCGCGAGAAAAGCTGAGGTTAGCGGCGGCGCATCACGCAGCTTCGCGATCTGGGGAAGCGTCGCATCGATCACGAATCCCGGCGGGGCGACGCCACGCGCCGCGTCCTCGCGGATGCGGTCCGTCTCCTGGTCCAGGGCGACGGCCAGGGCGTTGAGGCGGCCATACCAGGCCTCCACATCGGCGAAGGTTTGCAGCGGCTGGCCAGCGCCAATGGTCTCCGGCAGCCAGTAATAGGCGCCGTTCATCTGGCTCACCACATAGGGGCTGGGCCGCAAGTTGAGGTCGATATAGCCATAGCGCCCCAGCAGGTCGCCGAAAGTCGAGTAGACGAAGAGGGCCACATCCCTCTCCCGCGTGGCGGCAGTGGAGAGGGCGCCGGGATCGATCCGCAATAGCGCCGCGCGCATGGCCTCCGCGCTGATCCTTAAGGCGGTCTGGCCGGCGGCCGAGCGATCATCCAGATGGGCGCGGAGCCCGGCGTGGGCGCCCACATCGAAGTCCATCCGGGTTGCATCCTGCGGCCACTGGATAAGAAACCGCTCCGCGCCCTCTTGCAGGAGCGCTCGCAGGGCTGGGTCGCCGTCCGCCGCCGCCGCGGAGCCGGCGGCCAGGACGGCGGCGCTGGAGGCTTGCAGAAAGAACCTCCGATCAATCACGCCATGGGCCGCATCTTCAGGTCGGCGAGAAAGGCCTCATCCGCCTCGCGCGCGGGATTTGAGGTGGTGAGAAGGCGGTCGCCTACGAAGATCGAATTGGCGCCGGCGAGAAAGCACAGGGCCTGGAGCTCCCGGCTCATCTGTTCGCGCCCCGCCGAGAGTCTCACGACGGCTTTGGGGCAGACCAGTCGCGCCACGGCGATCATGCGCACGAACTCCAGGCCGTCCACGGCAGACGAGTCGCCCAGCGGCGTGCCGGGAATGGGCACAAGATCATTGATGGGCAGGCTCTCGGGGTGGGCGGGCAACGTGGCCAACTGATGCAGCAGCCCCGCGCGGTCCCGGCGCGTCTCGCCCATGCCGATAATGCCGCCGCAACAGGTCGAAAGGCCCGCGTCGCGCACGGCGCTCAAGGTGTCCAGCCGGTCCTGATAGGCGCGGGTGGTGACCACCGTGTCGTAATAGTCCGGCCCGGTATCGAGGTTGTGATTGTAGTAGTCCAGGCCGGCGTCTTTCAGCGCCACGGCCTGATCGCGGCTCAGCATGCCAAGCGTCGCGCAGGTCTCCAGGCCGAGCGCCTTGACCCCGGCGATCATGGCCGTGACCTTCGGCAGATCGCGGGGTTTCACATCCCGCCAGGCCGCGCCCATGCAGAAACGCTGCGCCCCGCCGGCCTTGGCGGCCGTGGCCTGGGCGATCACCTCCGCCAGGGGCATGAGAGCACTAGCCGCCACGCCCGTGTCGAAGGACTGGGACTGGCTGCAATAGCCGCAGTTCTCGGGGCAGCCGCCGGTCTTGATCGAAAGAAGCTGCGAGCGTTGCAGTTCATTGGGATCAAAGTGCTGGCGGTGGAGCTCGGCCGCCCGGAACAGCAGATCCATGAACGGAAGCTCGAAGAGGGCCTCGACCTCCTCCAGGGTCCAGTCGTGGCGCGGGATAGCGGGGTCGCGGGAGGGAAGGGTGGCGACGCGGAGGGAAGCTGACATTCTTAAGAGCGGGCCTCGTTTCGGGTTATCCGGCGACCTATGCCACCGGCGCCCTTGGCGAGCCAGAGCCAGAGCCAGAGCCAGAGCGTGGGCGCAAGCGCCAGAACGCCGCGAGCGCCGTGAGAGCGTAACCCGCCGCGACCGTCAGGGTGATGGCGGGTCCGAGGCCCTGAGCCGGGAAGACTTGAGCCGCGGCCAGGGCGACAAGCGTCGGTCCCGCCCCCGCCCCGATGGCGACATTCAGGAAAAAGCTCACCGACATGGCCAGCGCCCGAGACTGGGGTGGCGTGATGTCGAGAAGGGTTGAAAACCCCGCCGCGGTGACGATCCCTGAGAGGGCGAAATAGACGGGCACGCCCGCCAGAACCCAGGCCGCCCCGGAGGCGCTGATGAGGAGCGAGAGGGGCGGAATGGCGAGGCTCGTCGCCAGGCAGACCCCCAGCTTGGCGGGCCATCCGCCTCTTGAGCCCACCGCGTCCGCCAGCACGCCGCCCGCCAGGACCCCGCCGCCGTAGCCGATGGCGAGAAAGAGCCCGAGCTCCAGGCCCACCCGCGCCGCGTTCATGCCGAAGGACCGGATGAGGAGAGACGGGGCCCAGGCGCCCACCGCATTGTCCACCAGCGAGGCCAGGGCCAGGACGACATAGACCGGCGCCGCGCGGCGCCAGTGGGCGAGGCTGACACGTCCAGCAAACGCTTCGCGGTCAGCTGGGCCCGCGCGACGGCGCGGCTCGCGAATCATGAGGATCACGAAGACCCAGGCGAGGCCCGGCGCGCCGGTGAGCAGGAGGACGAGGCGCCAGGTCGCCAGGACATGCAGGGGCGTGGCGGCAAGAAGGCCCAGCTCGACGACCCGCAGTACGGCGCCGCCGATCAGGATTGAGACCCCGACGCCCACCGCGATGCCGCTCAAGAAAAGACCGACGGCGGCGCCGCGCTTCTGCGGCGGGAAACAGTCACTGATCAGGGCGATGGCGGCGGGGGAGAGGGCCGCTTCGCCGAGACCCACCAGAACGCGGCTCCCCATGATCTGGCCAAAACCGTGGGAGAGACCGCTTGAGACCGTGCCCAGGCTCCAGACCAGCACCCCCGCGGCGATGAGACCCCGACGCGAGACCCGGTCCGCCAGCCAGCCCAGGGGTACGCCCGCGACCCCATAGACCAGCGCGAAGGCGGTTCCCAAAAGCAGGCTCACCTGCGTGTCGGAGATATGGAGATCGGCCCGCAGGGGATCGACGAGCAGGCTGAGGACCTGCCGGTCGGTATAGGAGAGGATGGCCGTGGCCGTGAGGATCAGCACCGCGCTCCAGGCGCGCCAGGGCCGGGGATAAGCGTCGGCGTCGGAGGGCGGGATCACCTCCTCAAGCATTCAGCTCATATTTCATGATCGCCCCGTGTCGCCCATGTCGGTCGCGCTCCAGGTCATAGACGTCGCCTTCAGGCCCTCGGCGCTGGCTGAGAACCTGGTCGATCCCCGCGCGATCCTTAAGGGACAGGTCAAGCGCGAAAATGCCCACGTGTTCCTCAAGATGCGCCGTACTGGTCGCGCCAATGATCACCGCAGCGACGGCGGGCTTGTCGAGAACGAGCCGCGCGGCGATCTGGGCGATGGTGGCGCCATGCTTGCGGGCGATCAGGTCTAGGGTGCGCAGAAGCTCCTGGAAAAGGTCCCAGCCGCCGAAATCGTCGATGATCAGCTTGTACTTGATCAGCGAGCGGTTGGTGAGGTCCGTGGGCTCGGAGGCGCCCAGCCATCGGCCGGAGAAAAAGCCCCCCGCCAGAGCGCCGTAACTGAGGAGGCTGACGCTATTCTCCGCGCAGAGCCTCGCCATCGCCCCGGCGGGCCGGTCATCGATCAGGGAATACTGAACCTGATGGCTGAGAACGCACACGCCGGCGGCGAGGATTTCGGTCAGGCGCGGCGCGTCGAAATTGGTCAGGCTCACATGGCCGATCTTGCCCGCGGCGCGGAGGCGGTCCAGCGCCAGGGCGGTCTCCACATAGTGGGGGGCGGCATAGTCCCACCAGTGAAACTGCACCACGTCGAGCCGTTCCACGCCGAGGCGCCGCAGCGAGCGATCAATGCCCCGCGCCACGTCCTCGGGCGTCAGGCTCCGGAGGGCGGAGAGGTCGGGCACATATTTGGTGTGGATCTGAATCTGCCGCGCCAGGGAGGGGTAGGCCCGGCGGAAGGCCCCGATCAGCTCTTCCACGCCAGCATAGATATCGGCGCAATCGAAGGTGGTGATCCCCGCCTCCACGAAGCGCGCCATGTCGGCGATGGCCTCATCCGGATTGATCTCGCCATGACCGCCGGCCAGGTGCCATCCGCCCTTGATGACGCGGGAGATCGAATAGTCGGGGGTGAGCTGGACCCTGGGGATCACGATCTTAAGCTTCAGGCGGCGGCGTGGCTGTCGTGTCCGATCGCCGAAAGGCGCGCAGGCCCTCGCGGGTGATGCGAAAGCGCGTCTTGCAGTTGGGGTCGGGGCAGGCGACCTCCGCGTCGCTGGTCATCCAATCCAGGGGGTCGGTCGGCCTCTGCTTCGCGGCCAGAAGCGGCAGGACCGCGGCCAAGGAATAGATGGAAAAGCCCTGGCCCTCGGGCAGGTGGAGCATCTCCCCCCTCAGCTCGAAATAATCCCCCGCCTTCGCCCCGCAATAGATCGGGGTGAGGCCATCATGGACGACCTCGACGCGCAAATCATAGAGGTGAAAGTCGGCGTCTGGCATGGGTGGGAATGATGAGCTCAGGTTAAAGCTCCTCCCTATTAACGTCACCCCGCACGTGGCGTAGCGAAGATGCGGGGCCCAGGTGACTGGGCGTGATCTCAAAGAGGGCTAACCGCAACGCAGCATCCAGTCCCCTGGGCCCCGGATCGTCCCTACGGGCCGTCCGGGGTGACGATTACAAAACCGCGATCTTCGGATGTTTAGCCGAACGCGTCGCACTGGCGTGTGGCGTAGGGCCGCGCCCTATCACTGGCAGGCGAGGCACTCCTCGTAGTCGGTCCGGGCCTCCATCGCCTTGCCGGCGGTCTCGGTGGCCATGTCGGCGCCGGCGAAGGCGGCCCGCTGCACGGACTTGGAGCGCAGATAATAGAGGCTCTTCATGCCCCGCTCCCAGGCCTGGAAATGCAGCATGTGCAGATCCCACTTATCCACGTCGCCGGGCAGGAAGACATTGACGGATTGGGACTGGCAGACATCGGGCGTGCGGTCGGCGGCCAAGTCGATGATCCAGCGCTGATCGATCTCAAAGGCGGTCTTGAAGATGTCCTTTTCCAGATCGCTCAGGAAATCCAGGTGCTGCACCGAGCCCTCATTCTCCAGGATCGACGCCCAGACCCGGGGCGTGTCCTGACCTTTCTCCGCCAGCACCTTCTCGAGATAGGGATTGCGCACGGCGAAGGAGCCCGAGAGGGTCTTGTGGGTATAGACATTGGCCGGGATCGGCTCGATGCCGGCGCTCGTTCCCCCGCAGATGATCGAGATCGAAGCGGTCGGCGCGATGGCGAGCTTGTGGGAGAACCGCTCCATCACCCCGCGCTCGGCGGCGTCGGGGCAGGCGCCGCGCTCTTCGGCCAAGACCACGCTGGCGGCGTCGCTGGCCCGGCGCAGGTGCTTGAAGATGCGCATGTTCCAGGATTTGGCCAGCGCGCTTTCGAAGGGCACGCCCTGACCTTGCAGGAAACTATGGAAGCCCATGAGTCCCAGGCCCACCGAGCGCTCGCGCATGGCGGCATAGGTGGCCGCCTCCATCTCCGGCGGGGCGCGGTCGATGAAATCCTGCAGCACATTGTCGAGGAAGCGCATGATGTCCTCGATGAACGTGGGATGATCCCGCCACTCCATGAACATTTCGGCATTGACCGAGGAGAGGCAGCAGACCGCCGTGCGCTCCACCCCATGATGGTCGGGGCCGGAATGCAGCATGATCTCCGAGCAGAGGTTTGACTGGCGAACCTTGAGGCCCAGATCCTTCTGATGCTGGGGCATCGCCCTGTTCACCGCGTCAGAAAAGATCAGATAAGGTTCACCCGTCTGAAGCCGCAGCTCCAGCACCTTCTGCCAGAGGGAGCGGGCGTCCACCATGCGCACGGCCTCGCCGGTCTTGGGAGAGCGAAGCGCGAAAGCGTCCCCGTCGCGCACAGCCTCCATGAACTCATCGGTGATGGATATGCCGTGATGCAGATTGAGGGACTTGCGGTTGAAGTCGCCCGAAGGTTTGCGGATTTCGAGGAATTCCTCGATCTCCGGATGGTGGATGTCCACATAGACCGCCGCCGAACCTCGGCGCAGGGACCCCTGGCTGATGGCGAGGGTGAGGCTGTCCATGACCCGGATGAACGGGATGATGCCGCTCGTTTGCCCCGAGCCCTTCACCTTCTCGCCGATGGAGCGCACGCCGCCCCAATAGGTGCCGATGCCCCCGCCATTGGCGGCGAGCCAGACATTCTGATTCCAGGTGCTGACGATACTTTCCAGCGAATCGCCCACGGCGTTCAGAAAGCAGGAGATCGGCAGGCCCCGGCTGGCCCCACCATTGGAGAGGACGGGGGTCGAGGGCATGAACCAGAGTTGTGAAATGTAGTCATAGATGCGCTGGGCATGGTCGGAATCATCGGCGAAGGCCGTGGCAACGCGGGCGAACATGTCTTGATAGGATTCGCCCGCCAGCAGATACCGGTCCTCCAGGGTCGTGCGCCCGAAATCGGTGAGCAGGGCGTCCCGGGACCGGTCGATCTCCACCTTGCGCACCAGATGCAGGTTCGGACGCTCGGACTTCCGGGGCTCCACGCGGCGCGGCGCGGGAAGAGAGGTCTTGATCGCCTGACCTGAATTCATACCAGTCCCCACGGATGCGCGGCGATAAAGGGAATGCTCCATCGCCATCTAAATCTAGTGCCCGAAGCAGCGGCGCACCCCACATATGGGGACACAAGGGACTCGCAGCGTCAACCGGTTCGGACGCTCCCGCCCAGGTATTTTTCGCTAAGAAAAGCTTAACAAGGTCTGGCGTAGGCGGATCATGTGCGGGGCGGGGCTCTGGTGGTAGAAGACCCGCCCTCAAGTGTCCCTTCAGGAGCGTTGCGTGGTGATGTCCGACGTCGTTATTCCCGCCGGCGCGGACCTCGGTATCCCGATCCGCCCCGTGACGTCCGCGGACTGGGCCGACCTGGCGGAGCGCCTCCCGCCCGAGAGCCGCGCGGCTGCGACCCTCGGGAAATTCACGGGCAAGGCGGGGGAGATCGTGCTGATTCCCGACGCCGCGGGGGCGGTCGCGGAAGTGCTGTTCGGTCTTGGCGACGACGGCGCCTCGTCGAAACCTTGGCGCGGCCTCTCCTCCCGGCTGCCCGCGGGGGATTACCGCATCCAGGGCGCGCTCACCGCCGACCCCCTCCTGGTGGCGCTCGCCTGGGCCTTGGGCGCCTATCGCTTCGGGCGTTATCGCCAGGACAAGCCCGGGGCCCCCGCGCGGCTGATCGCGCCCGCGCGGGCGGATCTCGACAGAGTCAGCCTCCTGGCCGCCGCCTGCGCCCTGGCCAAGGACATGGTCAATACGCCCGCCAATGACATGGGACCGGCGGAGATGGAGGCCATCGCGCGCGATCTCGCCGCGGCGCATGGGGCCGAGATCGTCGTCGTCGAAGGACATGATCTCATCTCCGCCGGTTATCCCGCCGTCCACGCCGTGGGCCGGGCCGCCCATCCGGCGCGAGGCCCGCGCATGGTGGAGATCAGCTGGGGCGATCCCGCCCATCCCGTGCTGGTGGTGGTGGGCAAGGGGGTCGCCTTCGACACCGGCGGCCTCGATATCAAGCCCGGCGGCTCCATGCGCCTGATGAAGAAGGATATGGGCGGGGCGGCCCACGCCCTGGCGCTCGGGCAAATGATCATGGGGGCGGACCTTCCCGTACGCCTCCATATCCTCGCCCCCCTGGTGGAGAACGCCATTTCCGGCGACGCCATGCGTCCGGGCGATGTCCTGGCCTCGCGTAAGGGGCTCTCCATCGAGGTGGGCAACACCGACGCGGAAGGTCGCCTGATCCTGGCCGACGCCCTGACCCGCGCGGCCGAGCTTGAACCGGCCCTGACCCTCGATCTGGCTACCCTCACCGGCGCGGCGCGGGTCGCCCTCGGACCGCAGGTGATACCCTTCTATACCGACGACGAGCCCCTCGCCGCCGCGATCGCCCGGGCGTCAAAGGCCACCGAGGACCCCCTTTGGCGCATGCCCCTGTGGGGCGGCTACGCGGCCTCCCTGGACAGCGACATCGCCGATCTGAAGAACGATCCGGACGGCTGGGCCCAGGCCGGCTCGATCACCGCCGCCCTGTTTCTGAAGCGCTTCGCCCCGCCCGGGCCGTGGGTCCATTTCGATATCTATGCCTGGAATCCGAAGGCCCGCCCGGGTTTTCCCGTCGGCGCGGAGGCGCAGGCGATTCTGGCGCTTTTCGCCATGCTGGAAGCCAGGTTCCCAAAAGGGTGAGTACGGAAGCCTTGAGCAGGGATCATCGCCTGATCGCGGCCCGGTCCGACCTCGCCAGCCTGGAGCTGGAGGGCGTGGTTCGCGCCCCGCGGTTCGTTGCGCCAGCGCCCCGGCGGGTAATCGCGCCCCGGGCGTCGCTGCGGGCCGGCCCCGCCGACGACGCCGAACAGGTCAGCCAGCTCATCTTTGGCGAGACTTTCGACGTCCTGGACGCGCGCGACGGTTATGTCTGGGGCCAGGCCCGGCGGGATGGCTATGTGGGATGGACGCCGGCCGACGCCCTCTCGCCTGAGATGATCGACGCGACCCACTGGGTGATCGCGCCGCGCACCTTCGCCTTCGCCGGACCCTCCATTAAGACAGCGCCTTTCGGCCCCATCAGCCTGAACGCCCTGGTGCGCATCACCGACGAAAAGGGGGAGCTGTCCCACGCGAAAGGCGCCGGCTGGATTCCCACGCGCCACCTAGCCCCCATAGGTCAGGCCTTCGCCGAGCCCGCGGCCACGGCGGAGATGTTCCTGGGAACACCCTATCTCTGGGGCGGGCGCGACAGCCTGGGCCTGGACTGTTCGGGCCTCATTCAGCAAGCGCTTTGGGCCGGCGGCCTCGCCTGCCCCCGGGATTCCGATCAGCAACAGGCCCTGGGCGTCGCCGCCGATCTCGCCCAGCTGGAACGCGGCGATCTCGTCTTCTGGCGCGGCCATGTGGGAATGATGCTGGACGCCGCCCGCCTCATCCACGCCAACGCCTACCACATGGCCGTGGCCATCGAGCCTCTGGCCGAGGCGCTCTCCCGGATCAGCGCCCGGGGCGGCGGCGATCCCACCGCCTATCGCCGCCCACGCCTATCCCCTGGGCGCCTATAAGCCGCGTCACGCTCTAGGCGTAGCTGCGGCTCACGAACCAGTAGACGCCGAGCCCGACCAGGAACGCCGCGGCGACATCCACCACGATGGGGCGGGGCAGGGTCCATTTCATCCTGGACAGTCCAATGACCAGGAGGGTCACGGCCAGGACCAGGGTCAATTGGCCGATCTCGACGCCGAGGTTGAAGCCCACCAGGAGCTCCGCCAGGCGAAGCGTGGGAATCTGCATCTGCAACAGATCGGCGGCGAACCCGAAGCCGTGGATCAGACCGAACACCAGGGTGATCACCATCCTCAACCGGCCCGCGTCCCGCATGTGGCCAGAGATCATCAGATAGTTGCAGGCGAAGAGCCCGATCCCGAGCAGCAACAGGCTGGGCAGTCCGCCAAGGCCCAGCAACTTGAGCCCGACCATGGCGACCAGGAAGACTCCAAGGCCGGCGGCCACGGCCAGGGGCCTTTCGGTCTGGACGGCGATATTCTCCGCCCCGATCAGGGCGATGGTCAGGGCGACCAGGGCGTCGATATATTCCGCATGGGGCCGGATGACGCCGGTCACCGCCAGGGCCAGGGTCAGGCTATGGCCGATGGTGAAGCCGGTGACGACGAACACCAGATCCTTCAGCCGCCGGGAAATCAGCACCAGCCCCAGCAGGAACGACATATGATCGACCCCAGTGAAGATGTGCATGATCCCCATGCCGATGAAGTCCAGGAAACTGGCGCTTTGCAGCCTGTCGCTCTCGCCGCCCGTTACCTCGATCGTCTGGCGGTCGCGCGTGATCAGTTGCTCGGTGAACGCCCCCGAGGCGGCGTTCTGGATCTGGGCGAAGTTGGTGTGGCTGGGGACAAGATCGAAAAAGGCGCCCGAGGTGATCGCGATGTCGCCGCCGCCCGGGCAGCGAAAGGTGAAGTCATATTTGCGAAAGCCTGGCGTCGCCGACAGCGTCTCCACCGGCGGAACGAGGGCGCAGCGCTTGCCACCCGCGGTCGGATAGACCCGCGCCATTAGATAGGCCTTCACCGTGTCGTCGCTGGGCGGGGCGCCGGATGGCGCCAGCCGACGCGCCTCAAGCTCAGGGATGGTCATGACCAGATCGACATGGCCGCCGCTGATTTCCCAGACCGAATGGGATTCGCTGCGCGTATGGGCCGTCGCCGGGGCGACGAAGGCGAGCCAAATCAGCCCAAGCGCGACGAGGAGACGCCTCAAGGCTTAAGGTCCCGCGCGATCAGGATATTGGCCCGCTTGCGAAAGAAGGCTTCATCGCCGACGCGCAGGCGGGCGATCGCATCGGCGCGGTAGTCGGCCAGCACCTGGTCCCGCGCCTGGGTGAAGTCCATGGAGACCGGCGGCTTGTTCTGGGCGACATAGAGGAGGTGCGTCCCATCCGCTTCGCTGAGGGGCGCGGAAACGCCGCCGTTGGGCAAGGCGCGCGCCACGGCGAAATCGCGGTCGCCCAGGTGGATCTTGGCGGCGAAATAGAACTCCGTGGCCCGTGTTCGCTTCGAGTCGTGGCCGCCGAAGCGCGCCAGAACCGCGTCCGCGTCGGCGCCGGCCTTCAGCGCGGTGGCGGCCTCGCTGGCCCGATCGGCGGGAAACACCAGGTCGCGGACCGTCATCGTCCCCTCGCTGGCGTAGCGCGATCGATTCGCCTGATAAAAGGTGCGCAGCTTGTCGTCGCTGGGTTGGCTCGTGATGGCGTCGGCCGCGATCTCCTGCTCGACGGCGCCCACCATGGCCGCGCGGACGTCGGGATCGGCGCCCGCCACGTCCAGTTCCTTGGCCCGCTGCACGAAAAGCTCCTCGCGGATCATGTCGTTCAGCACCTTCTGGCGCTCGGCCGGGCTGGAATGGGCCAGGTCGACGCTGAACAGACTCTGGAGCTGGATCAGGAAATCGCTGCGCGAGATCGGCTGCTGATTGACCAGCGCCACATCCTCGGGGGGAACCACCAGGGTCGAGGTGCCCTTGGCGGCGAAGAGGGCGTAACCCGCGACGCCGAGGCCAATGATCGCGCCCAGCGCCATCAAGACCAGCGACCGGCGTGGGCTGACTTTTCGGATATCGCGCCAGTCGGAGTCTGTGTCGGGCGTTGGAAGCGCCATCATTCAGTTAACCTTGCCCGCCGCGCGGGCGTCGGACAGCGAATGGGCATAGACCGCCACCTCTCGAATCTGGGCGGGCCGCAGGATCTTGATCCAGGCCGGGCACATGCCGTGACGCCCCCGGGCGATGGATTGGAAGATCGCTGCGCGGCTGCCATCGCCATAGAGCCAGATATGGTCGGCCAGATTGGGCGCCCCGATGGCTGAATCGCCGCCCGCGTCGGCGCCATGGCAGTCATAGCAGGCGCCGCGCGTCTGATAGATGACCTCGCCGCGCGCGGCGGCGGCTCTATCGTGCGGGCGATGCTCCACCTGCATCAGGTAGTTGGTCACGTCGTCGATATCGTCCGGCGACAGGGGCTGCAGGCCCTTCTCCCCGCCAGGATCGGGCGTGGCGAGGGCCGGCATGATCACCATGTTCCAGCTCTTGGGGTTGGGCGCGCGGATGCCGTAATCGACCACCCGCTCGATGTCGCTGACCTGGCCTTCGCCATAGAGCCAGTCCTTGTCGGTCAGATTTGGAAACCCGCGCGACGGATCACCCTCGCCATGATCGCCATGGCAACTGGCGCAGCGGCTGTGGAAGATCGGAGCGCCCCGACTGATTGCGAGGCGCTTCAGGCGGAGGTCGGAGTTCAGGGTGTCCGGGTCAGCCCGTAATAGGCGCGTCGCGATCACATTTTCCCGGATGAACAGGGCCCCGATCACAATGACCCCGGCCAGGACGATCAAGCCCCAGACGAAACGACGCCGAGGCTTGGGCGACGCGCGTACGTCTTCGACGATCTCTATAGCGTCGCCGCCAGGACCCGGCTGAAGAGCTCAGGGTCCACATTGCCGCCGGAGAGGATGATCACGGTGACGCCCAGGGCGCTCGCCTGGGCCTTGCCCGCCAGCAGGGCGGCCAGGGCTACGACGCCACCCGGCTCAACAACAAGTTTCAGCTCCGCGAAGGCGTAGCGCATGGCCTCAGCCACTTCCGCATCGCTCACGGTGAAGACGCCGGCCAGGTTCTCCTTCAACACCGGGAAGGTCAGTTCGCCGGGCATGGGCGATTCCAGGGAGTCGCAGAGGGATCGCCGGGCGGGCGGGGCGCCCACGCGCTTTCCGGCCTCCAGGGAGCGGCGCGTGTCGTCAAAGCCCTCTGGCTCAACGCCGTAGATCCGGGCCTGGGGCGCCATAGCCCGAAGGGCGGTGCTCGTCCCCGCCATGAGCCCCCCGCCGCCCACGGGCCCGATCACCTGGACCAGCAGCTCATGCAGCCCCCGGATCTGCTCGGCGATCTCCAAGCCCACCGTGCCTTGCCCCGCGATGACGTCCGGGTCGTCAAAGGCCGGGACCACCACGGCGCCGCGCTGGGCGGCGAGCTCGGCGGCGATGGCCTCGCGGTTCTCCGTCGCCCGGTCATAGAGGCGGATCTGGGCGCCGTAGTTGCGCGTGGCCTCCACCTTCACCTTGGGCGCGTCGGAGGGCATGACGATCAGCACGGGCATGCCCAGGGCCTTCCCCGCCAGGGCCACGCCCTGGGCGTGATTGCCGGAGGAAAAGGCGACGACGCCCCGCTCGCGCTCAGCCTCATCGAGCTGGCTCAGGCGATTATAGGCGCCGCGAAACTTGAAGGCGCCCACCCGCTGCAGGGTCTCGGCCTTGATCAGCACCCGCCCGCCAAGGCGCGCGTTGAGGGCCGGGCTTTCCAGCAGGGGCGTGCGCACCGCCAGCCCCTCCAGCCGATGGGACGCGGCCTCGATGTCTGCGAACCGCACCCGCGCGAGGGTCGCCAAGCTCATTGCGCAGACACCTTCATCTGGCGAACACCTGGGCGTCGTCGGCGAAGGCCTTGAATTCCAGGGCGTTGCCGGAGGGATCGAGAACGAACATCGTACTTTGCTCGCCCGCCTCGCCCTTAAAGCGCACCTGGGGCGGGATGAGGAATCGGGCCCCGCAATCCTGCAGGCGCTTGGCCATATCGCGCCAGTCCTCGGAGCTCAGGATCAATCCAAAATGCCGGACAGGCACGTCCTCCCCATCCACTGGGTTGGTGGAGCTGGCCGCCTCTGTGGGGGCGAGGTGCGCGACGATCTGATGGCCAAGAAGATCGAAATCCACCCAATCCGCCGCCGAGCGACCCTCGGGGCAGCCCAGAACCTGGCCATAGAAGCTCCTGGCCGCGGCCAGGTCGTGCACGGGAAAGGCGAGATGAAAGCGCGGGCGGGTCATGGCGCCGATATAACCGCCGATCCGCGCGCGAGGAAAGCCGGCGCCCTGGACTCCCGCGAGACTTGGCCGTCAATCTCCCTCAACCGTTCCTGTCACAGACATGCGAGGCCCTCATGAACGCCATGACCCTGGACGCCGACGCCTGGCGCGCGGCCGGCGACGCGGGCCTCGCCGCGGCCATCGATCTGCGCCGGGCCATTCACGCCGAACCGGAAGTGGGTCTAGACCTTCCCAAGACCACGGCCAAGGTGAAGGCCGCCCTGGCGGGCCTGCCCCTGGAGATTCGCGAGGGGGGATCCACCTCGGGCCTCGTCGCCATCCTGCGCGGGCCGGCCAATGGCCGCACGGTTCTGCTGCGCGGGGATATGGACGCCCTGCCGCTGCAGGAGGACACGGGCCTCGCCTTCGCCTCCAAGCATGAGGGCGCCATGCATGCCTGCGGCCATGACACCCATGTAGCGATGCTGGCGGGCGCGGCGGCGGCCCTGTGCGCTCGGCGCGAGAGCCTGCCCGGCACTGTGATGTTCATGTTCCAGCCGGGGGAAGAGGGCTGGCACGGCGCGCGGTTCATGCTGGACGACGGCCTTATCGACCCCGTCCCGGACGTGGCCTTCGCCCTGCATATCTCCCCCAATATGCCCACCGGCGTCTTCGCCGGGCGCACGGGCCCCCTCATGGCGGCGGCCGACAGGCTAACCGTGCGGGTTCTGGGGGCCGGGGGTCACGCCTCCATGCCCAATGACGCGGTGGACCCCATTCCCATCCTCTGCGAGATCGTCACCGCGCTCCAGGCCATGATGACCCGCCGCGTGCCGGTGTTCGAGCCCTCGGTCCTCACTGTCGCCCACATCAAGGCCGGCACGACCAACAACGTGATCCCGGAGGACGCCTGGATGGAGGGCACCATCCGCTCCTTCTCCGAGACCACCCGCGCCACGGTGCACGAGGGCCTGCGCCGGGTCGCCGAACATGTGGCGGCCGCCCATGGCGCCCGGGCCGAGGTGAACATTATTCCGGGCTTCCCGGTGACGGTCTGCGATGGCCGCATCACCGATCTGGCCGCCGAGACCGCCCGCGCGCTCTATGGCGAGGAGGGCTGGGTCACCATGACCCACCCGCTCATGGGGGCCGAGGATTTCTCCTACATCCTGCAGAAGTCGCCCGGCGCCATGGTGTTCCTGGGCGCGGCGCCGGAGGGCGGCGATTACCGCACCTGTTGCGCCCTCCACTCCAACCGCATGGTCCTCAACGAAGACGTGATGGCCCGCGGCATCGCCATGCACTGCGCCATGGCCGAAGCGGCGCTCACGGCTGAGTTGGATCTTTAAGACCTAAGGACGGGGGCTCAACCGCGGGCGCCGAGGTTCGCGCGGGGCGCCTCCGTGAACCTTTGTGTCGCTTCGTGCCCTTCGTGGTTCCCTCTTTCTGCCGCACGCGTTAAAGGGCCTCGGAAAGGCCGCCCACGCACGAATCGCGCGACGCCTTTCCGCCAATGCGGCGCGAAAGACAGAGGCGGGAAGCAGGATCGTGGGAAACGTGACGGTGATCGGCGCCCAGTGGGGCGACGAGGGCAAGGGCAAGGTCATCGACTGGTTGGCCGATAGGGCCGACGTGGTGGTGCGTTTTCAGGGCGGCAACAATGCCGGCCACACCATCGTGGTGGGCAATACCGAATACCGTTTCTCCCTGCTTCCTTCGGGCGTGGCCCAGGGCAAGCTGTCGGTGATCGGCAATGGCGTCGTGGTCGATCCCTGGTCCCTGATGGCGGAGATCGCGCGCGTGCGCGGTCAGGGCCTGACCATCACGCCCGAGGTCCTGGTCCTTGCGGACACCGCCGCCCTGGTGCTGCCCCTACACCGGGATCTGGACGCGGCGCGGGAGGCGCGCGCCGGGGCGGGGAAGATCGGCACGACAGGGCGGGGCATCGGCCCGGCCTATGAGGATAAGGTGGGGCGCCGGGCCATCCGTTTCTGCGATCTCGCCGACGAGACGGCCCTGGAGTTCAAGATCGAGCGCCTGCTCGCCCACCACCAGCCCCTTCGCCACGGCCTGGACCTGCCGGAAATCACGGCCGACGAGATCCTTGAGCAATTGCGGGAGGTCGCGCCCCAGGTGGCGCCCTTCATCCAGCCCGCCTGGCGCGTTCTGGACGCCGCCCAGAAGGCCAATCGCCAGATCCTCTTCGAGGGCGCCCAGGCGGTGATGCTGGATGTGGATCACGGCACCTATCCCTATGTCACCTCCTCCAACACGGTGGCCGGTCAAGCGGCGGCCGGCGCCGGCGTGGGTCCCTCGGCGGCGGGTTACGTTCTGGGGATCGTCAAGGCCTACACCACCCGTGTGGGCGAAGGTCCCTTTCCCTCCGAGCTCCATGACGAGACCGGCGAGAAGCTGGGTCAGAGGGGCGCGGAGTTCGGCACCGTCACGGGGCGCAAGCGGCGTTGCGGCTGGTTCGACGCGGTGCTGGTGCGACAGTCCGTGGCCGTCAGCGGCGTCAATGGCGTGGTTCTCACCAAGCTCGATGTGCTGGATGGGTTCGAGACCTTGAAGATCTGCGTCGGCTATCGTCTGGGCGATGAGGTTCTCGACTATCTGCCCGCCGGCATGCGCGAACAGGCGGCGGTCATCCCCATCTATGAAGAGATCGAGGGCTGGAACGGCATCACCCACAAAGCCCGCTCCTGGCGCGACCTGCCCGCCGCAGCGGTGAAATATGTCCGCCGCATCGAGGAGCTCATCGGCGCCCAGATCGCGCTGGTCACCACCAGTCCCGAGCGGGAAGACATCATCATGATGCGGGATCCGTTTCGGGGGTAGGGTTTCGCAACCCTATTTCACCGGCGCGAAGGCGAAGCGGACGGCGAGGGTGACGGTGGCGTCGGCGCCCTGGACGCCGCGGTTGAGCGACATGACCGCGCGGGTTTCGCCCAGAGACCGCCCTAAGGCTGCCGCCAGAACCTCGCCCTGATGACGGTCGGCGGCGACGGTCGCGCGGCTCGCCTGGTCCCAGACCGCCTCTACTTCGCCCCCGGACCCTTCTCGAAATACTTCATGAAGTCACTGTCCGGCGAGAGGATCATCGTCGTGTCCCCGTCGGCAAAGACGCCTTCATAGGCTTGCATGGAGCGGAAGAAGGCGGCGAACTTGGGGTCCTTGCCGAAGCTGGCGGCGAAGATGCGGGCGCTTTCGGCGTCGCCCTTCCCCCGGTCGGTGAAGGATTCCTTGGTGGCGTCGGCCAGGGTGATGGTCACCTGTTTGTCCGCGTCGGCGACGATCTCCCGGCGGTTCTGCTCGCCCACGGCGCGAATCTGGGCGGCCTGCTGCTCCAGGTTGGATTTCATGCGCTGATAGACCGCCTGCTGATTGGCCGCGGGCAGATCGGCGCGCTTGATGCGCAGGTCGATCACATCGATGCCAAGATGCGAGCGAGCGGCCCGGGCGCGCACGTCCGCCAGGGTCTGGGCCATCAGTATGTCGCGCTTCTGGGAGATGATCTCATTGGCCGTGGCCGAGCCCAGCACCTGCCGCAGGGATGAATTGATCAGTGGATTGAGACGGTCAGCCGCGATCGATTCGTCGCGTAGGGTCCGATAATATTCCAGCGGGTTGGAGATGCGGTAGCGGACGAAGGCGTCCACCACCAGCCGCTGCTGATCGGCGGAAATCACCTCTTCGCGCTCCGCCTCGATGGCCTGGTTGCGCTTGTCGAGAACCACCAGGCTTTCCACAAACGGCAATTTCAGCTTCAGGCCTGGATCATAGGCGCCCGGTGGATTGATCACCCGCACCGGCTCGCCCAGATTCACCACCACCACCTGCTGGGTCTGATGGACGATGAAGAAGGTGTTGGCGGCCAGAATGAAGACGGCGACGGCCGTCCCCAGCCAGATCATCAGTGTACGGTTCATTGGGGCGACCCCTGCGATGCCGCCGCCGCCGCGGGCGCCGCGGGTGGTGTCGGGGTGGGGGCTGGTGGGCTCACCGCCGCGGCCGTCGCCGCCGTGGAGCGGAAGGCGTCCGGCGGCAGGATGATCGGCGCATTGGCCCCCTTGGCATCCACGATCACCTTGTGGGTGTGGCTCAGAATCTGCTGCATGGACTGGATATAGAGCCGCTCCTTGGTCACCGCGGGGGCCTTGCGATACTGGGCGTAGAGCTCGTCGAACCGCGCCCCCTCGCCTTGCGCCTCCTTAACCACCTGCTGCTGATACCCCTCTGCCGCCTGGATGATCTTGGCGGCGTCGCCCTTGGCCTCATTGACCACGCGGTTGCGGTATTTGTTGGCGTCGTTGATGTAGGACTGGGCGTCCTGGCCGGCCCGGGCGATATCCTGATAGGCGGGCACCACGTCCTGGGGCGGATTGGCGTTCTGGATCTGCACCGCGTCGATGGTGACCCCGGCCTTATAGGTATCCAGGGTCCGCTGCATCAGCGTCGCCGTCTGGTTCTGCACCTCGCCCCGGCCATTGGTGATGATGGCTGTCAGGCGGCTGCGGCCCACCACCTCGCGCATGGAGCTTTCCGCCACCGCCTTCACCGCCGCGTCGGGATCGCGGATATTGAAAAGATATTGCGCCGCGTCCGATACATGCCACTGCACGGTGAAGGAGAGATCGACGATGTTCTCATCGCCGGTGAGCATCAGGCTCTCATCCGGCTCCTCGGCGCCCTGCGAGCCGCCGATCACCGTCTTGTTCTGATTGGTCACCGAGACGAGCTGCGCCGCCTCCACCGGCACGGGCAGGTGATAATGGAGGCCGGGCTCCACGGACCTGGAATAGATGCCAAAGCGGGTGATCACCGCCTCTTGGTTAGGCTGGACGATATAGATCCCCGTGACGATCCAGATGAAGACGATCAGGCCGAGCGCCGCCCAGAGCAGGCGTGGGCCGCTGAAAGGTCCGCGACCGCGGGGATCGAAGAGCTTGGTCACTTCCCGTCTTAGACGCTGGAGCCAGGCCTCGAAATCCGGACCCGAGGGCGGTGGCCGGCGGGGCGGATCGCGACGGGGCTGTGGACCCTCCGGGCCCCGACCATCGCCCCGACCATCATCTGGCGGCGTCGGCGGCGCGCCCCACGGCCCGGGATTGGCGTTATCGTTCCAGGGCATACCGGCGAGGACGCCTTTTCATCTTGGGCGGGCGGGAGCGCCAGCAAGGTTGTAAAGCCTTGGCTGTCGGTCGATATGAGGCGGCCCGCGCCGCAAAGCAATATGAACCTATGACCCGCGTCCTTCCGCTTAAGCCCCCGGCCGCCGCGCCCCCACGTTCCGGCCCCGCCCGTGTCGCCCCCGATCCTAAAGCCGACACCGCGGCCATGCCCCCCGCCGCGCGATTGCCAAACGTGGCGCGCGTCATCGCGGTGGCCAGCGGCAAGGGCGGGGTCGGCAAATCCACCGTGGCGGTCAATCTCGCCTGCGCCTTCGCGCGCCTGGGGCTGAAGGTTGGCCTGCTGGACGCGGACATCTACGGCCCCTCCGCGCCGCGCATGTTTGGCCTGGCAGCCAAGCCCGCGTTCGTCGACGGCAAGTTGGAGCCCCTGAATGCCTGGGGCGTGGAGGTCATGTCCATCGGCTTTCTCGTGGATGAGGGGGCGCCCATGATCTGGCGGGGCCCCATGGCCTCTTCGGCCCTGCGTCAGATGATGCAGGATGTCCGCTGGGGCGTCGCTGCGCCGCTGGATGTGCTGGTCGTCGATCTGCCGCCCGGCACCGGCGATATTCATCTCACCCTGGTGCAGAAGCTGGTGGTGGATGGCGTCGTCATTGTCTCCACGCCGCAAGAGGTCGCCCTCATCGACGCCCGCCGCGCCTTCGCCATGTTCGGTAAGATGAACCCGCCGGTGCCGATCCTGGGCGTCATCGAGAATATGGCCTATTTCCCCGATCCCGCCACCGGCGCCCCCATTGAGATCTTCGGCCGCGGCGGCGCCCAGGCCGAAGCCTTCAAGCTCGGCGCCCGGTTCCTCGGCGAAGTCCCCCTCGACATCTCCCTCCGCGCCGGCGGCGACGACGGCCGCCCCGTGGTGGCCGCCTTGCCGGACAGCGCAGCGGCGCAGGGCCTGATGGAGATTGCGGCGAAACTGGTCTGAAAAGGCCGAAGGCCACGCTTTTAACTTTCGCGCCTTTGCGCCTTCGCGTGAGTCATTCCTTCGTCGCCTTGAGCGAAGCCCATGTGTGGTTAAGGGTCTCACGCGAAGGCGCGAAGGGCGCGAAGGGAATCGGGGCCTATCCATGTCGCGCAACTTCACCCTCTACATCGTCATCGGCATGCTGCTCGGCCTCGCGGCCGGCGCGGGGGCTCACGCGACCATCCATGACCCGGCGGCGCTAAAGGATGCGGCGGGTTATTTCGGCCTGATCACCGATGTCTTTCTGCGTCTGATCAAGATGATCATCGCGCCGCTCGTCTTCTCGACCCTGGTCAGCGGCATCGCCCATCTGGGGGCGGGATCGGCGGTGGGGCGGGTGGGCCTGAAGACGCTCGGCTTCTTTCTCGGCGCCACCGTGATCTCGCTCACGGTGGGCGTGGCCATGGTCAGCCTGCTGCATCCGGGCTCATCCCTCCACCTGACCGCGCCGATAGGCCCGGTCGGCGCTGGGGCGCCCACCGGCCTCTCGCTCAAGGACTTTCTGGGCCACGTCTTTCCCACCTCGATCATCGACGCCATGGCCCGCAACGAGGTGCTGCAGATCGTGGTCTTCTCCACCTTCTTCGGCTGCGCCATGGCGGCCCTGGGGGAGCGCACGGCGGGGCTGCTGCATCTGGTCGAGCAGGTCGCCCAAGTCATGCTGACCATCACCAATTATGTCATGCGCACAGCGCCCATCGCCGTCTTCGCCGCCATCGCGGGCACGGTGACGACGCAGGGGATCGGAATTCTCGCCACCTACGCCGCCTTTGTCGGTGACTTCTACGCCGCCCTCGCCATCCTCTGCGCCCTGATGTTGGCCGCCGCGACCCTGGCCGTGGGCGGACGCATTGGCGTCCTCCTGGCCGCCATCCGTCAGCCCGCCCTCATCGCCTTTTCGACCGCGAGCTCGGAGGCCGCCTATCCACGCACGCTTGAGGCGCTGGAGGCGTTCGGGGTCTCCAAACGGGTGGCCAGCTTCGTCCTGCCCCTCGGCTATTCGTTCAACCTCATGGGCTCTATGATGTACTGCACCTTCGCGGTGCTGTTTATCGCCCAGGCCTTCGGCGTGTCCTTAAGCGCCGGCCAGATCGCCACCCTCGTCCTGATGCTCATGGTGACCTCCAAGGGGATCGCCGGCGTCCCCCGCGCGGGGCTTGTGGTCGTCGCCGCCACCCTGCCGGCCTTTCACCTTCCCGAAGCCGCCGGCCTCGCCCTGATCTTCGGCGTCGACCACATCCTCGACATGGGCCGCACCGCCGTCAACGTCATCGGCAACTCCGTCGCCGCCGCCGTCGTGGCGAGGTGGGAGGGGGAGCTGGGCCCGGCGCGGGGGCCGCTGGATGCGGCGGATTTGGCGGTCGGTTAGGCCGGACCCACCGCCGGGCGTGGCGCACCCGCGTCGCCGGATAAACTCTCCAATATCGGCGCTTCCACGCTCATGGCTTCGGCGATGGCGAGGCCTCGGCGGATCTCCGCGTGGCGCTTCCCGTCCAGCTTGTAGCCGATGAAGCAGGCGCCGCCGATCATCACGAAGACGATGGGCCCCAGAATGTAGACCAGCTGCAGCCCGAGGATCGCGGCGGGGGTGTTGGTCGCCCCGTCCTGCGCCTGATAGCCGAGCCAGCCCAGCACGGTGAAGGAAAAGCCGATGCTGAGCGCCGTGGCCAGCTTCTGGGTGGTGGTGATCATGGCGTAGAGTAGGCTGATCCGGTTCTTGCCTTTCTCCAGGCGGATGGCGTCGCCCACGTCGGCCACCATGGCCCGGTCGAGGAGGGGAAAGCAGGACGCCGCGAAGCCCAGCGCGAACATCATCACCGCGACGATCCCAAATGCCCCCTTGGGCGCGAAGGACTGCACCACCAGGCCGACGGAATAGACCATGGCCGCCCCCATCAGGGTCACATGCTTGCCGATCCGGGTGGCGACGACGCTGAGGATCGGGGCCCCCAACATCCCCGCGCAGACATAGATAAAGAGCAAGAGGCTGGAGGCCCCGATAGTGAACCCCCGGGCGTCGTGGAAATAATAGAGATAGAGGGCGGCCATCCAGCCGGGGCCCAGCGCCAGGCAGAAATCGGCGACGATGATCCGCGCCATATCCGGGCGGCTGACCATCTCCCAATAGTCCCGCAGCTTGTATGTCTCGCCCCTCTTCTCGGTGATCACATGCTCGGGCGTGGTCATGAGGGCGAGGGCCACGCCCACCGCGCAGGAGATGATCACCAGCCACCCCATGGCCGGCACATCCCCCCGGCCGCCGGAGCCGTCGTGCTTCGCCATGGCAATGGGAAGGATCAGGGTCGCCGCCGCGCCGATCACGCCCATCAGCTGAATGGCCCCAAAGACCCGCGACCGCTCATTATAGTTGGCCGCGATCACCGAGGCCCAGGAGGCGTGGGAAAGCGTGATCAGGGAGGCGCCAACGAAATAGATCAGGAGCCAGAAGAGCAGGTAGCCGACCCCCACCCCGCCCGTGGGCTCGAAGAGCGTATAGACGCCGAGCAGCAGGACCGGCACGCCCAGAGCCAGCCAGATCCGGTACCGCCCAAGCCTGGAGCGCGTGCGATCCATCCACACCCCGATCAGAGGGTCCAGCAGCGTATCGCCCACCCGGATGACGGAGAACGCCAAGCCCACCAGGGGCAGGCCCAGGCCAAAATGCCCGGCATAGTATCGGGGCAGATAGACCCCCAGGGCGATGGCCAGGGCGCCGACGCAAAAGCCTGGCGTGGAAAATCCGAGGAGTCGGGGAAGGGAGAGACGAAAATCCGATTGTGCGCCGCCGACCGTCGCTCTCACACGCGTTTCCTTTGGACCCTAGCGTTTCGTCCCGTGGGCGCTGACGCGCCTCTTAAATCTCGGCCTAGATCAACACCCGCGCCTTAGGCCAAGGCAAGTCAATATCGTCATCCTGGGGCGCGAAGCGAAGCCGGGACGGATCAGTACGCACCTCTCAACCGCGAACCGCGGAAGCCGCATCCAGTGCCCTAGGTCCCGGCTCGCGCTGCGCTTGGCCGTGATGACGGGGTGGCGTTCAGGGCTCAAGCCTCCGCCATCTTGCGGAAGAACTTCTGGGTCTGCTCGCCGCCGGTGACATAGGCCTTCTCGCCGCTCTCGTCGGCGATCTGGCTCCAGTGATCGCGAATGCCCTCCACGGTGAGGTCCGCGCCGCTCAAATAGACGCCTTCCGTCTCCACGATCCGCGCAATGGCGAAGGCGCCGGCGCCGGCTGTGAGGATGACCCCCGTGGGCGCCTCCTCGGAGCAGAGGAACACGACGCCCGGCGTCACCGCCTCGGGCGCCAGCTTGGCGACGATCTCAGGCGGCATGAGGTTCTCGGTCATCCGCGTTCCGGCCACCGGCGAGATGGCGTTGACGTGGATATTGTTCTTCTGCCCTTCGATCTTGAGGGTGTTCATGAAGCCCACCAGCCCGAGCTTGGCCGCGCCATAATTGGTCTGGCCGAAATTGCCGTAGAGCCCGGAGGACGAGGTGGTCACGATGATCCGGCCATAATTCTGGGCGCGCATAATCTCCCACACCGCCTTGACCGGTTTGACCGTGCCCAGGAGATGCACATTCAGCACGAATTCGAAGTCGGCGATCTCCATCTTGGTGAAGGACTTGTCGCGCAGCACCCCGGCATTGGCGATGAGGATGTCGATGCGGCCCCAGCGGTCCATGGCGTCCGCGACCATCCGCGCCACGCCTGCGTCGTCTGTGACGGATGATCCATTGGCGATGGCCTCGCCCCCCAGGGCCTCGATCTCCGCCACCACCTTCAGCGCCGCATCTGACGAGCCGCCGGAGCCGTCCATGGATCCGCCGAGATCGTTGACCACCACCTTGGCGCCCCGCCGGGCCAGCTCCAGGGCGTGCTGGCGACCCAGCCCCCCGCCGGCGCCGGTCACGATGGCCACCTGATTGTCAAAACGGATCTCGGCCATGGCCAAGGCTCTCCCTTTTATGGCTTAAATTTTGCTGGCGCGGTTCTTGGGCGGCGGCGACTGGACCGTCAAGTCACAAGTCTGGGCCATAAGTCTGGGGAGGAACGACATGCTCAAACCCATCGCGCGGGGCGCGCTTTGGCTGGACAACTGGCTGCAGTCGCGCCTGGGGCGGCCCTATAACGCGCTGCTGGGCGTGGGCCTGATCATCGAGGTCTTCCGCCATATCGCCGAGCTTCCCGCGAAACTCCACCTCACCGGCCACCTCGTGGGCGAGGCCTTCGCCATTCTCTTCGAATTGGCCCTGCTTGTGCATCAGGTGGGGGCGCTGTCGCATCGCTTCGAGGCGCGCGGCGCCGGAGGCCATAAGGACTGAGGCCCGCCGCTTGCCAGGGCCTCCGGCGCGGGCCACGGAGGGGGGCTTAAGGGGGCGCGATGACAGGTCTTGAGAATCTGCGCGGTATTGCTGGGGTCGGCTTGATCCTCGCCATCAGCTGGGGGCTTTCAGAGAACCGCGCGCGCTTTCCCTGGCGCCTCGCGATCGGTGCGATCCTCGCCCAGCTCGTCCTGGTGCTGATCCTCTTCGGCGTCCCAGCCTCACGGGTCCTGTTGACGGCGGCGGGGGCGGCCGTCGATGGGCTCTCCTCCAGCACCCAGGTCGGGGTGAAGTTTGTCTTTGGCTTTCTCGCCGGCGCGGGCGGTCAGCCTTATCCGGTCAGCGATCCCTCAAGCCTGTTCCTGCTTGGCTTCCGCGTCCTGCCCGTGATCCTGGTGATCTGCGCCCTCTCGGCCCTGCTCTGGCACTGGCGGATCCTGCGCTGGCTCACACAAGGCTTTGGTTTCGTCTTTCAGAAGACCATGGGTCTGAGAGGCGCCCCGGCGCTGGCCACCGCCGCCACCATCTTCATGGGTCAGGTGGAGGGGCCGATCTTCATCCGCGGGTATCTGAACAGCCTCACCCGCTCGGAGATCTTTCTCCTGCTCACCGTGGGCATGAGCTGCGTTTCGGGATCCACCGTGGTGGCCTACGCCACGATCCTGAAAGGCGTCCTCCCCAATGCCGCGGCCCACGTGCTCACCGCCTCGCTGATCTCGGCGCCCGCCGGAATCCTTCTGGCGCGCATCTTCGTCCCCCGCGACCCAGCCCTGGAAGAGCCCAGCGATTTCGACGCCGCCCGGTCCAAGACCTATGAGAGTTCCATCGACGCCCTGATCAAGGGGACCACCGACGGCCTGCAGATCGTTCTGAGCGTCGCCGCGACCCTTATCGTCTTTGTCGCTCTGATCGCGATGGTGGATGGCCTGATGGGCCTGCTGCCCTCCGTGGGCGGCGCGCGGTTGAGCGTCGAGCGGGTGCTTGGCCTGATCTTCGCCCCCCTGGCCTGGATCATTGGCGTCCCCTGGCGCGAGGCGCCCGCCGCTGGCTCTCTGCTGGGCGTCAAGCTGGTGCTCACCGAGATCTCAGCCTTCCTGGACCTCAGCCATCTGGGAATGGCCGCCATCTCGGACCGTACACGGATCATGATGACCTACGCGCTTTGCGGCTTCGCCAATATCGCCTCGGTGGGCATCAATGTGGCGGGGTACTCCATCCTGGTTCCCGAGCGCCGGGGCGAGGTCATGGGCATGGTGTGGAAGGCAATGGCGGCCGGCTTCCTCGCCACGTGCATGACTGCCGCCATCGTGGGCGCCTTGCCCGCCAGCCTGTATGGACGCTGAATGATGAAGCTATATACCAGCCGCCTCGCCCCCAACCCCCGCCGCGTGCGCTGGTTCATGGCCGAAAAGTCGATCACGGACATCGAAATCGATGAGTTCGACCTCTTCACCGGCCGTCACAAAAGTCCCGCCTATCTCGCCGAGGTGGGCGCGCCGGTGGCCCCGGCCCTGGTGCTCGACGACGGATCGGTGATCACCGAATCCCTCGCAATCTGCCGTTATCTGGAATCCCTCTACCCGGAGCCCAATCTCTTCGGACTCGATCCCCGCGAAACCGCCCACATCGAGATGTGGACTCGCCGTGTGGAGCTGACCGCGGCCAATCCCATGATGATGGCCGTCCGGCACGGCCACCCGGCCCTGGCGGCCCTGGAGACCCAGAGTCCCGAAATGTTCGCGGCCAATGTCGCCCGCGCGCAGAAAGCCCTCGAACCGTTCGAAACCCGCCTGGGCGAGACCGAATGGATCGCCGGGGACCGCCTGACCATCGCCGACGGGATCCTGTTCACCAGCCTCGAATTCGCGCGGATGGTGAAATTCAAGGTGGCCGAGAACCAGCCCCACCTTTTGCGCTGGCAGGCCGCCATGCGCGAGCGCGACTCGGCGACCGCTGGAACCTGACCTATGAATCCCACGCATCATCACGAGGCGGAACCCATGAATAAAGCGCATAAATCCGCCGCCCTCGCGCTTGTCGGGATTTTGGCTTTTGGCGCCGGCGCGGCGCGCGCCGCGGACCTCTCGGACGTACAAAAGGGCTTCGCGGCCGTGGGCCCCAGCACCAGCGACGCGGCGGCCCTGCGGGAGGCCCCGGCGCCCTCCGCGGCCTACCGCGCAGGGGCGGCTCTGGCGGCCTGGCGAAACGCCTCCGCCAGCCTCGACTATGACGTCAAGAATCCTTCTGGCGACGGCGTTGACGGCGCCGTCAGCCTCGATTGCTTTGATGAGAAGGCCGCCTTCGCCGACCTGGACGCTAGCCGGAAGTCTCTGGGTTTAACTCCCGCCGAGATCACGGCCCGCGCGAGGGTCAAGGACGATGCGGTCGGCGCCGCCTGGGTCGCGCGTCAGGCGGGTCCGCCCTCGGCCTGCCGCTGAGGGCGCACCTTCTTCACGATTCCGGAAAAGGTGAGGAGCGGACGTCCCGCGGTCGTGACCATGCCCCGGATGAAGACCAGGGAGCCGCCCTCCCGGGTGACTTCGCCTGTCGCTTCAATGAGATCGCCCTCGTGGGCGCTATCGAGAAACTCGCCGCTCAAGGACGCCGTCACCGAATGGCCGCCAGCCAGGGCGTCGCCGGCGATGGCGAAAAGCGCGTAATCGGCGAAGGTCATGAGGCAGCCGCCATGCATGAAGCCGCCGCCGTTCATATGCTTGGCCTCGGCCCGAAAGGCGCAGATCGGCCGGCCGTCCGCGACGGTTCGGCTATAGAAGGGCCCAGCGTGGAGTTCGAAGGCGTCCGCGCTCCACATGGACCAGCCGGCCCACGGCCCTTCGGTGATCTCCCGCCGCGCCCAATCCGCCTCGCCGCCGTCCATCCTCAGTCCCCCGCGTCGGACCCCATTTCAGAGCCGTCTTAGGCGGGGCCACGCGGCAGGGCAACGACACCGGTCGCCGCGATCTCCTTGAGGCGCTATATCTGGAAGCTTCTGGAAGGAGACCGCCATGGCCTATGACGCCGAGACCCGCGAGCAACTCGTCGAGATGGTGCGCCGTTTCGTGGCGGAGCGTCTGCGGCCCATCGAAGCCAAGGTGGCCGAGGACGACGCCGTTCCCGATGAAATTCTTGAGGAAATGAAGGCGCTCGGCCTCTACGGTCTCTCNNTCCGCCTTCGGCACCAATGTGGGCATCGGCAGCCAGGGCCTCGTCATGTTCGGCACGGAGGATCAGAAGCGCCGCTGGCTCCCTAAGATCGCCACGGGAGAGGTCGTCACCTCTTTCGCCCTCACCGAGCCGGAGGCGGGGTCCGACAGCGCGGCCGTTCAGACCCGGGCGAAGCGGGATGGCGATGATTATGTACTGAACGGGGCGAAGCGCTACATCACCAACGCCAATAAGGCGGGCCTCTTCACGGTCATGGCGCGCACCAATCCCGACATCAAGGGCGCGGGCGGGGTCTCGGCGTTCCTGGTTCCCAGCGCCCTGCCGGGCCTTAGCATCGGCAAGCCAGAGAAAAAGATGGGTCAGCAGGGCGCCCATATCTGCGACGTCAATTTCGACAATGTCCGGGTGCCCGCCGAGAACCGGCTCGGCGCCGAGGGCGAAGGGTTCAAGGTGGCCATGCAGGTGCTCGACAAGGGCCGCCTGCACATCTCCGCCGTCTGCGTGGGCGTCGCCGAGCGGCTGCTGGCGGATATCGTGGCCTATGCCAGTGAGCGCAAACAGTTCGGGGCGCCCATCGCCAGTTTCCAGCTCGTTCAGGGCATGATCGCTGATTCCAAGACCGAAGCCCTGGCCGCCCGGGCGCTGACCCTGGAGACCGCCCGCAAGCGCGACGCCGGCCTTGGCGTGACCCTGGAGGCCTCGGCGGCCAAGCTCTTCGCCTCGGAGATGGTGGGCCGGGTGGCGGACCGGGCGGTGCAGATCTT
>PLFA01000042.1:4400-75807 GCA_003136615.1 Caulobacteraceae bacterium | reverse complement strand
CGTCAGGCGTCCATCATGCGTGGTGTTCGCCGCGGCGAACTTTTCACGCATGGGTTCGCCGTGGCTGGCGGCCGGCGCGGGACCGGGAGGCGGGGCGTCCTGAGCAGAGGCGGCGGACATCATCGGCGAGAGGCTGGCGAGGAGGCTGGCCGCTCCCAGGATGGTGAGGGTCCGGCGGCGCGCCGGAGTGCGTGAGGGGTCGGACATAGGGGATCTCCGTTTGGGTCTTTAACGCGCGAACCCCGCGGAGCCGTCGCGACAGTCTTTTGCAGGGGCGGTTCACATGGCTACTGGACGTTCCGGGCCATGAAAAGCGAGAAGGACTGATCTGGATCTGGTCGGGGAGACGGGCATGGCCTCATGGCGCAACTGGTCGGGCAGCGTCACGGCGCGCCCCGCCGCCATGGCGACGCCCCGAACCTTGCCCGAGCTTCAGAGCCTCGTCGCGGGGGCGACCCGCGTGCGCGTGGCGGGTTCCGGCCACTCCTTCATGCCCCTCTGCGAGACCGACGGCCTGCTGCTCAGCCTCTCCGAGCTGGAGGGTGAGATCGAGGTCGCCGATGATCGGTCCACGGCCTGGGTCCCCGCCGGATGGCCCATTCACCGCCTCACCGCCGCCCTGTGGGAGCGCGGACTTAGCCTGTTCAATCAGGGCGATATCGATAAGCAAGCGATCGCCGGGGCCGTGGCCACCGGCACCCACGGCACCGGAGCCAGTCTCGGCTCCATCTCCACCCAGGCTGCGGGCTTTTCCCTGATCCTCGCCGACGGCTCTCGCGTGGTCTGCGACACGGAAAACGAGCCGGACCTCTTTCAGGCCCAGAGGGTCAGTCTCGGCGCGCTTGGGGTCATGGAGCGGGTGAAGTTGAAGGTGCTCCCGGCCTATCGCCTTCGCGAGAGCGTGCGCCCCGCGCCCCTGGAGGAAATTCTCAGTGCTTGGCCGGACCTGACCGCCCGCCACCGGCATGTGGAGTTCTTCGTCTTTCCCTATGCCGACACGGTGCTCCTCAAGACCCTCGATCCGGTGGAAAGCGGTGATGATGGGCCGCCCTCCGCGTGGCTGGAGTCCGCCGCGCTACAGATCGCCAGTGACCTGGCCGCGACCTTCCCCGGCCTGGCCCCCGCGCTCCAGCGCTTCCTGACCTCGGCGATGAGCCCCGCCACACGCGCGGCGCCCGCCCACAGGATATTCCCCTCGGAGCGGGCGACCCGGTTCGAGGAGATGGAGCATGAGATCCCCGCCGCGGCGGGCGCTGACGCTCTGCGCGCGGGCATGGCCGAAGTGCGCGCGCGCCGCTGGCCGATCATCTTTCCCTTCGAGTATCGCGCCGTTGCGGGCGACGACATCTGGCTCTCGCCCATGAACGCGGGACCGTGCGTCTCCATCTCGTTCCACCAATATGCCAAGATGCCCTGGCGCGAGGCCTTCGCGGGCATGGAGGCGGTGTTCGCCGCGGCCGGCGGACGGCCCCACTGGGCCAAGCGCCACACCCTGACCTCCGAGGATGTCCTGCGCCTTTACCCCGAAGCGCCGCGTTGGGGCGCCGTGCGCAAACAGGTCGATCCCGGCGCCAAATTCCTCAACGGCCACCTGCGCGAGCTCTTCGCCTTCTCGCTCTAGGGGCCAGGAGCGGGTTAAAAGAGTAGCCATGTACGCCCAGGATCTGCACGAACATCTCATTGGCCGCCAAGGCTCCCGCGCCTCGCTCAACACGCCCGCCCTGGTGGTGGATGTGGAGGCCCTGGATCGGAACATCGCCGCCATGGCCGCCTTCGCCGCCGCCCGGGGCCTCGCGCTTCGGCCCCACGCCAAGACCCACAAGTCCGTGGAGATCGCCCGGCGCCAGATCTCGGCAGGGGCCGTGGGGGTCTGTTGCGCGAAGCTCGGCGAAGCCGAAGCCCTGGCGGCCGGCGGTATCGAGAACATCCTGATCACCTCGCCCGTGGTGGGTCCCGCGGCCGTGGAGCGGCTCGTCGCCCTGGCGGGACGCACGCCTGGCCTCATGGCCACGGTCGACCATCCCGACGCCGCGGACGCCCTGGCCCGAACAGGGGCGGCCCTGACCATGGTGGTGGACATCGACCCTGGCTTTCACCGCACCGGCGTCGCCGGTCCCGCCGCCGCCCTGGCCCTCGCCCAGCGCATCGCCGCCGCGCCGAACCTCACCTTCGGCGGCGTGCAGTTCTATTGCGGCGTCCAGCAGCATATCGAGGATTTCGCCGGTCGCCGCGCCGCCGTGGCCGAGCGCACGGAGATCCTTAAAGCCGCGGTCTCGCTCCTCACCGAAGCCGGCCTCACCCCGCCCCTGATCACGGGAGGCGGCACGGGCAGNNCTCTTCATCGACGCCCGCGTGATCAGCGCCAACCACGCGGCCATGGTCACGGTGGACGCCGGCCTGAAAGCCATGGCCACCGAGGCCGGCCCGCCGGCGATTTTGGGCGGGGCGGGGGAGGGGGCGGTCTATCGCTTCATGGGCGATGAGCACGGCGCCATCATCCCTCCCGCCGGCGCCGCCCCGCCGCGTCTGGGCGAGGTGGTCACCCTGGGCGCGCCCCACTGCGATCCCACGGTCAATCTCTATGAGGCCTATCACGCGGTGAAGGGCGACACCCTGGTGGGCATCTGGCCCGTGGACGCCCGCGGCCGCTCGGCTTGATTTGAGTGGGCGTGAGCTTCGTTCTCTTCCCCGTCATCCCGCTCCTCCCCGTCATCCCGGGGCGCGAAGCGAACCCGGGACCCAGGGGGTTGTCGCGCGCTTCTCCACGGCGAACCTTGACGCCTCACCCCGTCTCCTGGGTCCCGCATCTCCGCTCTGCTTCGTGCGGGATGACGACAAGGTGGAAATCCTCGCCCGGCGATAGGGCATGACATCACCTCGCTCGGATATCCTCACCCAAGTCATAGCCGCCTGTCGCCCGGGCCACAGCCTGCCCCGGGCCGCCTATCTGAGTCCCGAGGTTTTCGCGGCGGATATGGAGATCCTCACCCGGCGCTGGATCTTCGCCGGCCACATCAGCGAAGTGGCCGCGCCCGGCGACTGGATCACCGCGGAGCTGGGCGATGAATCCGCCATTGTGGTGCGCGGAGCTGACGGCGAGGTGCGGGCGCTCGCCAATGTCTGCCGCCATCGCGGCTCGCGCATCTGCGACGCAGCGGGCGGCCATGGGAGCGTCCTCACCTGCTCCTATCACGCCTGGACCTATCACCTGGACGGGCGCCTGCGCGGGGCGCGGGAGATGCCGGAGGGCTTCGATCCCTCCGCACACGGCCTGAAACCCCTGCCGATCACGATCATCGGCGGCCTGATCTTCGTCGCCTTCGCGCCGGACCCGCCGTCACTGGACCTCGCCGCCCCGGCCCTGGAGGCCATGGCGCGGCTCTATGACTGGCCAGGCGCCCGGATCGCCCTGCGCCGGAGCTATGAGGTGGCGGCCAACTGGAAGTTGGTCCTCGAGAACTATCACGAGTGCTATCACTGCGGCCCCGCCCATCCGGAGTTCTCCCGCCTGCACGCCCTGGCGGCGCCTGGGGCGCGGGTGGTGAGCGATAAGGCCGACGCCCTCACGGGCCTCGCCGATGTCGAAGCCTGGGGCCCGGCGTCCGATGGCGCCGAGGTGGTCCGCGTCATGCGCTCGCGTCTTCTGCCGGGCTTTGAGACGGGGTCGGAGGATGGCGCGCGCCTGGCGCCGCCCATGGGCGAGGGCGGAACGCGGGCGACGGGCCTTTGCGTGTTCGCCGAGCTCGGGTTCCTGAGCGCCTTCCTGGCCTACCCGGACCACGGCGTCATCTATCGGTTTGCGCCGCTCTCGCCCCTTCTCACCCGCATGGAGATGATCTGGCTGGTGGCCGGCGCGGCGCGGGAGGGCGACGATTATGATCCCGCCCGTCTTTCCTGGCTGTGGGATGTGACCAGCCTCGCCGACAAGAGGATTATCGAGCGTAACCAGGCTGGGGTGAAATCCCGCGCCTATGCGCCCGGCCCGTTCTCGCTGATGGAGACCGGCGCGCGGCAATATGTGGAGCGCTATGTGGGCGAACTGGCCGCCCTGGCGCGGACGGGCTCAAATCAGCACGTCCAGCCGCTCCAGGCCCCGGAAGAAGGGAAGGGTGCGCCAGACCGGCGGGGCGGCGGGGTCGGCGAGGCGCAGGTTCGGGAAGCGCGTGAAAAGGCGCCCTAGCGCCACCTGAGCCTCAAGCCGGGCCAGGGGCGCGCCGATGCAGATATGGGCGCCGCCGCCAAAGGCGACATGGGGGATCTTCCTGCGGGTGATGTCAAACGCGTGGGGATTTTCGAACACCGCCGGGTCGCGATTGGCGCCGCGCAGAGACAGCGACATCGACTGGCTCTGATGAACCGGGCAGCCGCCCACCACCATGTCGTGGCTGGCGATCCGGCCGGTGATATCCACCGGTGGCTCAAAGCGCAGCGTCTCTTCAACCGCGGCCGCGATCAGGCCAGGATCGGCGCGCAGCTTGGCGAGCTGGTCGGGGTTCAGGAGGAACAGGCGCACGGCGTTGCCGATGAGATCGGTGGTGGTCAGGTTTCCCGCCACCAGAAGGGCGCTGAGATTGACCACGATCTCCGCATCGGTAAGCGCCGCGCCTGCCTCCTGCAGGGCGACCATGTCCGAGACCAGGTCATCCGCCGGCGCCGTGCGGCGGGCCGCCAAGAGCCCGTACATGTAGGTGCTGAGCGCTTCGCCGGCCCGCAGGAGATGAGCGGTCTGCTCAGGGGTGCGCAGGGGATTGAGGCTCTGAATGACGCCTTCGGACCAGTCGCGGAACTCGATAAGCCTCTCAGAGTCTACGCCCAGGATGGCCGCGATCACATCGATGGGAACCTGGATGGCGAATGCGCCCATAAGGTCAAAGCCAGCGCCGCCCGCAAGATCCTCCAGCAGGGCGTCCACCACCCGCTCGACCGCCGGCCGGCTCCCCGCCACGCGCTTATAAAGAGCTTGGGCGAGTGGGTTTCGGATGCGGGCATGGTCGGGATCGTCCATGTGCAGGATGCTCGTCCCGCCATCGCCTTGCGTGCGCGGGCCCGACTGCTCCACCAGCCGCCGCGCCATCAGGGCGGCCGGTTCAGCCCTGTGCGGATCCCGCCACAAGGTGAGATCGGTGAGCACGCCGCGGACATCTTCGTAACGGGTCAGAAAGAAGGAGCCAATTTGGTCGTCCCGCATCACCGGACGGCTCGAGCGCAGGGGATCAAGCAGGGCGTGCGGATCCTCGCGGAAGCGCGGATTGAGCGGGGTGAGGTCGAGAATATGCGGGGCGTCGTCGGCCATGATGGTCCAGCCTTAAGCGATCTTCGAACCCGGAACTTATAGCGTTTTCGCCGCCTGAACCATCATCCCCTTGCGTCACGCCGCCGGCGAGGCTCGGGCGCCAGGGGCCCAGAGGCCAGCGGCGAGGCGGGAGGCTCGAAATCGGCGTCCCGCCGCGCGGAGACCAGGGTGGGCCGACCGAGCACGCCCACGGGCGCCCGGGCCTTCGCGAGCCGGCGCGTCAACCAGGCCCGCGCCGGGACATCATAGTATTTCTCGAACAGATAGGCGACGCCGACGACCCCGGCTAGCACCACCCACCAGAGCCCGAACTCCACCCAGCGGTCCAGGCGCGGCGAGGCCATAAGAAGCCAGCGGAAGCCCCGAAGCAGGGGCACATGCAACGTGTAGAGGGGATAGGAGACCGCCCCCAACCAGACGAAAGGCTTCATCCATTTGCCAGACGCGTCGGCGTTCACCGCGAAAGCGACGATGGAGGGCAGGATCACCATGACCAGAGCCATGTCGCGCACCCAATAGAGGCGCATATGGGGGAACCAGCGCACCATGCAGATCGCCAGGGCCGCCAGCACAAAGCCGAAATGCACCTTTGGGAAGCGCCACCCCTTTTGGTCCAGGCGATAGATCAGCACTCCGGCGAAGAAGCCATAGGTCACCCGGGGCAGGCCGCACCAGAAGGTCCGCCGTGTCCAGCCCACATCCAGCCAACCCCACTGCCAGCAGGCGACGCACAGCCCCACCGCCGCCACGGCCATGATCGCCACGATCCGCACGGGCGTGAGCCAGCGAAATACGGCGCCATGCAGGCCGTTGGCGAAGATTTCCCAGAACAGCGACCATTGCGGCCCATCCAGCGGGAAGCAGTCGCCGCCATAGATCATGGGCCCAAACAGGACGGGCAGTATGAGGAACTGGAAACCCAGCTCCCAGAATAACTCGCCGCCGGCGATGAAGCGCAGGACGACCGCTATCACGAGGGCGCCGAAAATCGCCGGATAGAGCCTGATCAGCCGCGCGACCATGTAGTCGCGCCAGGTCAGACCGCCTTCGAGGCGCTGTTCATAGGCCTGGGCGATCACGAAGCCGCTGAGGGCGAAAAACAAATCCACGGCCACTGAGGCCTGCTGCAGATGCAGGTTGATGTGGCTCAGATTCTGGAAATGCTTGCCGCAAACGGCCAGGGCCGCGACGCCCCTAAGCGCGTCCAGAGAGGCGAGGTGTTTGCGCACGAATCTTCCATAATCCCAGATCCGGCCACCGTCACCCTGGTCGTGCACGAAAAAGTGATCGGGCGGCGTTTGCCCTCTGAGGGGCGCGGCGACAGGTCGCGGATGGGTGGGCTGAGGAGAACTTTTAGGCGGCGGCGATCTTCGGCGCGATCCGCGTGGAGATCAGCAACCGGCCGGGCCCCAGCCGCCCGAGCACCATCGCCAGATCGCGGTGATCGATGGCGAAGCAGCCTTCGCTCCAGCCGAGCTTGCCGATATCGTGAACGACCTCCGGGCTCACATAGTCGGCGGCGTGGATCACCACGTCGCGGCGGCGCGCGTTGGAATTGCTGGGGTCCAATCCCTCCAGGCGCATGGAGCGACCATGGGCGCCGGCATAATACCCCGTGGTGCGGAAAGCGCCGGCCGAACTGGCCTGGGAGCCCGGCTCATTGGAAAAGGTGTCCAGCCAGCCGCTGAAATCCGGGTCCGAGCCGCAGCCATGGGCCACCAGAAAGCTTTTGACCTCGCCGCTCGCCATGTCCGCCACCTGTAGGCGCGGCTGCCAGGAGGGACGGCCGAAATCGGCGACGGCCACGACATCCTGGTGACGAATGAGGGGGCCCAGGCGATCCAGCTCCGCGCGCGCCAATCCGGCCAAGTCCGCCGCCGATGGCGGAGGTGTGGGCGTGGCGGGGGGAGTGAGGGGGGACGTGTTCGATTGCCCGAGCGCCGCTGGCGCCGCCAGCACTGCGAGCCCAGCCGCCGCCCGCGCGAAGAAGCGTCTGCGGTCCGCGCGTTCGAGATCCCGTCCGCCTGGAGTCACGGCTTCCACCTCCAGGTATCACTCCAGCACGTTCATATGTGTCGCGCTGCTGGAATCCGGCGGCCGCGCCTGAGAATATCCCCCGCGCCCACCGAATGAACGCCGAAGCGCAGTCCACGTCGTCCCGTGGATCAGAACGTCTCGTCGAATTGAACCCCATATCGACGGCCCTGACCCGGGGACACGAAGGCGCCGCCGAATTCCGGCGCCGGGATCACCTCGGAGAGATAGTTCTTGTCGAACAGGTTGGTGGCGAAACCCGTGAGGGTGAACGGCCCCCGCTTCACGCCCACCCGCAGATTGACCAGCGTAAAGGCCGCGCGCTCGGTCTGGCCATAATTCGCAAGGCCCAGGGGCCCATAGGTGACCTCGAAGACGGTGGGGTTGTTCTGGTTCTGGACAGTGTGAAACCAGGTCGGCCCAGTGCCACGGACGTCGACGCGGGCAAGAAGCCGCAGGCTATCTATCAGGTAGGGGTTATACTGGAAGAAGACGTTCCAGGTGTAGTTTGGCGTATAGGGCGCCTCATTGCCCACCGTATCCGGCCGCGTGCTGTTGGCGTCGATGCGCGAATGAATGTACGAGCCGGAAACGCCGAAATCGAGATCGCGCGTGGCCTTATAGTCGGCGGAAAGCTCGGCGCCCTCCAGGGTCACCTGATCGATATTGTCCACCACGCGCAGCAGGCCGAAGGGTCCCACGAAGAACTCGAAGAACTGCATATTGTGGACGTTGTTGTGATAAAGCGCGCCATCCAAGGTCAGGCGATTATCGAAGAGCGCGCTCTTGGCGCCCACCTCGAACTCGCTGGACACCTCTTTCTTGTAGATGTCGGAGATCTCGACCGCCGGATAGCCGGCCCCGGTGACCACCGGATTGATGAAGGTGTTGATGGTGGCGGCGCTGCCCTCGTTATTGAAGCCGCCAGATTTGAAGCCCACGCCCCAGTCGGCATAGAGAGTCAGGTCCGGTAGGGCGACCCAGCGCAAGGACGCCTTGGGCTCGAGTTGGTCGAAGACCTTGTCCTCGTCGTGGATGCCGGCTGGGTTCAGCGCCGGCACCAGGCCCGGATTGAGCGGCGCGCCGCCGGTATAGGGGGGGCCGTCATAGTCGATATAGAGTGTCCGGGCGCCCGTCGGCACCAGGTTGTGATCGTGCCGATCCTCATAGTCGTAACGCAGGGCGAAGGACGCCTCGACATCGCGCGTGACATCATATTGAGCCTGGCCGAAGACGGACCCCACATAGGTCGTGAAGTCGTCCCACAGCAGCTGTTCGGTGGAGTACGGCTGCGTGCTGGGCACGTAGAGCTGGCGCGGGGGCGCTCCGCCATCGTCAATGCCCGTGGCCACGCCGACATTGCGGTCAATGTGGAGGAAATAAAGCCCCGCCAGCCAGCGCAGACGCCCGTCGGAGGGTGAGGCGAGGCGAAGCTCGAAGCTCTCGTCGGTCTGCAGGCGATCCTGGTACTGATAGCCGTCGCAGGTGGTGGGCGTGTAGGGGCCGAAGAACGAGCCCCCCGGCGTGGCGGCCAGATACTGCGGCAAGGGAAGGGTGACGCCAGCGGCGTTCAGCGCCGCGGTGGAGGCGATGCAGTGCGGCTCGGTGTTGAAGAAGCCGAAGGATGCGCTGGTGCCGTCCGCGAGCAGATTATCGTCAATGCGTGAGTACAGCGCCCATCCGGTTAGCTTGGCCCAGCCGAAGTCGTGGTCCAGCTTGCCCGACACCTCCACCGTGTTCTGCTGATTGTCGCCGGGCACATCCTGCTGGTCGACGAACTGGTGCGCATTGACGTTTTGATAGAAGGCCGCGTCGCCGGTCACGCTGGCGAAGACGGGAAGAGAGAACACCGCATTGTAATTGATCGCGCCGGCGTCGAGCTGGCCGTAGCGGGCCTTGAAGTCGAAGGTCGTTTGCGGGTCGATATGCACATAGACCCGCGCCGCGATGTCACCGCCCTCGTAGTGATCGGCCGCCGCTTGAGTGGGGTAGAGGGCGTTGACGTATTGGCCATTGGTCGTCGTGTAATTCGCGGTGAGACTGGCCGAAATGTTGTGGGTGATCGGCCCCGCCAGATACAGCTTATCGGTGGCGCTGCCGTAATCGCCATAGGAGGTCTCAAACGCTCCCTCGAACTTATCGCCGGGAATCTTGGTCGTCACGATGATCGCGCCGGCGGCGGCGTCGCGGCCATAGATGGCGCCTTGGGGCCCTTTGAGCACCTCGATCTGTTGGACATTGAAGTAATCGCGGTTGAAGGCGGCCGGATTGGCGAGCTGGATGCCGTCCACCACATTGGCGAAGCTGGGGTCGGCGTCACGGGCGCTGTTGACGCCGCGGATATTCACCTGAATGTCGCCCTGCTCGGCCGCGCCATTCACCAGACTGACGCCGGGAACGAGGGCGATGAAGTCGTCGGCGCGCTTGACGCCGGCCTCGGCCATTTCCCCGGCGGTGATCACGGAGATCGAGGCCGGCGTGCGGCTGATGTTTTCCGACCGCTGGAAGGCCGTGACCACGATCTCCTCGACGGCCGTTGGCGCGCTCGGCGCAGGCGCTGTTTCCGCTTTCGCGCCGGCAGCCAGAGCCAGGGCCGACACGCTGGCCAGGCCCAGGGCGGTGGCGTGAACCGCTCGGAATCCCACCGTGTAAGGATTCTGCTTCATAATTTGCCCCCATCGAGTGCTCAGGGGCCGGTGTCGCCGTTGCGCCGCTGACGGCTCTCATTGCGCCGTCCCACTCGCGCCCCCGCGAATGTGGCAGATTTGTATGGAATGAATCAGACGGTCAAGATCGTTTGCTGTTGTTCTGTGTTGATCGGTTGGCCCGCCCCGCGGATTTGGCTCACCAGAATCGGCTTCCCGGGCCGCCCTTGAAGGGTCCGGCGACGGCGGAGGTGATCCAGCCGCCATAGAAGCCGCCGGGCTGAGGTATGACCGTTTCGCCGTCCACCGCGCAGAGATCGAAGGGCGCGGCATAGAACGCGATATGGTCGCGAATGGCCGCGAAGGCGGGCGAGGGATTGGGATAGCTCCAGCCCACCGCGGTAAGGGCGATGTCGCCCAGAACCACGTCCCAATATATGGCCTGCCCTTTCCATTCGCAGAGCGAGCTTCCGGCCGCGCGCCTCAAGGCTCCTTGGCGGATGTCCGCTTGGGGAATGTAATATGTGGGCGGATGACTGGTTTCGAGGGTCCGAACGGCTTGGCGCGTATCGGCCACGACCAGCCCGGCGTGATGGATGGTGATATGGGCGCTTATGGCCTGCGCGATCGGCGGACGGGGATAGGACCAGACGCTCTCCTGACCGGGCGCGACGGGGTCGGGTTTGACGGGAAAAGGCGCCGAGGTCATGGGTGGTCCCAGCGGGCGGCGACGCGCTGAAGCGCGGGGCGAGCGCGCAGGAAGAGCTTGTAGACACGTTCCAGTATCCAGAGGATGAATGGCGCCCGCGCCAGAAGACCGAGCGGCCGCAGGAGCGGGATGGCGCGCCACATGGCGGCGAAGGCGGCTGCGCCGGAATAGAGGGCGCCATCTTCCCGCGCATGGAACCGGGCTAGCAGTTCCGCGCGATCTATGGGGCAGGCCGGCGCCGCTGGCGCCGCCACGTCCACGAATTCGATCCGCGCGCCTCTATCGAGGCTGCGCATCGCGGCGATCTCGCGCCTACAGAGAGGGCAGCCGCCATCAAACCAAACCGTAACTTTCGCCATGTGGGGCACTTAAGGCGGCGAGGCGGCGACCGCCAGCGGGGTAAGCCTAGACCTTCATCCAGGGCTTGGACTTTCCCGGCGTCATGGCCGCCTGTTCGCGCTGGAACTTGCCGCCGCGCGGGGGCTTGGGCCGTGCATCGGCCGCCGCGCGCTTGAGGCGCAGGGCGCGCTGGATGGGCGTCTCGGCGCTCTCGTCGGGGGGCGTTTGGGTCATCGGACAAGCATAGCACGATTAGGGGCGCAGGAGGCGGCGCGCTCACGCCGCGGCGCGGGCCCGGCCCACAAGCAGGGGTTCGAGCAGGCCGCGCGCCAGATGGGACACAACCGGAACGACCACACCATCGCCGGTGATGTGATAGGCGTCGGTATAGCTCCGGGGCAGGCGATAGGTGTCGGGCAGACCCATGAGGCGGGCGGTCTCACGCGCTGAAAGCAGGCGCGAGCGCACCATGTCCGCGTCCACCACCAGGATCATCTGACGGCTGGAGCCACCGCCAGGGGTGCGAAGGCAACCGGCCAAATCGTCGAAGCGCACCTCGGCGCGTTGCTGGCGCGCGCCGTCGGGCAGGTTCCGGGTTCGGCGATAGACGGCGCCGACCCTTCGGCGACCCGAGGCCTTGGCTTGGTCCAGCTTGGCGACGTTTACCGGCGACATGAGGCTGATCAGGCGCGCGGTCTCGCCATCCGTACGCCATCGCGCGTCGACGGGGGCGTCCTCCAGGGCCTGTGCGAAGGTCATGGGCGCCTGTCGGGGTACGGCAAGCCGCCACCAGAGGGCCTTCTCCCGCACGCGCGGCGCGAGCCGTTCCACCGCGCGGAGAAGGGCGGGGGTATGAAAGGGCGCCTGAGGGGCCGACCCTGTCAGGCCATCAGGAATCAGAAGGTCATGGCGCGCGCCCACCAGGAACAGCCGGGGGCGGGACTGGGCGACGAAGAGCGCCGCATCGATGACCAGCGGGCCGAAGCGATAGCCGGCCTCCGCGAAAGCGGCGCAGAGGGCGGCGAAGTCCTGGCCGCCATTGGAGGTGATCGCTCCGCAGACATTCTCTAGCGCGATGAGCGGCGGTGCGCGGCCGTGCTTCGCCAAATCGGCCATGAGGCGCCAGAAGGCGAAGACAGTTCCCGACCGCGCTCCCGCGAGCCCCGCCCCCGCGCCGGCGAGGGACAGGTCCTGACAGGGGAAGGAGGCCCAGGCGAGGTCCGCCACGCCCGGCAGATCGGCGCCGGTCAGGGCCGCGATATCGCCCACTCGGAGCGCCTCACCGCCATAATTGTCGCGATAGGTGCTGGCTTTGCGCTCATCAAAGTCGTTGGCGAAGAGGCACGACCAGCCCGGCCCCAGACCCGCCCGGGCCATGCCACCGCCTGCGAAGAACTCATAGAAACCCAACATCACCTCTCGACGATCATGAATCGGGTGGACGGCGCCAGAGAGGGCCTGCTGTTCCTAAGCGGCGCGTTTTTCTTCGGCGGCGCGAGAGTCGAAGCTCTGCCGGGCCTTCGCGATCACGTCCTTGTGGGCGATGGCCCAGGCGCCCAGCGCCTGGACAGGGCCGCGCAGGGATTGGCCAAGGGGCGTCAGAGCATAGTCCACCCGGGGCGGGATGGTCGGGAACACCGTGCGCGTGACGAGGCCGTCGCGTTCCAGGCCGCGCAGCGTGAGGGTCAGCATGCGCTGAGAAACATCGCCGATCATCCGCTTCAGCTCATTGAAGCGCCGAGGACCGTCAGCCAGCAGCATGACCGCCTGAACACTCCACTTGTCGCCGATGCGCGCAAGGACATCGGAGACCGTCCTGCAATTGCCCGTCGCATGAGCCATGGGGGGCATATTGGCGGGGTGTGGGACAGTCACATCCAGGGAACTGGGTATCAAAATCGTGCCCTCTTGTGGCGAGAAGGCGGTTCTATAACTAGCGTTGGTATCAAATCAATACCGACCGGAGCTCCCCACGTGAACCTTCTGCATATCGACTCCAGCGCCCTGGGCGCCAATTCCGCCAGCCGCGCCCTCTCGGCCGCGACGGTCGCCAAGCTTCAGGCGGCGCATGGCGACCTCAAGATCACCACTTTGGACCTGGCGGCTACACCGTTGCCTCACCTTTCCGGCGGACATCTCATGGCCCGGATGGGCATGGGCGAGCCCCCCGAGCTGGCGACTGAACTGGCCGCTGGCGGCGCCGCGCTGGAAGCTCTGATCGCCGCCGACATCGTCGTGATCGGCGTGCCGGTCTATAATTTCTCGATCCCCAGCACGCTCAAGGCCTGGATTGACTGGGTCTGCGTGGCGGGCAAGACCTTCCGCTATACCGAGCACGGGCCGGAGGGCCTGTTGGGCGGCCAGCGCGTGATCCTCACCATCAGTCGCGGCGGCGTCTATGCGCCGGGAACGCCCATGGCCGTTTTCGAGCATGCCGAGAGCTATCTGCGCATCGTGTTCGGCTTTCTGGGAGTCACCGATCTGGAGGTCATCGTGGCCGAAGGCCTGGCGATTGGCGAGGAGCAGAAATCCGCCGCCATGGCCGGGGCGAACGCAAAGATCGCCGCCCTCGCCTAAAATCATTCGCTTCGGCAAAATCTTCCCCGCGCCCTCTTGATCCAATGGCGTGGGGAGGCTGTCGCGGCTATAAATATGAGGTCACAGGGGGACAGAAAGGACGCGCCGTGCCGCCTGGACTCCCCGCGCGCCTCAGCGAGGCGCCCCATTATCCCCGTCCTATCGAGCGTTCGGCCGATAGCTGGGTGCATATCATCGGCCTCACCGCCGGGATTCTGGGTGGTCTCACTCTTCTGGGGCTGGCCCTGGGTTTTGGCCATTTGCGGACCGCGGCGGCGGTTGGGGTCTATGCCCTCTGTCTGATCCTCATGTTCTTCTGTTCGGCGGCCTATAATCTCGCCAGCGCCCGGCGTCGCCCGTTGCTGCGGCGCTTCGACCACGCGGCCATTTTTCTGATGATCGCGGGCTCCTACACCCCCTTCACCACCCTTCGACTCACCGGCGCCTGGGCCATCGGCATGACCGTCGCCGTCTGGTCCCTGGCCCTGGCGGCCGCGGCGGGCAAGCTTTTCGCGCCAGGCCTCGGCAAGGGATTCTGGGTGGGCCTCTATCTGGCCCTGGGGTGGATCGCCGTGGTGGCCATCAAACCTCTTCTGGCCCGGGTGTCGATCGCCGCCCTCATCCTGCTTCTGGCGGGGGGCGTGGTTTATTCAACTGGCGTGATCATTTATCTCCGCCGCCAGCTCCCCTTCCGAAGGGCTATCTGGCATGGCTTCGTGGTCGCCGCCGCGGCCACCCACTATGCGGCGATCCTCACCGGCGTGGTCCTGGCCAGCCCGCTGCATTAGGAAGCGATCCGCCCAAGGCGACGCTAAATCCACACCTCTGACTTCCCGCGCGGATCGAAGGACGACGCGGCGCGTTCGGTGACGTGGACCGCGCCTTGCAGCGGTTGTTCGGAGCGCTGAAAGGATGGGCGGTTGAGCGTCCAGGCCGCCATAGCCGGCGACCTCGCCATGAGTTGCGCGCGATGCGGCGCCGTCAACCTTGCGCGGCGCAGCCGTGGCGGCGGATGGACGCTGGCCTGCGCCCAGTGCGGGGCGATCCTTGAGCGCACGGCGGCGAGGAGCCTGGACGCGGCCCTCGCCTGCGCCAGCGCCGCCTTTCTGCTGCTGATCCCCGCCAATCTCTATCCGTTAATGACCACCTACGCTTTGGGCGCCTCGCGACAGAGCCACATGATATCGACCGCCGGCGCCATGCTGAAGGACGGTCGGCCGGGGGTCGCCGTGGCGATCAGCCTCTTTCTGGTGGTGTTTCCCCTGGTCCGGTTCGGGCTGCTCACCGTGGTGCTCGGCCGCCTGAAGCTTGATCGTCCGGCCCCCTGGCTTGGCCGGGCCTTCCGCTGGGCCAATGAGCTTCAGGCCTGGGCCATGGCCGATGTGTTCCTGCTGGCCCTGGTTGTCACCTATGCGCGCCTGGCGACGACGATCTCGGTGAGCCTCGACCTCGGCGCCTATTGCCTGATCGGGGCCGGTATCCTGACGCTTTTCACCCGCGCCACTTTGGACAAGGCCGCGATCTGGGAGGCAATCGCCCCCGCCCGCCTACCGCCCCGCGCACCGACCCTGGCCTGCGAGGGTTGCGGGCTGGTCCTGCCGACAAGTGAGGAGGGACACGCGTGCCCCCGTTGCGCGGTGATCGTGCATGCGCGCAAGCCCGGCGGCGTACGGCGGGCCGCGGCCCTGACCCTGGCGGGCCTGCTTCTCTACATCCCAGCCAATATCTATCCGATCGCCACGCTGCCAATCGGCTTCACGCCGACACAATATACGGTGTTGGAAGGGGTCAAAGACCTGATATCGGCCCATCTCCTCGGCCTCGGGCTTCTCGTCTTCACCGCCAGCTTTCTCATCCCCACCGTCAAGCTGGTGGGCCTCGCCTGGTGCGTGATCTCGGTCTTGCGCCGCTCCGCCAAGCGTCTGGTTCTTAAGTCACGGGTCTATGAGTTGGTGGATGAGATCGGCCGCTGGTCGATGATCGACCCATTCGTGATCGGCGCCTTCGTCCCGATCATGGCCTATAATGACATCATCTCCGCCCGCGCCCAGCCGGCCGTGGAGGCTTTCACGTTCGTGGTCATTCTCACCATGCTGGCCGCCCGATCCTTTGATCCCCGTCTCATCTGGGATGCGGCGAGATCAGCGTCATGAGCGGCCTACCCCGCGCGCGCCAAGTGCTTAGCCGATGGCCGGGTCTGGTCTGGGCGGTCCCCATGGCCGCCCTGATCATCATCGCCTATCTGGGCCTGCGCTTTCTGGCCGATCCCGGCGTCAACGCGGTCGTCGTGCTCAAAAACGCCGCCGGGGCGGCGCCGGGCGATACGAAGGTGATCTATCGTGGCCTTCAGGTGGGGCACGTGACCCGGATCAGCCTGGATAAGGACGGCCACAGCGTGGATGTGGGCGTGCGCCTGGACGGTCGGGTCAAGTCCGCCCTCATGGACACCACCGAGTTCTGGCTGGAAGGCGCGAACTTCAGCCTCACCGACCCCGCCTCCCTGCGCGCCGCGGTTTCGGGAGTCACCATGGAGATGGCCTCCGGTGTCGGAGGACGGCCTGCCCGCCGGTTCGTGGGCCTGTCTGACCGCCCCGCCGTGATGCCGGACGCCAAGGGGACAACCTACTGGCTCCAGGCCGACAATCTGGGGGCCCTGCGCTCCGGCTCCAATGTGATGTACCGCGGCATGGAGGTGGGCAAGATCGTCGCGGTGGATGTGGAGGGCGCCCAGATCCTGCGCGCCGAGATTTTCGTGCGCACGCCCTATGATCAGCTCGTGCGGCCGGGCTCCCTCTTCTGGACGGAATCCCCGCTGAAGATCTCCTTCAGTGGCGCGGCCATCGGCGCCCAGTTCGACCCGTCTGCCGCCCTGGGCGCGGTGACCTTCGAGACCCCCGATGAGTTTCGTGATCAGGCGCCTAGCGAGGCCGGCCACGTCTTCAGCCTGTTCCCGGATCAGACGCACGCTTTTGGCGAGGGCGTCGGGCCCCAAGTTCTCTATCGCGCCAATTTCAATGAACCGGCGGGCAGTCTGAGTGTCGGAACGCCGGTCAACCTGGGTGGATTTCAGGTGGGATCGGTTACCAGCGTGGCCATGACCCTGGACCCTGCGAGCGGAAAACTGTCCACCCCCGTCACCTTCGCGATCGAACCCCTGCGCCTGCATTTGCAGGGCGTCACCGCGCCCGCCAACGGCGATTGGCGGCCCATGGTCAATCGCGCCATGAGCAGCCTGGTCGCTCGGGGCTACCGGGTGCAACTGGCCCAGAATCCCCCGCTTGTCGGATCACTCTATTTGGCGCTCAGCCCCATCGCGCACGCCAAACCCGCGGCCATCGCCTTTGGCGGGCCCTATCCGGAGATTCCGAGCCACGCCTCGGCCGACCTCGGCGCCTTGGGCGACAAGCTCAATGTGCTGATGGACAATCTGGACGATCTTCCCCTGGCCGAGATCGGCGAAAACACCCGTCAGATCACGGCGCGGCTGGCCAAGATCTTCAACTCGGGCAAGATCGATGAAAGCGTCAGCCATCTGGATGACACCCTCGATCAGGCCGACAAGATGGTGCGCGAGGTGCGGCCCCAGGTCGGACCCTTGGTCACAAAGCTGCGCGAGGCGGCGGACCAACTTGACCAGGTGGCCGCATCCGCCAATGGCCTTTTGAGTGGTCATGGCGCCGGCCAGGATGAGGGGTTGCCGGACGCCGTGCGCGAACTGACGAACGCCGCCCGCTCGATCCGCGCCATGGCCGATGAGATCCAGCGTCATCCCGAATCCGTGCTGAAAGGGAAATCCAAGTGAAGCCGCTCCTTATGGCCGCCGCGGCCTTGGGCGCCGGAGCCCTCCTCACCGGCTGTGGGCACAGTCCAGACACCGCGCTCTTCGTGCTCACCGCCCAGGCGCCGGAGGTGCGCACCACCTATGCCGGACCACCTCTGCAGGTGCGCGCCGTGCGGCTACCTCCGCAGTTTGATCGCCCCGAGGTGCTGGACCAGGGCGGCGGCGGCGCGGTGACGCCCCGGACCTTTGCCCAGTGGGCGGCGCCGGTGGGTGAGCTGGCCCGCTCGGCCCTCACCTCGGATCTGGTGGCGCGCCTGCCTGAAGGCCAAGTCATCTATCCCGACTCGCCCGCGCCGGCCGGCGCCCTGCTCATAAGCGTGGATATTCTCGACGCCCGCATTGCCGGCGCGGCCGGTTCCGCCGAGGCGAGTTGGTCGGTGATTACGCCGGGCGCACGCCCGGGCGTGCCCGCGGTGGTCGTGACCCACACCGCCAGTCTTCACGTCGCTCCCCAGGGCTCCGGCCCCGCCGGCGACGCGGGGGCCCTCTCGCGGCTCCTGGCCCAGCTCTCCGACCGGATCGTCGCGAGCCTCTAGGCGCCGCGCCGCGCCCGCCGCTCTTGCCAGGAGCGGGATTCACCTGGAAAGCGAGGCCGCCTAAAGACTCGTATCAGCAGGGAGGGCGCCATGGGCGGGCCTTATGTCGCCGCCATCGATCAGGGGACCACCTCCTCGCGCTGCATGCTGTTCGACGCGGCCGGCGCCGTCGTCGCCATGGCCCAGACGCCTCACCGCCAGATTCACCCTCGTCCGGGCTGGGTGGAGCACGATGCTCTGGAAATCTGGGCCAACGTCCAGGCGGTGGTCGCCGAAGCGCTGGAGCGGGCCGGCGCCGCGCCCGCCGACCTGGCCGCCGTGGGCGTCACCAATCAGCGCGAGACGGTGGTGGCTTGGGATCGGATTACGGGCCGGCCTATCGCCAACGCCATTGTCTGGCAGGACACCCGCACCGCCGACCTGGTGGCCGAGCTCTCCCGGGATTTCGGCCAGGATCGATTCCGTGACATCTGCGGCCTGCCGCTCGCCACCTATTTCTCCGGCCCCAAGTTGCGCTGGATCCTGGACCAAGTGGACGGCGCCCGCGAAGCCGCCGCGCGGGGTGATCTGCTCTTCGGCACCATCGACACCTGGTTGATTTGGAACCTCACCGGCGCTCATGTGACCGACGTCACCAACGCCAGCCGCACCCTCCTGATGAGTCTGACGACCTTGGACTGGGATGAGGAGCTGTTGGGCGAGATGGGCATTCCTCGCGGCGCCCTGCCGCAAATCCTGTCCTCCTCCGAGATCTACGGCGTGGGGCGTGGCGTTCTGGCGGGGGCGCCCATCGCCGCGGCGCTGGGCGATCAGCAGGCCGCTCTATTTGGCCAGGGCTGTTTCTCAGCCGGCGAGGGCAAATGCACCTATGGCACCGGCGCCTTCCTGCTGGTGAATACCGGCGAGGCTCAGGTTCCCTCCCGCCATGGCCTGCTCACCACCGTGGGCTATAAGGTGGGCGCCGCGCCGGCGGTCTATGCCCTAGAGGGATCGGTCGCTGTCACCGGGGCTTTGGTGCAGTGGCTGCGGGATAATCTGGGCTTCGTCACCGCCGCGTCGGAGATTGAGGCCCTTGCCTCCAGCGTGGACGACAATGGTGGCTGCTATCTTGTGCCCGCCTTTTCCGGCCTCTTCGCGCCCCATTGGCGGCCTGACGCCCGGGGCGCGCTGGTGGGCCTGACCGCCTATGTCACCCGCGCTCATATCGCCAGAGCCGCGCTGGAAGCCACGGCCTGGCAGGTGCGCGAGGTCGTGGACGCCATGGGCGCCGACTCGGGGCGCGCCCTCACGCTGCTGAAGGCGGACGGCGGCATGACGGCCAACAACCTCCTGATGCAGATTCAGACGGATTTCCTGGGGGTCCCGGTGGTGAGACCCCAGGTCGCGGAAACGACGAGCCTCGGCGCAGCCTATGCGGCAGGCCTGGCCGTGGGATTCTGGCCCGATCTGGAAACCTTGCGGGCGCAATGGCGGGCCGATCGCGACTGGCGCCCGGCCATGACCGCCGCCGACCGGCAGGCCGCCTACGCCCAATGGCGCAAGGCCGTAGCGCGGACGCTGGACTGGGTGTGAGGGGAGGAGGCGCTGATCTTCAACGGCCCCACCTTGCCCGGCCGCCACCAGGGCGTTACGACCCGCGGCCTTGCGGGGGTGTGCCATGGCGGCGGAAAATCTGATCGAGACCCTGGCCCTGGAGACTATCGAGGTGAATCTGTTTCGTGGGCGCGCGCCCTCGAATCAGGGGCCCAGGATCTTCGGCGGGCTGGTGATCGCCCAGGCCCTGCTGGCCGCCTATCGCACGGTGGAGTCGCGGCTCTGCCATTCATTGCACTGCTACTTCATCCGCCCTGGCGATCCCTCCGTGCCCATTCTCTATGACGTGGACCGCGCTCGGGACGGCAAGAGTTTCACCACCCGGCGGGTCACCGCCATCCAGCACGGGGCGCAGATCTTCAACCTCGCCGCCTCGTTCCAGGACCTGGAGAACGGCATCGAGCATCAGGACCCCATGCCCGGCGTGCCAGGCCTCGATGACCTGCCGGACGACCCCCGCGCCGGGGAATGGCATCGCCCCATCGAGATCAAGGCCGTTGAGGGGGACTGGGGGAAGCCCGTCGTGGGCGCGCCCGACCAGAACCTGTGGATGCGCGCCGTGGCGCCGCTGGGGGATGATCCCGCCCTGAACCAGGCGGTGATCGCCTATGCCTCCGACATGTCCTTCCTCTCCACCGCCATGCGGCCCCATGGGCTGCATTGGCAGACGCCCGGACTTCAAAGCGCGAGCCTGGACCACGCCATGTGGTTTCATCGCCCCTCCAGTTTCAATGATTGGCATCTCTATGCCCAGCACAGCCCTTCCGCCTCGGGCGCGCGGGGGATGAATTTCGGAGCCATTTACAATCAGGATGGGCGTCTGGTGGCCAGCACGGCCCAGGAGGGCTTGCTGCGTCTCCGGCCAAAGACCTGAGCGCCGCCATCGACGAATGGCGGAATCACGCGACACAAGGCGCTCGCCGGGCTAATGCCCCCGAGGGGCTCACGCGCGGCGCGCAGGGGAGCGGCTCCTTGTTTCATGGACAACCCGTCGGCCCAGGGCTGTTCGCGTGTATGGCGCTGCTCGCAGGTCTCGCTCTGGCAAGCCAGGGTCAGGCCCAGACAGCGCCCGCGCCGGCAAGTCTCCCGGCTATTCCGCCCGACACGCCGCCGGTGGATCCGGAGCTTCTGGCGCCGCTCCAGCCTCTGGATCAGTTCAAAGTCACCACCGCGATAAAGACGGCGCCCCCGCGCGAGGCGCCCGACGCCCGTTATGCAGTCACGGTCACCGGCCTCACGACGCCCCGCCTCGCGCGCAGCTTTCGGCGCCTTTCCAGCCTGATGGCGGCCACCCGCAAGGTGGCGACCGCCGAACAGACCCTGGCCCGCGCCAACCAGGACGTGAAGACGCTGGAGGCCCTGCTGCGCTCAGAGGGCTATTATGACGGCCATGCCAGCTTCCAGATTCTGGCGCCCGCCCATCCTGGGGCGCTGGGGAAGGTCCAGGTCACGGTCGATACAGGGCCGCGCTATCGTCTCGGATCAGTGACCGTCACCGGGGCGGGGACGCTTCCGCCGGGCCTGCCGAGCAAGGCCTTGGCCCTTAAGGCCGGCGAGCCGATCGTCGCCCCGGTGATCACGGCCGCGGAGGCCAATGTGAAGCTCCGCCTACCCCAGCAAGGCTATCCCTTCGTGAAGCTCGGTGAGCATGATGTCGTTCTCAACCCGGATACTCATACAGGCGATTATGTTCTGCCGGTTGACCCTGGGGCGCGGGCGCGCTTCGGCTCCTTGGTCATAAAAGGCGCGCCAGTCTCTCCGCTTCGCCAACTTGAGGTCTTGCCGAGGTTCCACGCTGACCAGCTCTATGACAGCCGGTTGGTGGAGGATCTGAGGCGCGACCTGATGGCCAGCGGCCTCTTCGCGACGGTGGCCGTCACCAACCTGGACGCCGGGGCCAAGACCGCTGATGGCGCGGAGGTGGTGGATATCCAGGTCCAGGGCGCGCCGGCCAAGCCCCACGATCTGAGCGGCTCTATCGGCTATCAGACCGGTCTTGGCGCGACCGCCGAACTGGACTGGACGGATCACAATTTCGCGCCGCCCGAAGGCGCCCTGACGCTTCGCGGGGTCTATGGAACCCAACAGTCCCTGGCTGGGATCACCTTTCAGAGCTCGGATTTCCGCCTGCGTGATCAGAGCCTGCAATGGGTGGCCCAGGTGTCCCGCGAGACCCTGGACGCCTATGACGCCGATATCGCCCAGTTCGGCGTCACCCTGGCGCGGACCTCAACGCCCATCTGGCAGAAAGTCTGGACCTGGTCTTTCGGGGCCGAGGCCCTCGCGAGCCAGGAAACCGGCTATGATCCCGCCCTGGCGGAGACCGTGCGGCGATCCTACGAAATCGCCGCCCTACCCTTGCAGGTGGAATATGACCGTTCCGATGATCTCCTAAACCCCACCCGCGGTTATCGGCTCAGTCTCGCTCCCACGCCCGAATTCTCGCTGGGCGAGGGTGCGCGGCCTTATTTGGAAGAGACCTTCAACGCCACGGCCTATGAGCCTATCCTGAAGGACATCGTCCTGGCCGGCCGCCTGCAACTGGGGAGCGTCTTCGGCGCGCCGGTGCAGGAGATCGCGCCCTCCCAGAGGTTCTATGCCGGGGGCGGGGGATCGGTGCGCGGCTTCGCCTATCAAGGCGTGGGGCCGAAGGACCCCGTCGGCGACCCGATTGGCGGCGTCTCGTCGACCCTATTGTCCTTGGAGAGCCGTTTCCGTTTTGGAGACTACGGCCTGGTGGCCTTCATCGATAGCGGCGAAATCTACGAGAAGTCGACGCCGAACTTCACTGACCTTCGCTATGGGGCTGGCCTCGGCTTTCGCTATTATACGAGTTTTGGACCCCTTCGCGTTGATGTCGCCACGCCCGTGGGGCGGCGGCCAGGCGACGCGCCCCTGGGCGTCTACATCTCCATCGGCCAGACGTTCTGATGACCGCGCCCTCGCTCCCGCCTGACGCGCCGCCCCCGAAGGTGAGAGGTCGCCCAGTCCTCCGGTTCAGTACAATTGTTGCGGCGCTTCTCGCCGGCCTGATCGCCTTGGCGGCCCTCGTGGCGGTGGGACTGGATACAGCCCCGGGCCACGGCCTGATCGTTGCGGCGGTGAACCGCGCGCCTCTGGGGCGCGGGATCACGCTGCACATTGCGCGTATCGATGGCTCGATTTACCGTCGCATGACCCTTCGCAACGTGGCCCTCAGGGATCCGCATGGCGCCTTCCTCACGGCCCCGGAGGTTACCCTCGACTGGCGCCCCCTGGCCCTCCTGGACCGCGAGGCGCGGATCGAGACCGTCCAGGCGCCCCTGATCGATCTGGTCCGCGCGCCGCAGCCCGGTCCCGCGCCGCATCGCCGCAGCCCCGGGGGCCTTCCGCATATCCATCTGATCCTGGGGCGCCTCTCAGTGGGCCGGCTCGTGCTGGAGCCCGCGGTCACGGGCGACCGGCGCGTGGTCACCCTGGACGCTTCGGCCGAATTGCTGCGCGGGCGGGCGCGGGTCTGGACCCAGGCGGCGGCGCTGCCGCTCGCCGGTCAGGCGGCCGGGGACAGGCTTGAGGCCAGGCTCGTAGCTCAGCCGGATTCGGATAAACTCGATCTGGCCGCCAACCTGGAGGCGCCAGACGGCGGGGTCGTGGACCGACTCCTGGGGATCAAGGGTCTCTTGCGGTTTCGCCTGAATGGCGCCGGCGGCTGGCGAAGCTGGAACGGGGAGGCCCAGGCGAGCCTGGCCGGCAAGGCGCTGTTGGCGGCCCGCTTGAGCGCGCGGAACGGGGTTTTCCATGTCGCCGGTCGGGCGGCGCCAGCTCTGGTCATGGGCGCCCAGCCGATGGCGGCTCTTGTTCGCTCAGGCGTCGACTTCGACATATCCGTTCGCCCACCCGCCAAGACTCTCGCGCTGGACGCCAGGTTCAGTTCCAGCGCGCTCAAAGTCTCGGCCCGCGGGGGCCTCGACCTCGGTCAAGGCCGGTTCCTGGGCCTGAAGGTTGAGGCGCGCCTCGCCGGTTCCGGCGCGCTGCCCGCGGGCTGGGTCGGACGGGACGTGGCGGGCGCCGCCATGCTGCAGGGTCCCTGGGCCGGGCCCGATGCGACCTTCGATCTCACGGCCGGCGAGATCGGCGAGGGCGAGGTGCGCGTGGAGGCGTTGCGCGTGGCCGGCGCGGTCAAGGCGGCGGGACGGGGCGGGACCACCTTGAATCTACGCGCCACGGCCGGCGCCCTCAACGGCCTGCCACAGGACGCCCAGAGCTTGGCGAGCCACCCGTCTCTTGACGCCGCCCTCACTTGGCGGGCGGATCGCCTTGTCAGGGGACAGGCAAGTTTCAAGAGCGACCGTGCCAGCGTCGTCCTGACCCTGGATCCCAAGGCGACCCACCCAGCTGGAACGCTCAAGGCCCAGGTCACGCGCTACAGTCTGACCGGGGTCGGGACGGCTGATCTTGGCCTTGATGCGCGCCTCACCAGCGACGCCGCCGGTCGTCTCGCCATCGAGGGCGTGCTCCATGCCCATGGCGTCCGCCTGGAGAGCGCCGATCTGCGCGCGCTTATGGGTGGTGACGCCAGCCTGGACGCGCAGCTGGTCTTGTCCGTTGACCGAACCCTTCGCATCTCGTCGCTGGGTCTCGTTGCGCCCGGCCTGCGGATCACCTCCGGCCAGGGCAAGCTGGGCCCAGATGGTCGCATCGCGCTGGACCTACGCGGCGCCGCGCGGGATCATGGCGCCTTGGCCCTGCGTGTGGCGGGGAGCCTTGCGGCGCCCGACGTCCGCTTGGAGGCTCCCGATCCGGGACTTTATGGCCTGACGGCCCTCGACATTGTGGCCCAGGGATCCACGGGCAATGTCTGGCGTCTATTCGCCCAGGCGAAGGCGCCGCAAGGGCCCGTGGCCCTCGAGGCGCGTCTCACAGCGCCCGGTGGTCAGATCAACCTCGACATCGAAAAGGCCAGTTTCGTAGGGCTGACGGCGACCGGAAGCGCCCATGAAACCCCGGCCGGCCCTATGGCGGGGGATCTGCATGTGACCGGCGACGGCCTGAGCGGAACAGCGCGTCTCGCACCCGTCGGCCACGATCAGAGCGTGGTTTTGGCTCTTAAGGCCCGCGATGCGCGCCTGCCCCTGGGCCCCTTGGTGACCGTGGCTCGGGGCGAGGCGAACCTCGATCTTGTGCTCGCCGGCGGCGGCCCGACGGTCACCGGCGCCATGACCCTGACGGGGCTAAGGCGCGGCCCGCTGTCCCTTGCCCACGCCAAGGTCAACTTGGCTCTGGCCAAGGGTATCGGGAGGCTGGGTCTCACCGCCGCCGGTTCCCAGGACGCGCCCTTCACCATCGCCACCGCCGCGGATATCGCGCCCGGCGTCATTCGCATCACCGCCTCGGGTTCGGCGGACAAGATCCCCCTGGCCCTGGCCTCGCCCGCCGTGATCCGCCTGACACACGTGGGCTATAGCCTCGAACCCACGACGCTCGTTCTGCCACACGGGCGTCTGTCGCTCGCGGGGGCGAAGGACGCGGCCGGGGCGCGGGCCGACCTGCGTCTGGAGGGCGTAGACCTCTCCATTGCCAAGGTCTTCGGTCCCGACTTCGCCCTGGGAGGGGTGGCCACGGGCGCGGCCCATCTGGACCTCCCGAGCTCCAGCGCCCCGCCGACGGGCCGGGTGGACCTGCAGGTGACAGGGTTCACGCGGGCCGCCTCGGCGGCCGTCTCGCCGCCCGTAGATCTCTCCCTGCTGTGCGTGCTCACCGGCGATGATCTTCAAGCCCACGCCCTGATGCGCCGGAGCGGCGCGATCATTGGCCGGGTGCAGATGCGCCTGACCCCGGCGTCGGCGGATCGCCATGGGCCCTGGGCCACGCGGCTGGAGTCAGCCCAGTTCAGCGGCGGCCTTCGATATGACGGACCGGCGGAAGTGCTTTGGGGTCTGGGCGGTGTGGCGGGCCCAACTCTGTCTGGCCCGGTCGCCTTGGGGCTGGACGTCTCGGGGAGGGGGGATGCGCCGCAACTTACCGGGGTGGTGCGCGGGCAGGGCCTACGGTTTGCCGATCCGTCCTCGGGAGCCGTGATCGACCATATGGATCTGGCGGGCGCCTTTAGCGGCTCGCGCCTTGATCTGAACCATCTCACCGCTCGGGCGGGCCAGGGGACCATCGAGGCTTCGGGCTTCGCCGACGTCTCCCAGGCGAGTGGCTTTCCCCTGGACCTCAAGGTCAAGCTGGCCAGGGCGCGCCTGGCCAGCAATCCCGGCGGCGGGGCCACGGTGTCGGGGACCCTGGAGATGACTCACGACAAGGTTAAGGGCGCGCTGGTCGTCGGCGTCCTGACCCTTGATCAGGCCAATTATGCCTTGGGCGGGGCCTCCGCTGAGGATGTGGTGGAGTTGAGCGGCGTGCGCTGGCTGAACGCCCCGGCTCGCGAGGCGGTCGCCGACGACGCGGGCGATATTATCGCTCAGACGACCCGGCCCAGCGCCTGGAAGCTGGATGTCTCCGTCAAGGGGGGCAGCCATGTGTTTGTGAAGGGTTTGGGCCTGGAGGCGGAGCTGCGCACCAGCCTTCACGTGGGCGGGGACGCCAAGGATCCCGTGGTCACCGGCGATGCAGATTTGGTGCGGGGCACCTTCGACTTCGCCGGGCGCAAATTGACCCTCTCGCGGGCGGTCGTTCGCCTGGGCGGAGCGACGCCGCCCGACCCCAGTCTCGACATCTCAGCCGACACCACCGTCTCCGGCGTCACGGTCACGGTGAACATCGGCGGCACCGCCAACCGACCCCAGATCACCTTCAGCTCCAGCCCCGCCTTGCCAGAGGATCAAGTTCTGGCGCGACTGCTATTTGGGCCTTCGGCGACCACCATCTCGCCCATCCAGGCCGTGCAACTCGCCGCTTCCCTCAACGCCCTGCGCGGCGACGGGACCGATCCGGTGGGCAAGGTGGAAAAAGCGATCAAATTGGATCGCCTGAGCGTCTATGCCGCCGATCCGACCCTCGGTCGTGGCACGGCCGTGGGCGCGGGCAAGTACATCAATTCGCGGGTTTATGTGGAGTTGACCACGGACGCCAAAGGCTATGCCGCGACCCAGCTTGAGGTGGCCCTGACCAAGGCGTTCCGCCTACTCTCCCAGGTGGGCACCACGGTCGGCGGCACCAGCATCAATCTGCAATATACCAAGCGATACTAGGGTTCAGCACGGCGTCATGAATTATCGCCACGCCTATCATGCGGGCAATTTCGCCGACCTGGCCAAGCACGCGATCCTTTTGGAGCTTCTGGCGAGGCTAGAGGCTGTTCCGGGAGCCCTGACAGTCATCGACACCCACGCAGGGGCGGGCGTGTACGATCTGGCCGGCGCGGAGGCCTTACGGACGGGGGAGTCGGAAGCTGGGATCGCGCGGCTGATGGCGGCGCCGAACGCGCCGGAGGCTTTCCGGTCTCTCAAGACGGCTGTCGCGCGCCTCAATCCTCAAGGCGCGGTGCGGCTCTATCCCGGATCCCCCCGACTGATCGCCGAACGCCTAGGTCCGGGGGACCGTCTGATCGCCTGTGAAGCCCGAAGCGATGATCATGCCGTCCTCACCGAGGCGCTGCGGGGGTTTTCCGGGTCCCAGGCCTTGATGACGGACGGCTGGACCTATGCGGCGCGTCAATCCTTCAGGGACCGCGCGCGACTGCTGGTGCTGATCGACCCGCCATATGAGGCTGGCGACGACGCGGTCCAGGCCGCGGGCCTGTCGCGCCGAATTCTGGTGGCTAACCGCCGCGCGGTGATCGTCATCTGGGCGCCGATCAAGGATCTGATGAGTTTTGACACCCTGGCGGGGCGGGTCGAAGATGCCGCTGGGGGGTGTCCGGTCCTGATCGCCCAGACGCGCCTGCGGCCTCTGACCGATCCCATGCGGCTCAATGGCGCGGCGCTCCTCATTATCAACCCTCCTGATGGGATGGAAGGTCCGGCGCGCGACATTGTGGACTGGGTCGCGGCCAGCGCCGGCGAGGGGGGCGAGGGCCGCGTGGATTTCACCTGAGGGCTTGAGCCATAAGGCCTTCTCCCCACCCCACCAACCGTGCTATGTTGCAGTGCAGCATGACCCTGCCGTGGAGCTGAAACTCATGACCTGGATGGATAATTTCGACAGCGCCGCCCTGCGCCGCGAGACGGAACGGGCGATGAGATTGCCCGTGGGGCTTGCGAGCCCGCTCTGGCTGGCCTTCGGGGCCGCGGCCAGCGCCGGCGTCGCCTGGTGGTGGATGTCGCGCCTGGGCCGGCCGTTCAATATCGAGGCCAAGATGGCCACGGCATCTGACGCCCCCGCCCCCGTCCTGGAGGTCGCGCCCGCCAAGGCGCCTAAGACGCCCAAAGCCCGCTTGGTAAAAGCCGCTCCCGTGGAGGCCGCGCCCGTGGTTCTGCCGGACGATGATCTGACCCAGCTCGTGGGCGTCGGCCCGAAGCTCGCCGCGGCCTTGGCGGAGCGGGGCGTGACGCGCTTTGCTCAACTGGCGGCGTGGACCACCGACGATCTGGCCGCCATCGACTTAGCTCTCAATCTTCGGGGCCGCGCCCATCGTGACAACTGGATCGCCCAAGCCAAAACCCTCGCGGCTTCCTAAGGGACGCCCAGACTCCCCTCGGGGTTAGGCCGCCGCCCCACCTGGGCGTAGCCGAGATCGGTATTGAGGGCGTCCAGGATCGCCACCGCCGCGTCCGCCACCGTTGTGCCCGGCGGGAAGATCAGGCGCGCTCCGGCGGCGTGGAGGGTCTCATAGTCCTGAGGGGGCACAACCCCACCCACGACGATCATGATGTCGTCGCGACCGAGGCGTGTCAGTTCCGCCTTCAACTCGGGGATCAGGGTCAGATGACCGGCGGCCAGGGAGCTGGCCCCCACCACATGGGCGCCCATCCTCACGGCAGCTTCGGCTGTCTCCGCCGGGGTGGCGAATAGCGGGCCGGCCTCGACGGCGAACCCCAAATCATCAAAGCCGGTGGCGATGACCTTCTGACCCCGGTCATGGCCATCCTGGCCCATCTTCGCCACCAGAACGGCGGGCGGCCGGCCATCGGCCAGGCGGAAATCGGCGATCATGGTTCTTGCGCGCGTGACCTTGGGACCAGATCCGACGGCCGCGCCGTAGACCCCGCGCACCAGTTCCGGCTTGGCTTGATGGCGACCGAAGACGTTCTCGAGGGCGAGGCTGATCTCCCCGACGCTGGCCCGAGCCCGGGCGGCGTCCACGGCGAGCTCAAGGAGGTTGCCCCCGCCCCGCGCGCCGTTTTCCAGGGCCGCGAGCGCCGCCTGACATACCGCGTCGTCCCGCTCGGCCCGCAGACGGGCGAGCTTCTCCATCTGGCTGGAGAGGACGGCGCTATTGTCCACGGCGAGAATGGGGATCTTGTCGGGGTACTCTGGCGGGAAGCGGTTCACACCCACGATCACCTGATCGCCGGAATCGATGGCCCCCTGAATTCGCGCCGCCGACTCCTCGATCCGGCGCTTGGGAATTCCCGCGGCTATGGCCTTGGCCATGCCGCCGGCCGCTTCCACCTCGGCGATGTGGGAGAGGGCCCGCGCCGCCAGATCGTGCGTCAGGCGCTCCACATAGTAGGATCCGCCCCAGGGATCGATGACGCCAGTCAGCCCACTCTCGGACTGGAGGAATAGTTGGGTGTTGCGCGCGATGCGGGCCGAGAAATCGGTGGGCAGGGCCAGGGCCTCGTCCAGGGAATTGGTGTGNNAGCTTGGCCCAGAGGAGGCGGGCGGCGCGCTGTTTGGCGACCTCCATGAAATAGTTCATGCCCGCGCACCAGAAGAAGGAGAGGCGCGGGGCGAAGGCGTCCACGCTCATCCCCGCGGCGACGCCGGCGCGCACATATTCAACACCGTCGGCCAGGGTATAGGCCAGTTCGAGGTCCAGCGACGCACCGGCCTCCTGCATATGATAGCCGCTGATGGAGATGCTGTTGAACTTGGGCGTCTCGGCCGCCGTATAGGCGAAGATGTCGGAGATGATGCGCATGGAGGGGGCGGGGGGGTAAATATAGGTGTTGCGGACCATGAACTCNNGATGTCGTTCTGGATGGTCCCGGAGAGGGCCTTGCGCGCCACGCCCTGTTCTTCCGCCGCGACGATATAGAGAGCCAGGATCGGCAGAACCGCGCCGTTCATGGTCATGGAGACGCTCATTCGATCCAGCGGGATGCCGGAGAACAGGGTCTGCATGTCGAGGATGGAATCGATGGCGACGCCGGCCATGCCCACATCGCCCCGCACCCGGGGGTGGTCCGAGTCATAGCCCCGGTGGGTGGCGAGATCGAAGGCCACTGAAAGTCCCATCTGCCCGGCGGCGAGGTTGCGCCGATAAAAGGCGTTCGACTGCTCGGCGGTGGAGAACCCCGCATACTGACGAATGGTCCACGGGTTGGTGGCGTACATCGTCGGATAGGGGCCGCGCAGGAACGGCGCGAGGCCAGGATAGCCGCCGGGGAAGTCCAACGCCGCGGCATCATCCGGTCCGTATAGGGTCTTAAGGCCGATCCCTTCGGCCGTCGGCCAGGGCTGGGCGGGCGCGGCCTCCGGCGTGGGGGTGACGGGGGTGTCGTCAAAGCCTAAGGCGCTGAAATCAGGAAAGCCGCTCATGGAACCAGATCCTCAAGTCGGATGGGACGCATTGGCGGGCAATGGCTGTCTGGGCCGGGGGCGGGTGGGTCAACGTGACCCTTGTTGAGATCGGGCGCTGGCGGCGCCCCGGGCGTCGGCTCGGCGGGGGCAAAGTCAGTGACACCCACGATCCGGCGGCGGCCCTTGGCGAGATCCGCTGTGAGGGCCTCTCGCGCCTGAGCGACCTGCTCCGCCAGGGCGCCGTTTTCCAGGGCGGCGACCAGCCCGCGTTGCGCCTCGATGGCGGTGAATCGATCCCAGGCGGCGCGGGCGAGATCCTGGGTGAGGGCTTCAAAGGCCCATGCCCCGCCGGCGGGATCGTCCACGCGGCCCAGATGTGCTTCTTCCATGAGGATGATCTGCGTGTTCCGCGCCAGACGCAGAGCGGCGGCGTCCGCGGTCGTCTCCAGAGCCTCGCTATGGGCGGCCAGAACAATAGCGTCCGCGCCGCCCGTCGCGGCGCTGAAGCCCGCGCACGTCAGGCGCACCAGATTCGTCCAGGCGTCGGCGCGCGTAAGCATCCGCCCCGAGGCCCGGGCCTCGATCCGCGCTGGAACCGCGACGCCGCAGGCGCCTGTAAGACGCGCCCAGACCAGTCGGGCCGCGCGCAGCTTGGGGATGGCCGACAGGGGTTCGGCCTCTGCGGCGAGGCCGATTACGATACGCCCCCAGGCCTCGGCCATGGGGAGACCAGCTTCAGTGAGGGCCTTGGCATAAGTCACGGCCGCCGCCGCCGCCATGGCGATCTCCTGGGCCGGGGTCCCGCCCGCCTCATGGGCCACGCGGCCTGAGGCGAGGAACAGGCTGGCCCGGGGATAGATGTCGGCCAAGCGCGCCGCGACGCGGGCGCTCTCGGCGATCCCGCCATTGATTGGCCCCGCGAAGGCGCCCGCGGTGGCGAAGGCGCTGATGGGATCGAGGTGAAACGCCAGGGGCGCTGTGGGCGAGGCCTTGGCCGCGGCGTCGAGCCAGGAGGCGGCGGTGCGCCCCATTGGGCCTGCGTCAAGGGCGATGGGCGCGATGTCGGTGAGGACGCCGTCGATGAGTCGGCCGAAGTCGTCCGCGCTCCCGACCCTGAGCCCCGCGTGGTCACGGGCCTCGACGCTGATGAGGACCGAGGCCGCGCCTCCGGCCAGGGCCCCCAAGATCTCGTCATGCGCAGCGGCGGCTTCGGGGTGGTTTACGGCCGCGCGGATATCCCAGCCGGGCTTGGCTCTGGACGGTCGTGGCGCCGCTGCCGCCACGGTCCCGCCGTCATAAAGGGCATGAACCGCCAGACCATCGGCGGTAAGTCGATCCAGGGTCTCCGGTCCGCCGCCCTTGAGGGTCTTCGCGACCAGGGCCCGCCAATCCTCGCGCGTCGCCGCCGAGAAACCGTCCCCCAAATCAATCGCGCCATCCATGATCGTCTTCTTGCACCCCGACGCAGGGTGAAGGTCAAGCGGGGAAGCTTTGGCTGAGGAAGTCTAGGAGGCGGATTCCTCCTCTCGCTCCCGCACAAGTCCTGGCAGTCCGTCGATCGACGCCGCATTGCGGGCGTAGCGTCGCGCCTTCCAATCTTCCTCTTCAGCCGCGTCCACCCATCGCAGGAGCTGGTCGCGGTCGCCCTTATACTCATAGAATGGCACGCCCCAGCCGCAGCTATCCATCACCCGGGTGATGTGGACCAAGATCACGCCCCGCGCCTTGGTGTAACCTGGAAACAGGGCCAGCTTTTCAGCATATCCCGGATCGTCAAAGGTCACGCTCTCGCCCCGGCCATAGATGCGAACGATATTGGCCGCGCCCTCGAAGCCGCAGAACATCAGGGTAATCCGGCCATTTTCGCGGATGTGGGCGTGAGTCTCGATCCCAGAGCCGCCGAGGTCGAGATAGGCCAGCGTATGATCATCGATCACCGCGAGGCTGTCATAGCCCTTGGGCGAGAGATTGACCGAGCCTTCCGCCGACAGCGGCGCGGTGGCGACAAAGAACATCTTCTGGCGGCGGATGAACTTGAGCAGCTTGGGGGTGAGATGCGGATAGGTGTTCGACATGTCTGAGTCCCGGGGCCAGCGGAGAGCAATAGGCTATGCTTGATCTCGCGCCACGCCAAGCGGGCGCCTCCAGGCGGCTGAGCCGACACCTTTAGACTGGGAACCGAAATCCACAGATTCAACGACTATCAGCCTTTATGAGCTTGCATCAATTGGGCGGCCAGTGCGTCGCCCTGAGACACCTGTTGCGGTGTAAGCCGCGCCTTGAGCGCGTTGAGCGCCAGCAGCTCGGCGTCGCGATCCTCCGAACTGCTCAGCGCCGGACCGACAAGGCCAATCTTCGTCCAGGCGTAAGCGCTCACCTCGTCAAGCGCCACACCGCGACCACCCGCGTAAGCTTCTGCGACCTTCTTCTCCGCATCCGGCAGGCCAGCCTCAGCCGCCTTGAGATACCAGTGAAACGACTTTGCGGGGTCCTTCAAAACGCCATTACCCTGATCGTACTTCTGACCAAGGATGTCAGCCGAGGTGGCGTTGCCGTCGTTTGCCGACCTGACGTACCAAGCCTCTGCGGAAGCTTCGTCTATGTCTACCCCGACGCCGTTATCATAGTAAAACGCAAGCCTGAACTCAGCATCGGAGTCACCCTTATCCGCGGCCTTAATCGTCCAGGCAATGCCTTGGGCAGAATCTTGCGGCACACCCAAATTCCCGGAAATATAGGCGGCGCCAAGCATCTCCTCCATCTCGGGAACCCCCGCCTCGGCGCCCTGCTTGATAAGCGCAAAAGCATTTGCGCATTTTTCACTGGCGTTCTTNNCGGCCGGTGATATACAGACGCATTAAATTGCCGGTGGCGGTCTGATCGCCCTTTTCGGCCGCTTTCTGGTACCACTCAGCGGCCATTGCGTCGTCCTCTTTCACGCCGCGCCCGGAAGCATAGAGGTTGCCGAGGTTATTTTCCGCCCAAACTTCCCCTGCTGCGGCGGCCGGCTTGAGGATCGCCAACTCAGCCGCATAGTCGCCGCGCGCATCCGCTGCTTTGGCGTCCTCATGAGGCCCAGCTATGGCTGGTTCAAGAAGGCCCAGCCCGATAGCCAAACTCACCATAGCGAACAATAACGACCGCATTAGCTCTCGCCCCATTTGTCGAGAACCGAATATAACCCTGCTCACGGAAAACGAATTTTAAACTCGGTGAAATCATCTTCTCATTTGTTGGGATTTGCGGAAAATTTGGCTTCATTCACCTGACTGACCCCGTTGTTTCGCTTCGTCGGTCAGTGGGAGGAAAGGTCGCCCTCCAGTGTCGGACCTCCGGCGCCGGCGCGGGGGGATGGGTGGCGGGCGTCGGAGGTCCCCCGGCGCTCGGGGGCTGCAGAAGGAGCGCCAGGATCGGGTTTCGCTTGGGTCAGCCGGGAGGCGAGGCCCCGGCCGACGGGCGAGAAGGGGTATTGGCCGCCGTGAGGTCTGCTTTCCACCAGCCGCCGCCCATGGCGACCAAGAGCTGGACGGTGTCTTGGTAGCGCTGGGCCTGGGCGCGGACATAGCCCAGGAGCGCCTGGTCGCGCTGGCGCTGGGCGTCGAGGAGATTAAGGATGCCTGTCCCGCCGCCGGTATAGCTTAGGCGCTGGAGGCGAACGGACTCCGAGGCGGTGTCCAGGGCTTGCTGCTCGGCGGCGACGAGATCGGCNNTCAGCCTTGAAGCCGTCCAGCGCGGCGCGGCGCTCCGCCCGCCGCGTGCCGCCGTCGAAGAGGGGCTGGGTGATCCCCGCCGCCAGGCTCCAAACCAAACCAGAATTATCGAACAGGGCGGACCCATCCAGGGAGGAGGCGGTGATCCCCGCCGAGAGGGTGATGTCTGGGTAGAGCCTCGCCGTGGTGACGCCGATCTGGGCGCTGGAGGCGTGCAACTGCGCTTCGGCGGCTCGGATGTCCGGCCGCTGATGCACCAGATCCGATGGCAGGCTTACCGGCAGACGCCCTGGAAGGGTCAGGGCTGTCAGATCGAGATCGGGGGGCGAGAAGGCCCCGGGCGAATGACCCAGCAGCACCGCCAGAGCGTGCTGGGCGGCGCTGAGCTGTTGTTCAAGACCTGGCTTCAGCGTCTCGTCGGCGGCGAGTTGGCTCTGCGCGAGAACCACATCGCTGCCGGGCGCCTCGCCAGCATTGTTTTCCTTGGTCACCAAGTCGAGATTGCGCCGATCGATGTCCAGAATGTCGTCCGTGGCCTTCAGCTCGGCGCGGACCGCCGCGATCTCAAGCGCTTGGCGCACTGTATTGCCGGTGAGGGTCAGATAGGCGGCGTCGAGCCGGTCGCCCTGGAGCTCCGCCTGGGCCGACTGTTGCTCGATTCGCCGTCGCACGCCGCCGAAGACGTCGAGGTCATAGCAGGCGCTCGGGCCCACCTGGAGGATGTTGTAATCGGGGGGCAGTGGAAAGGCGCTCTCGCTGAGACCGAAGGCCGCGGCGCTTTCCTTGGCGTGGGCGGCGTTGGCCGAAAGGCCGGCCTGAGGATAGCGCGCGCCTTGAGCGGCTCGAACCTCGTCCCGCGCCTGGGCCAAACGGGCCTTGGCGCCATCCAGGGTGGGGCTGCCGGCGATGGCCTGTTTGACCAGGAGGTCAAGCTGCGGCGAGGCGAAGAGGGTCCACCAGTCGGCGGTCACCTGGGCGCCGGGGTCCGTGACCTGTTGTGCTCCGGGTAAGGCGGCATTGGCCTGGGCGACAGTCCGCTCAGCGGGCGCGAGATAGCTCGCCGCGGTCGGTGCGGGGGGTGGCTTGAAATTGGGCCCCACGGCCGCGCAGCCTGCCAGCGACAGGGCTGTGAGGAGAGCGGCGCCTGTGGAATTCGCGGAAAGACCCATGATCATTCCACCGCCATGGCGTGCTCGGGCGCGGGGGCGCCGCGGGGCTTGGTGAACACCGCAAGCAAGGGAAGGACCGCTAGGGTGGCGCACATGAGCAGTTTGAAGTCATCCATATAGGCGATGATCTGGGCCTGGCGGGTGATGACGGCGTCCAGGGCCGTACGCCCGATGGCGGTGAGGGGATTCCAGAACCTGGCGATATCCGGGTCCGCGAAGCCGCGATTGACCGCGGTCACATGTGCGCCGATGGCCGCATGATTGACCTGGGTGTTGCGGGTGAGAAGCGTGGTGACGGTGGATATGCCGACGCTGGAGCCCATGTTCCGCAGCAGGGTGGCAAGGCCCGCGCCCTCGGGACGCGCGTCGGCGGAGAGGGTCGTCAGGGTCGCCACATTCAGCGGCACGCTGATGAAGCCCAGGCCCACGCCCTGGATGACGCCGATACTGATGATCGTCGTCTGAGAGACATCGGGCGTCCAGCCGCTCATGGCGTAGAAGGTCCAGGCCGTGACGCCGAGGCCCGTGCCGATGAGGAGGCGAGTATCCACCTTCCCCACCAGGCGGCCCATGACCATCATCGAGCCGATGGTGCCGATGCCCCGGGGCCCGAGGGTCAGGCCGGCTGTGACCACCGGATAGTTCATCAGATTCTGCAGGAAGGGCGGTTGGAGCGCCAGGGACGAATAGTAGGTCAGGCCCACAATGATCCCGAAAACGGCGCCGGCGGTGAAGTTGCGGTCCTTGAAGAGGGAAGGCCGGACGAAGGGGGCCTTGGCTGTGAAGGTGTGGACGACGAAGAGATAGAGCGCGGCGGCGGCGACCACGGCCTCCAGGAGGATTTCCTTGGAGTTGAACCAGTCGAGCTCTTGGCCCCGGTCGATGAACAGCTGGAAGGCGGCGATGGCGAGGCTGAGGGCGCCGAACCCGAACCAGTCTAGCTTGGCCGCCGCGTTACCCGCGATGTTTGGCAGGAAAGCCCGCATGCCGAGAAAAGCGGCGATACCCACCGGCAGATTGATGAAGAACACATAGCGCCAGCTGAAGGCCTGGGTCAGCCAGCCGCCGAGGACCGGCCCTAGAACAGGCCCCGCCATAATCGACATAGTCCAAAGGGCCATGACCGAGCCCTGCCGCTCGCGGGGATAGATATTCATCAGGACCGACTGGGAGAGCGGGATCAGGGCCGCGCCGAAAACGCCCTGGAGCAGGCGAAACAACACGATCTGGACCAGGGATTGGGAGAGGCCGCAGAGCATGGAGGCCGCCGTAAAACCGGCCACCGAGACGAGGAAAACACGTTTGATCCCAAAGCGTCCGGTGAGAAAACCAGCCGCGGGCGTCATGATCGCGGCGGCGACGATATAGGAGGTCAGCACCCACTCGATCTCGTCCTGACTCGCCGAAACGCTGCCTTGCATATAGGGAAGCGCGATATTCGCGATGGTCGTGTCCAGCGACTGCATCAGCGCCGCCACGGTCACGAAGATGGTGATCGCCAAGCGGTTGGCGGACGCCGTCGGCCCGGCCCCGGTCGCAGCCGAACTCTCGCTCATCAGTTCGCCCGCTTGGGTCCGCCGAAGAGCGCGGTGAGGAAGCGGGGCAGGCCCCGAGCGTGGCCGGTGTCGACTTCGACCTCGGCGCTCATCCCCGCGCGCAGGGGCGGAAGGCTCTTGTCGCGGGTGTCGATCCGCACCCGCAGGGGCACGCGCTGCACGACCTTGACCCAGTTGCCGCTGCTGTTCTGGGCCGGCAGAAGGGAAAATTCCTGGGCGGCCGCGGGGCTGATGCTCTGAACGGTCGCCCGCCAAATCTGCCCCGGATAGGTGTCCACCGTCACTTTGGCGCTCTGGCCCTCGCGCACGTGGGTGAGCTCGGTTTCTTTGGGTTGGGCGTCCACCCAGACATGGTCCGAGGCGATCAGATAGAAGGCGGTCGTGGAGGCTGGCAGGTACTTGCCGGGGGCGATGGCGGTGACGTCGGTGACGATTCCGGCGAAGGGCGCCCTGACCACCGTGTCGCCGAGCTCCCGGGCCACCTCGTCGCGTTGGGCGACGGCTTCTTGATAGCGGGGATTGGTCTGCACCGGGCCCGACGGCGCGCCGTTGAGGTTCGCGCCGATGCCGGCAAGCTGTTGATTGAGAGAGGCTAATTTCTGCTTCGCGTTCTCGAGATTCCGCCGTGCGGTATCGAAGGTGGCTTGGGAGGCGACGTGGGCGTTCAGCAGATCCTGCTGCCGGCCGGCCTCAGTCGTATAGTAGGCGACGTCGTAATTGGCCTGGGCGATCTGGGTCTGCATGTCGCCATAGCTGGCCTTCACCGCCCCAAGCTGGTCGCCAATCATGCCGACCTGGGCGTCGGCGCGCTGAAGCGCGAACTTCAAGGACGCATCATTGAGGCGATAGAGGATCTGGCCGGCCTCGACGTGCTGATTCTCCCGGACATCGACCTCTTTGACGATGCCGGGGACGTCGGTGGAGACGCCGACTTTTTCCGCCTCCACATAGGCGTCGTTCATGGAAATCACTTTGCCGCCCGTGACATAGATGAAGGCGCCGATGATCAGGACCAGGGGCAGAAGCAGGAACAGACCCAGCCGGACCCACTGGCGCGGGGGCGCGCGACCGGGCGCAATGGAGGCGATAACCGGCGCGGGGCGCACCCCGGGTATGTTCGGGGCGGCGTCTTTTCGGGCCGCGGGCGGTGCGACCGTTTCGGATGACAAAGAACATTTCTCCCGCCCGCCTGCACGTGGGCTGAGCCTATTTAGGGGAGTCGATTACGTATGAAAATCGTATAATTATTGCATGTGGTGATGAGCAGGATTCATTAATGCAGCGGGACAGCCTTTCCGACCTGACGGTGTTCATGGCCGTCGCCGAACATTTGAGCTTTCGCGGAGCCGCCGGACGGCTTGGTCTGACCCCCTCGGCGCTCAGCCATTCCATGCGGCAGCTGGAGGATCGCCTGGGCGTCCGCTTGCTGAACCGCACCACGCGCAGCGTGTCCCTGACCGACGCGGGGACGCGCCTGCTGGAGCGGCTGAGGCCGGCGGTGGACCAGATAAGTGACGCCCTGGAGGATCTGAATGAGGCGCGCAAGAGGCCCCTGGGGCGCCTGCGGATCTATGCCACGAACCTTGCGTCGGTGGCTGTGGTGGCGCCGGCCTGGAAGCGTTTCCTGACCGCCTATCCGGACGTGGATCTCGAGCTGGAGGTAGGCGAGACGGCGATCGATATTGTCGCCCGGGGCTTCGACGCGGGGATCGGACCTCAGGATCGGGCGGCGGCGGATATGATCTCGGTGCGGGTCATGGGGCCGATCAAGATGGCCGTGGTGGCAGCCCCGTCCTATTTCGCCCAGCACCCGGCGCCGCGCACGCCCGATGACCTCGCAAGGCACAGCTGCGTGCAGTATCGCCGGGGATCCGACGGGGCGATGTTCGAATGGCCGTTCGAGCGCCACGGCAAGCCGCGCAAGGTGTCCGTGAGCGGACGCGTGATCGTCAACAACACGGATCTGGCCCTGCGCGCGGCGGTGGATGGCCTTGGAATCGGCTATACGCCGGAGGCTCAGGCCGAGCCCTTCCTGAGGTCCGGGCAATTGATCCGTGTGCTGGAGGACTGGTCGCCGGCCTTTGAGGGGCTGTTTCTCTATTATCCTGGCCGGGAGCGCGTGCCTGCGGCTTTGCGGGCCTTTATCGACCTGACGCGGGCGGGCCGGCGGGGCGCGCAGATGGGAACCTCGCTGGAAAATCCGTTCTCGTCGCTTCAGGCGTCCAGGGCGTAACCGGCGCTGCGGACCGTGCGGATGGGATCGCCATCGCCGCCGCCGTTCAGGGCCCGGCGCAGGCGGCCGATATGCACATCCACGGTGCGGGTCTCCACATAGACATCCTGGCCCCAGACCGCGTCCAGAAGCTGCTCGCGGGAGAAAACGCGCCCGGGATGCTGCATGAGGTGGTCGAGGAGGCGAAACTCGGTGGGGCCCAGGCGAATTTCCGCCTCGCCGCGCTTCACGCGGTGAGCGACGCGGTCGATGGTGATATCGCCATGGCGGACGCTGTCCTCGGCGAGACCCGGGCGAATGCGGCGCAGAACCGCCCGCACCCGCGCCGAAAGCTCCGACATGGAGAAGGGCTTGACCACATAGTCGTCGGCGCCGGTGTCGAGTCCGCGGATGCGGTCGCTCTCCTCGCCCCGGGCCGTGAGCATGATGATGGGAATATTGCGGGTTTCAGCCCTTTGACGCAGCCGGCGGCAGACCTCAATGCCGGAGACGGTGGGCAGCATCCAGTCGAGGAGGATGATGTCGGGCTGCTTCTCGTCGATGATGATGAGAGCTTCCTCGCCATCGGCGCAGAGGCTGACGCGGTAGCCCTCCTTGCCGAGATTATAGTTGATCAGGGTCGCAAGGGCGTCCTCGTCCTCCACCACCAAGATCGCGGGACCGGTGGGGGCTATCTGTTCGAGGGACATGAGAAGCTCACGCCTCGGCCGGGGCCAGGGCGTCGGACTTGGGGCGCTCGTCGGTGAGCTCCACGCCGGTGATCTCATAATGCAGGATCTCGGCGATATTGGTGGCGTGATCGCCGATGCGCTCCAGGTTCTTGGCCACGAACAGCAGGTGCGCGCAGGCGGCGATCGTGCGGGGATCGCCCATCATATAGGTCAGGAGCTCGCGGAAAATGGTGTCATAGTGCTCGTCGATCTCGTGATCGTTCATCCACACCGAGATCGCCGCCTCCACCTCGCGCGAGGCCAGGGCGTCCAGAACCGTCTTAAGCCGGGCGGTGACGAGATCGCCCATCCGCTCGATGGAACTGGTGAGCGGCGTCACCGGCTCTGCCTCGACAATGACCGCGGCGCGCTTGGCGATGTTCTTGGCCAGATCGCCGATGCGCTCCAGATTGGAGCTGATCTTCATCGCCGCCACGGTGTGACGCAGATCGNNCCTCCCATGCGGGAGAGCTCCGCCGTCATGGCGTCCAGTTCTTCGTCGAAGGCTTTGACAGTGTGTTCCATGGCGATCGCCAATCTTGAGCATAGAGCCGAATCACACGGCGGCTAAGGTTCCGATATTAGAGGGTAATTGTGACAGCTTGGTGAGACATCCGGCGATCTAGCCAAACCGACCGGTGATATAGTCGGAGGCGCGGCGCGTCACCGGCCGCGTGAACAGGCTCTCGGTCTCGCCGAACTCCACCAGTTCGCCCAGATACATGAAGGCGGTGTGTTTCGAGACCCGCGCGGCCTGGCCCATATTATGGGTCACGATGATGATCGTGTAGTCGGCCTTGAGCTGGGCGATGGTTTCCTCGAGCTTGGCGCTGGAGATGGGGTCCAGGGCTGAGGTCGGCTCATCCAGCAACAGGATCTCGGGGCGCACGGCGATGCAGCGGGCGACGCACAGGCGCTGTTGCTGACCGCCGGAGAGGCTTAGAGCCGAGGTCTTCAGCTTGTCCTTGACCTCATCCCATATCGCCGCGCGGCGAAGGGATTCTTCCACGCGCGCGTCCAGATCGGCCCGGTTCAGGGACTCATAGAGACGTACCCCGAAGGCCACATTGTCGAAGATCGACATGGGAAAGGGCGTGGGTTTCTGGAACACCATGCCAATCCGCGCCCGCAGCTTTGAGAGGTCGAGGCCCGGCGCCAGCAGATTTTCGTCCCCCAGCATGATGCGACCGGTCGCGCGCTGCCCCGGATAGAGGGAATACATGCGGTTCAGAGTGCGCAGCAGGGTTGATTTCCCACAGCCCGAGGGGCCGATCAGCGCGGTGACCGCCCGGGCTTCGAAGCCCATCGAGACGCCTTTGAGGGCATGGGTCTTGCCGTAATAGAAATCGAGACTGTCCACGGCGAGCTTCACCCGCGCCGGATCCAGGCTCGCGATATGGTTCAGGGGCCGCTCGGGCGCTTCGGCGTCAAGGAGGCTCATCCAAACCGCCCCGAAATATAGTCCGCGGTTCGCCGCTCGCGGGGCGCCATGAACATCTCTTCGGTGACGCCCGCTTCGATGACTTCGCCGTCATACATGAAGATTGTCCGCTGCGAGGCTCGCGCCGCCTGCTGCAGGTTGTGGGTGACGATGATCACCGTAAATTGCCGCACCAGCTGGTCGAGCAGTTCCTCGATCTTGTTGGTGGAGAGCGGGTCCAGGGCGGAGGTCGGCTCATCAAGCAGGATCACTTGGGGCCGGATGGCCAGGGTGCGGGCTATGGAGAGCCTCTGCTGCTGGCCTCCTGAAAGGGAGAGCGCGCTGCGGCCCAAGATGTCCTTCACCTCGTCCCAGAGCGCCGCCTGGCGCAGGGCCTCTTCCACGCGGTCCGCCATGTCCGCCTTGGAGAGGCGCTCGAAATGGCCCAGCGCGAAGGTGATGTTGTCGCGGATAGACAGGGGAAAGGGCGTGGGCTTCTGGAACACCATGCCCACCCGCCGACGTACATAGGCGACATTGACGCCGGGCGAGAGGATGTTCTCGCCGTTCAGCAGGATTTCGCCCTCGGCCCGCTGACCGGGATAAAGGTCATAGATCCTGTTCAAGGCGCGCAGCAGTGTCGACTTTCCGCAGCCGGACGGTCCGATGATGGCGGTGATCTGGTTTTCAAGAAAATCGAGGCTAATGGACTTCAGGGCCTCGCGCGCGCCGTAAAAGAAGCTGAGATCGCGGGTCCGCATTTTCGCGGGCGCGTTCATCGCGGCGGGGGGCAAGCTGGTGTGAGGCATCTCGTTCATGACCGGGCCCCCTGGCGGAAGACCACGCGGGTGATGATGCCGAGCGTGAGGACAAACAGCATGACGATGAAGGCCCCGGCCCAGGCCAGGGCGTGCCAATTGTCATAGGGGCTCATGGCGTACTGGAAGATGACCACGGGGATATTGGCCATCGGCGCGCCCGGATTGGCCGTCCAGTACTGATTGTTCAAGGCGGTGAAGAGGAGCGGCGCGGTCTCCCCGCTGATCCGCGCCACGCCCAGGAGAAGGCCCGTGATGATGCCAGGCCGCGCGGCCCTGGCGATAACCGACAAGGTGACCTTCCACCTGGGAAGGCCCAGCGCCAGGGCGGCTTCGCGGGTTTCCGGCGGCACAAGTTCCAGGGCGACGGCGCTTGATCGCACGACGATGGGCAGCATGATCATCGCCAGGGCCACCCCGCCCGCATACCCCGAGAAGTGGCCAAAGGGCAGGACCAGCAGCTCATAGATGAAGAGGCCGATGACGATGGAGGGGGCGCTAAGGAGGATGTCGTTCACGAACCCGATCACCCCCGCGACGCGGGTTCCGCGCTTATATTCCGCCAGATAGATGGCCGCGAGAACACCGATGGGCGTGGCGATGACGACGCCGAGAACCACCATCATGAAGCTGCCGAAAAAGGCGTTGAGCAAGCCGCCGTCGGAGCCGGGCGGCGGGGTCATCTGGGTGAAGATGGAAAGCTTAAGGGCCGAGGCGCCTTGGGTGACCGTGGTCCATAGAATCCAGGCTAGCCAGAACAGGGTGAAAGCGGTCGCGCCCAAGGAAAGCGCGATCATCACCGCGTCGAACAGCTTTCGGCGGAGGACCAGGAGGTTCACGGCCGCGCCCCTTCGATCCGCCCGAGGCGGTAGAGAAACAGGCGGGCGATGGCGAGCACGATGAAGGTCACCACAAAAAGCAGGAAGCCGAGGGCAATGAGGGAAGACGTATAGATCGGCGAATCGGCTTCAGTGAACTCATTGGCGATGACCGCGGCGATGGAATTGCCGGGCATAAGCAGGGACTTGGCGAACTCGTGGGCGTTGCCCAGCACAAAGGTGACCGCCATGGTTTCGCCGAGCGCCCGACCGAGGCCGAGGAAAATCGCCCCCACCACGGCGTTTCGGGTGTAGGGCAGCGTCACCTTCATCATCACCTCGCTGCGCGTGGCGCCCAGCGCAATGGCCGATTCCTTGAGTTGGGGCGGCACGGCGTTGAAGACGGTCCACATCACCGAGCTGATGAAGGGGATAATCATGATCCCCAGGATAATGCCGGCGGTGAGCATGCCGATGCCGATAGGAGGACCGGTAAACAGGGTGGAGAGGACCGGCGCATTCGCCAGATGGTCGTTAAGCCAGGGCTCGATATCGGCGGCCATGAAGGGCGCGAACACGAAGAGACCCCACATCCCGTAGATGATGCTGGGAATGGAGGCCAAAAGCTCGACGGCCACCGACAGGGGCTGACGCAGCCAGCGCGGGGCGGTCTCGGTGAGGGTGAAGGCGATCCCGAAGCTGGCGGGCACCCCGATGATCAGAGAAATCGCGGCGGTGACCAGCGTGCCATAGATCGGGATCAAGGCCCCGAACTGGTGGGAAACGGCGTCCCAGTCCGTGCTGACAATGAAGTGAAGCCCGAAGGTCTGGAAGGCGAGGCGACCGCCCCAGAACATGGAGAAGCCCGTGGCGCCCAGGATAACAAGCACCGCCAGGGCCATGGCCGCCGTCAGCCACCGGAAGGCGCGGTCCGCCGCTTCGCTGGCCCGCGCCTGCTTGGCTTCCGATGAGGGAAGGGAGTCGGTCACGTCAGCCGCCTATTCATTAGCTCGTCCTCCCCCACGCAAGGGCGCGGGGGAGAGAGCGCCCTATTTGATTTCGGCGGTCCAATATTGCTCGATCTGCTTCACGAGAGGCGCGGGCAGGGAGACATAGTCCAGCTTGGCGGCGGCGGGTTGGCCCTTTTCCAGAGACCACTTGAAGAACTTCAGCGCCGAGGCGGAGGCCGCGGCGTCCTTGGGATGCTTGTACATCAGGACGAAGGTCGTGGCCGTGAGGGGATAGGCATTCGCGCCGGGCGCATCGGTGATCACCTGATAGAAGTCCGGGAACTCCTTCCAGTTGGCGGTGGCGGCGTCGGCCTGGAAGGCGGCCACGCTGGGGGTGATGAACTTGCCGGCCTTATTCTTGAGCTGGCCATAGGTCATGTGGTTCTGGATGACATAGGCATATTCCACGTAGCCGATGGAATTGGGGATCTGGCGGGTATAGGCCGCGACGCCCTCATTGCCCTTGCCGCCAATGCCCGTAGGCCACTGAACCGAGGTGCCCTCGCCAACCTTGGCTTTCCACTCGGCGCTTTCCTGGCTCAGATAGTGCACGAAGTTGAAGGTGGTGCCCGAACCGTCCGAGCGGTGGACCACGTTGATCGCGGCGTCGGGGAGCTTCAGGCCCGGATTGATCGCCTTGATCTCCGGATCGTCCCACTTCTTGATCTTGCCGAGGAAGATGTCCGCGAGGAGGGGCCCGGTGAACTTGATCTGGCCCGGCGCGACGCCGGGGATGCTCACGACGGGGATAATCGCCCCGATGACGATGGGAAACTGCGCGAGGCCGGCGGCGTTAAGGTCGGTGGGCGAAAGCGGCTTATCGGTGGCGCCGAAGGTGACCGTCCCGGCCTTGATCTGGGCGATGCCGCCGCCCGAGCCGATGGACTGATAATTGATGCTCGTGCCTGTCATCTTGCTATAGTCGGCTGACCACTGCGAGAGCACCGGATAGACGAAGGTCGATCCGGCCCCTGTGATTTCCGCGGCCTGAGCCGTCGCCGATAACGACGTGGTGAGGCCAATGGCGGCCGCGAGAGCCATCCCGAAACGAAGTCGCATGATTTTAGGTCTCCTGATCCCTGTTGGCCGTAAGGATTTTCGCGAGCGAACCGCTCGCGAGTGACGCCGTCCACGCGCTCCTCGCCAATAAGTGTTGGGCAGTAAAGTAAGTTCATGACGGGTTTGTGAAATGGACGCCCGGGCGACCATCAATTGTTGCACGTGGGCGCGTGAGCGATGCGGCGTGCGCCCGGCCGGTTACACATCACTGTCACATATCTTTGTTAAGCGCCCTCTCGATCTCGCCGAACGCCGGCGGATGAACGAGGGGAATTCCTTACATGTCCAGATCGTCGCTGCTCGGCGGAGCCGCGCTTTTCACGCTTGTCGCCTTCGCGGGCGCAACTCAGGCGGCGACCGACGCCGCTCCGGTCAAGCACAAGCATCACGTCGTCACGCACAAGGCGCCCGAAAAGGACTCTTCGGCTGAATTGGCCAACGAACTCGCCGCCCTGCGCGCCCAGGTCGATCAGCTTCGCGCCGCCCAGGAGGCCCAGGCCGCCACAGCCGCCCAGAGCCAGGCCCAGGTCGAGCAGATGAAGGCCCAACTGGCCCAGGCTCAGGCCTCTGCCCAGGCCGCCCAGACTCAGCTGGCCGAGCAAATCCAAACCATCCCTGGCGAGGTCCACAAGGAGGTGGCCGCCGTCGCCCCCAAGACCGACAAGCTCTATTATAAGGGCGTGGGCATTACGCTCGGCGGCTTCGCGGCCATGGAAACCGTGTTCCGCTCGCGCAATGAAGGCGCGGACATCAGCTCCAGCTATTCCGGCCTTCCGCTGAATAACTCTCCCACCGCCCATACCGCGGAAGATCGTTTCACCGCCCGTCAGAGCCGCCTCTCGCTGTTGGCGCAGGGCGATGTCAGCCCGACCATTCACCTCTCCGGCTATGGCGAGTTTGACTTCCAGGCTTCGGCCGTGACCGCCAACTCCAATGAGAGCAACTCCTACAACCCCCGAATCCGGAATCTCTATGCGGCCGCGAGCTGGGATCAGAGCTTCGGCGGTCTGGAATTCCTGGGTGGTCAGAACTGGTCGCTGGTGACCATGACCACAAAAGGGATCACCGAGCGCAGCGAAGTCCCGCCGCTGACCATCGATGCCCAATATGTTCCAGGCTTCACCTGGGCCCGCCAGCCGCAGCTCCGCTTCGTCGCCAATATCAACAAGGAATTCTGGTTCGCCATCTCGGCGGAAAATCCCCAGACCACTTTCTATAACAGCGGCAAGTTCCTGCCCGGCGTCAGCATTGTGGACAACATGACCCCCACCTCGGGATTCCCGAGCCAGGCTGGCGTTGGCTACACGCTGTCACTCAACAAGTACCCCGATGTCGTCGCCAAGGTCGCCATGGATGAGAACCTTGATGGCCACACCGTCCACGCCGAAGCCTATGGGCTGTTCCGCGACTTCTATGACCGCCTGACCGCCGGTGGCGTCACCAGCAACCAGGATCAGGTGGGCGGCGGCATTGGCGGCGGCTTGATCGTCAGCGTCATCCCCAAGCTCTTTGAACTTCAGGGGTCAGGTCTCTTTGGTAAGGGCATCGGCCGCTATGGTTCGGGCCAGCTCTCCGATGTCAGCTTCGGCGTCAACGGCGTGCTCCATCCCATCCAGGAATATCAAGTCCTGGTGGGCGGCGTCGGCCACATCGGCTCGAAAGTTGACGCCTACGTCTATGCCGGGGAGGAGCGCGAATTCGCCCAGGCCTATGGGACGGCCGCCGTCTATAACGGCATTGGCAGCCCCTATCTTAGCAACGCGGGCTGCGACACCGAGGGCGGGACCTGCGCGGGCTCGACCCATTATGTCGACCAGATCACCACCGGCTTCTGGGATCGCATCTATAATGGCAAGTTCGGTAAGCTTCAGTGGGGCATGCAGTATTCCTACACCGAACGCCACCTGTTCCCCGGCTATGGCGCGGCCAATCCGGCGACCGTCACCTTTGACGCCTCCCCGGCCGCCCGTGAGAACATGATCCTCACCTCGTTCCGGTACTATCCTTTCTGATCGGCCCCGCCCTTCGGGGCGGGTTTGATCGCAAGTCCCGTGGCCCGGAGCGCGCAAGCCTCTGGGCCGCGTACTCAAATTGCGGGGGCTCGCTCAGAAGTTGAGGCGCGCGCCTGTGGTAAAGGCCGTGTTGTTATCGACGATGAAGCCGTTCGCGAGGCCGCCGGCGACCTTGCTGTACATCACGCCGCTGTAGAGGTCGAAGCGCCTCGTAAGCCGCCAATCCAGCACCGCGGACAGAACGTTTTCATTGCCGGCGCAGGCGGCGGCGTTCGCGCCCTGGGGCGCTGATCCTGGAATCGCGGGATTGAGGTTCGGACCGCAGCCGACAGCCGCCTTCGAGGCGCTGCCGCCCGTATTATATTTCGTGGCGGCGTTGGTATAGTTGTTCTGCTCAATGTAATAATATCCGGCATCCACGTCGAGGCTGGGCAGGAGCTTGTACTTTCCCCCCACCCAGAAGATTTGCTGGTCTTTGGGATTGACGTAGGGGTTGGCCTGAACCACGGCTGGGTAGCCACCGTTAAGGGTTAGCGTGCCCCCATTCTTCGTCGCTGTCGCGCCGAACAGATCGCTCGGCGTGCTGAGGCGCGCGTATTCATAACCCGCGAATACCGTGAGCGCGCGCCACTTATACTTTGCCGCGAAGACCCCGGCGCTGACATTCGCCAGCGTCGCCTTGAGCGTTTCGGGCGTGGGCGCGCCGGAGGCGTAGTTGCTGACGGACACCGCGTCCTTGGCGTAAGAATAAATGGCGTCCACGGAGAGGTGGCCCGCGTCGCCGCCGAGATCGAATTGGTAAGCGTTTTTCGCGTTGTTGCTTTGCTCATAACCGCCGATCTGCGTGATGGCGCCGACGCGGAGGCCTTTGTAGGCCAACTGGTACCTGATCGACCGATTGTAGTGCGACAGCTCCGTGTCACCCGTGCCACCGACAAACGTCGAGGAATTTCCGATCGCCGAGAAGGCGTAGCCGCCGCCGGACGGGTCGTATTGCGTCGCCACGTCGGCGCTGAAGCTGGTTTGACGCCCGACGGTCAGCGTCCCGAAGGTCGGGTTGCTGATCCCGACGTAGCCGCGTGAGTTGTCGAAACCGGTCGAGCGACCCGAGTCGGCGTTCGTGCTTTGCTTCGCGAGCGGAACGTTGGTGTTATCGACCAGCGACTTCGGACCATTGGCGAATTTCAGCGACAGGGGGTCGAAGGCGGCGTTGAGGTCGCCAATCAGAAACCAGTTCGGAGCAACTTCGCTCTGGAACTTGACGCCGAAGTTCGACTGGCTAAGCCCGCTCGGCACACCCTGCCAACGAGAGCCGTTATTAACCTTGGAAATCAACTCGGCGACGCCCGTCTTGGCGTCTCCATTCAGCGGCGCGCCATGGGTCTCGTAACCGCCGCCCGTATCGATCGTGCCATAAATGGTGAGACCGTAGGCCCCAAGCGGACAGCCGGCGGCGCTTGAGTCGAACCAGCTCCAGAAGGTCGCGAAGCAGTTCGGCTTCGCGGCGGCGGTGGTCTGAGCCAAGACGCCCCCCGCGGAGCCCGTCATGAGAAGCGCGATCAGCGCGCCGCGGCGTGCTGATCCAGCGTTAAGAAATGGCAAAGGAGACCCCCAACCCGTTGGCTTAGGCGCCCTCAAAAGGCGCACGGGGCCGCATAAGTGACACAATGCCAGAGAGCAAAATCGAGAATAAATCCGCTGGAGTTCAGATTTTCTGACGAACGTGAAAATCTTTTCATTGGCGCCGCAACTGCGAAAGAGGTGATTAGGCTGAGCCGGTCTCGCGGGTGGGATCCGCGGCGTCTCGTCGTCCCTGGCCAGGACCCCTCGGGAGTTCCGAGCGACCACATGCTGGCCCTCATCCGCATCGCTCTGGCGCGCCCGCTCACCTTTATCGTCATGGCGATGCTGATCGTTTTGATCGGTCCCTTGGCGACCCTCAAGACGCCCGTCGATATCCTGCCGGACATCAACATCCCGGTGGTCGCCGTGGTCTGGCAGTACCAGGGCCTCACCGCGCCCGACATGGCGGGGCGGATTATCTATTATTACGAGCGGACCCTGACCTCGACGGTCAATAATATCGAACACATCGAGAGCAATTCGGTCACTGGCGTGGGGGTCGTGAAGATCTTCTTTCAGCCGGGCACGGATATCCGCACGGCCACCGCACAGGTCACCTCAATCTCTCAGACGGTGCTGAAGCAGATGCCGCCGGGCATCAATCCACCTGAGATTCTCAACTACAGCGCCTCCACGGTCCCCATTCTTCAGTTGGCCTTTTCCAGCCCGGTCTTGAGCGAGCAGGCCATTTACGATCTCGCGCAAAATTTCGTGCGCCCCTCCCTGGCCACCGTCCCGGGCCTGGCGACACCGTCGCCCTATGGCGGGAAAATCCCCCAGATCCAGATCGATATCGACCCCTTGGCGCTGCAGTCCAAAGGACTCTCCGCCCAGGACGTGGAAAACGCCATCACGGCCCAGAACCTCATCATTCCCGCGGGCACGGAAAAGATCGGTCAGTATGAGTATGATGTCCGCCTGAACGACAGCCCCGAGGCCTTCGACGAACTCAACAATCTGCCCATCAAGACGGTGAACGGCGCGACCATCTATATTCGCGACGTCGCCCATGTGCGCAACGGCTATCCCCCCCAGACCAATGTGGTGCGGGTGAACGGGCGGCGCTCCGTCCTGATGACCGTGCTCAAGTCCGGCTCGGTCTCCACCCTCAATGTCGTCGCTGGCGTAAAAGCGATCCTGCCACGCCTTCAGCTCACACTGCCGCCCTCGCTGAAGGTCTTGCTGCTGGGTGATCAATCGGTATTCGTGAAGGCCGCCGTCTCCGGGGTCATTCGGGAGGGCGTCATCGCCGCCGCCCTGACCAGCCTGATGATCCTGCTCTTTCTCGGGTCTTGGCGCTCATCCCTGATTATCGCCATCTCCATTCCTCTGGCGATCCTTTGTTCCATCACAGCCCTCTCGGCCCTCGGTCAGACCCTGAACGTCATGACGCTCGGCGGTCTTTCCCTGGCGGTGGGCATCCTGGTTGATGACGCCACGGTGACTATTGAGAACATCAACTACCACCTCGAAATGGGCAAACCGATCAATGACGCCGTCATGGATGGCGCGCGCCAGATCGTGACGCCGGCCTTTGTCAGCCTGCTGTGCATCTGCATCGTCTTTGTGCCCATGTTCCTCTTGCCAGGCGTATCGGGCTTTCTCTTCGTGCCCCTGGCAGAGGCCGTGGTCTTCGCGATGATCGCCTCTTTCATCCTCTCGCGCACCCTGGTGCCGACCCTGGCCGGCTATCTGCTCCGGGGCCCGGGTGGGGCGCATGAGCGCGAAGTGATGGTGGAGCACGAGGCTCAACCCGAGCGGCTGCATCCGCGCAATCTTCTGGTGAGGTTCCAGCGTGGTTTCGAGATCCGCTTCGAATGGATCCGGGAGCGCTATCGTGGCCTGCTGACCGTCGCTCTGGAGAACCGCCGCCTGTTCGTGATCGGCTTCCTATTGGTGGTGGTCGTTTCCTTCGGGCTCGTCCCTTTTCTGGGGCAGAACTTCTTCCCGAGCGTCGATGCTGGCCAGATCAATCTGCATGTGCGGCTTCCCACCGGCACCCGGATCGAGGAATCGGCCGCGGCTTTCGACCATATTGAACAGGCAATCCGCGATACGATCCCGCCGGCCCAGGTGGGCAATATCGTCGATAATATCGGCCTGCCCTTTAGCGGCCTGAACATCGCTTACAGCAATACCGGAACCATCGGTCCGCAGGACGGGGATATCCTGATCAGCCTCAAGGAGGGTCACAAGCCGACGGCGGGTTTCGTTAAGCTCCTGCGAGAGCGCCTGCCGGGAGAGTTTCCCGGCGCGACCTTCTCCTTCCTGCCGGCCGATATCATTAGCCAGATCCTGAATTTCGGCGCCCCGGCGCCCATCGATGTCCAGATCACCGGCCCCAACCGCGCTGCGAACCTCGTCTACATTAATGAGGTAATGGCCCGGCTGAAAAGCGTGGGTGGGATCGCCGACGTGCGCTTGGCCCAGGCGACGAATTATCCTGAACTGCGCGTGGATGTGGATCGGACCCGCGCCGACCAGCTTGGGGTGAACGAGCGCGATGTGACCAATAGCCTCTCCACGGAGCTGGCCGGCAGCGGCCAGACCGCGCCGGCCTATTGGCTGAACCCGAAGAACGGGGTGTCCTATCCCATCGTCGCCCAGACCCCTCAATATAAGGTCGATTCACTCTCCGGTCTGGCCAACGTCCCCATCACTTCGGCGAGCGGCGGCGATCAACTTCTGGGCGCGGTGGCGCATGTGGGTCGCGACACAACCGATGCGGTGATCTCGCATTACGCGATCGCGCCGGCCTTCGACATCTACGCCACGACCCAGGACCGTGACCTCGGCGCCGTCGCCGCTGATATCAACAAGATCATCAAGGCCTCCGCCAAGGATCTCCCCAAGGGCGCAGTGGTGACCCTGCGCGGTCAGGTTCAGACCATGAACGGCGCCTTTTCCGGCCTGTTGTTCGGTCTCCTGGGCGCCATCGTACTGATCTATCTGATCATTGTGGTGAACTTCCAGTCCTGGCTGGATCCGTTCGTGATCATCACCGCNNTCATGTGCATGGGCGTCGCCACCGCCAATTCCATCCTTGTGGTCAGCTTCTGTCGCGAGCAGCTTGAGATCACCGGCGACGCCGTCGAAGCGGCGCTGGCGGCAGGCTACACACGGTTTCGCCCCGTCCTCATGACCGCTCTGGCCATGATCATTGGCATGTTCCCCATGGCCCTGGCGCTGGGCGAGGGCGGCGAGCAGAACGCGCCCCTCGGCCGGGCGGTGATCGGCGGTCTGATCTTTGCGACCGTGGCCACCCTGATGTTCGTGCCGGTCGTCTTCAGCCTGGTCCACGGCAAGCCGAAACCGGCGCCGGCGCCGGAACCCTATCGCCCCCCAGACTTTCCTCCCCCAGAGCCCGCTCATGCCCAGTGACCACCGCGCCGGCGCCGCCCCACCGCCAGCGCCCCAGCCCTCCCGCCGCGCCCTGATGACCGCGGGGGTCGTGGCTGTTGTCCTCGCTCTCATCGTCGTGGTCATCGGCATCGCCAGCCGGATGGCGCAGGCCCATCAGACCAAGACCTGGACCAACACCCAGGCGATTCCGGTGGTGAGCCTTGTCTCCGCCGAGCCGGAGACCGCGACCGAGGATCTCGTCCTCCCCGGCACGCTGAACGCGTTTTACAATGCGCCCATCTATGCCCGTGTGCCCGGCTATCTGAAGGCCTGGTATCATGACATCGGCGCGCGGGTGAAAGGCGGCGAGCTCCTCGCCACGATCGACACGCCGGACCTCGACCAGCAACTCATCCAGGCCAAGGCGGACCTGGCGACGGCTCAGGCCAATATGAACTTGGCCCAGATCACCGCGCGGCGCTGGACGAACCTGTTGAAACAGGACGCCGTGTCGGCCCAGGAGACCGACGAGAAGAACGGTGACTTCGCCGCCAAGACCGCCGAGGTGAACGCCGCCAAGGCCAATGTCGGACGGCTTCTCGCGCTCAAGGCCTTCTCCCGCATCGTCGCCCCCTTCGATGGCGTCGTCACCGCGCGCAAGACCGATGTGGGTTTTCTGATCAATGCTGGGGCGGCCGCCACGCCCAGCTCCGAGCTTTTCGATGTCGCCAAGGTCAATCAGCTTCGCCTCTATGTCAGTGTGCCGCAGGTGGATTCCGCTCGCATCAAGCCCGGGGTGAAGGCGACCCTGACGGTGCCGGAGTTTCCCGGCCGCACGTTCCCGGCGGAACTGACCACCACCGCCAACGCCGTCAGCGACCATACGGGGACGGTGCTTGTCGAACTGATGGTCAATAATGCCGCTGGGCTTCTCACCGCGGGCGACTACGCCCAGGTCACATTCCGGATGCCTGGGGACGATGTCAGCGGCGGCCATACCGTGCGCCTGCCCTCCAGCGTTCTGATCTTCCGAAACAAGGGCTCCGAGGTGGCTGTGCTGGGGCCGAATAACCGGGTGATTCTGAAACCGGTCGTGGTGGGCGAGGACCTCGGCGCGTCAATCGAGATCGCTTCGGGACTTTCGCCCGGTGACAAAGTCATCGACAGCCCGCCTGACTCCATCGTCAGCGGTGAGCTTGTTCGCCTTGCCCAACCCCCAAGCAGCGCGGGGGCCGGTGGCCGCCCGAGCGGGTCTGCACATGCGGCGGGCTGAACTTCAGGCGCCCAGTCCGTGTCACCTCCTCACGATGGGGCTGATTTTGGGGGTCGCATTGGCGGCGGCGGGCTGCGACTTGGCCCCAGCCTATGACCGCCCCCAGCTGACCGCTCCCGCGCCCGGCGCCTATAAGGAAAGCGGTACCTGGACGATGGCGGCTCCCAATGATGCGGCGCCGCGCGGCGCCTGGTGGGCGGTGTTCCAGGACCCGATCCTCGATGGGCTGGAGCGGCGTGTGGAGACGGCCAATCCCACCCTTGCCGCCGATATCGCCGCCTATGATCAGGCCCGCGCCTTCGCCGCCGAGGCCAGCGCCCAGCTTCTTCCCGCCATCGGCGCCTCCGGCTCCTCGAATCTCAACCGGCAGTCGGTGGACCGGCCCCTTCGCGGCGGTGGCGAGCCCAACAATTACAGCGTCAATACCCTGGGTGCTCAGGGCTATTACGAGATCGACTTCTGGGGCCGCATCCGCAATCTGGTCGCCGCCGGCCGCGCCGAGGCCCAGGCCAGCGCCGCCGATCTCGCCGTCGCGAAGCTCGGTCTACAGGCGGAACTGGCCAATGATTATCTGAGCCTTCGCGGGCTCGACGCCCAGGCGAAGCTTCTGGATCAGACCGTCTCGGCCTATGACAAGGCATTAGATCTCACCGAGGCGCGCCATAACGGCGGGGCGGCTTCGGGCCTGGACGTGGATCGCGCCATGACCCAGCTCTCCAGCGTCAAGGCTCAGGTCTCCGATGTGGCCGCCCATCGCGCCCTCTACGAACACGCCATCGCCAGCCTGATCGGCCAGCCGGCGTCGGGTTTCTCGCTGCCGCCCGCTCCGGAATCCACCCGGATACCGGCCATTCCGGCGGGGGTTCCCTCAGGGCTCCTGCAAAGGCGCCCGGACATCGCCGCGGCGGAGCGGCGGGCTTTTGAAGCCAATCGTCAGATCGGCGTGGCGCGGGCGGCTTTCTTTCCGACCATCTCCCTGAACCCCCAGGGCGGCTTCCAGAACACGGGCGAGCTCAATCTTCTTACCGTCCCCAATAGCTTCTGGACCGTGGGGCCGCAGTTCACATTTGAGATCTTCGATGGCGGCTATCGCCACGCCGTGGTCGCCGGGGCGCGCGCCCAGTTCATGATCGCCAGCGGCGATTATCGCGCTACCGTGCTTCGCGCTTTTCAGCAGGTGGAGGACCAATTGGCCCTGGCCAACCACTATTCCGCCGAGGCCGCCGACGAATCCGACGCCGTGCGCGCCGCCCAGGCCACGACCCACCTTTCCCTGGTTCGCTATCGCGAGGGGGCGACGAATTACCTTGAGGTGGTCATCGCCCAGGCCGCCGAACTCCAGGCCAAGGAGACGGCCCTCAGCCTTGAGACCGCCCGTCAACAAGCCAGCGTCAATCTTGTCCTTGCCCTTGGCGGCGGCTGGACCACGTCCGACCTCCCATCTCTGGCCCAGGCGTCGCATCTGCACGCCCCGCCCTCCGTGAGCGGCGGCTGAGCCTCATCCCAGTGGCGCCCGACAGATGATGCGCACGATAGTCCCGGGCCCCGCATCGTCGAATTCCAACCCAAAGCCATGCAGGTCCGCCACCGCCGCCACGAGGCTGAGGCCCAGGCCATGGCCGCTGGCTTGGGCGTGCCGGGGGCTGCGATAGAACCGGCGGGTGACAAAGGCGCGCTCGGCCTGGGCGATGCCCGGGCCCGTATCGGCGACCTCGATGATCGGGCCGCCGGGACCGGGAGCGGCGCCAAGCCGGACCTCCCCGCCCGCCGGCGTGAATTTCAGGCCGTTGTCCACGAGGTTGGAGAGAGCCTCGAAGATCAGCTCGCCGTCCGCCTCAATCAGGAGGCCAGGGGCGCTGCTCACCTTGAGAGCGAGCCCGCGTTCCGCGGCCAACGGTGCATAAAGCTCGGCGATCTGCTCGACGATTATCGCCAGAGGAACCGGCGGTCGCGCCAGACCCCGCCCGCGCGCCTCCAAAGCGGCGATGCGCAACAGGGCGTGAAAGCGTTTCAAGACCCCATCGGCCTCACCGACACAGGCTTCCAGCAGGCGTCTCCTGCCATCGTCGGCCTCAAGTCCCTGGGCGGCATGATCCAGGCTGGCGCGCAGGCGGGTGAGGGGAGAGCGAAGCTCATGGGCGACGCCCTCGCCCACGGTACGCGCCTGGATCATCAGCCGGACGGCCTCGTCCATCATCTGATTGGCGATGGTGGCAAGTTCGTCCAGTTCGTCGCGCGCGCCGGCTATGGGTAGGCGTCTGGAAAAGTCGCCCGAGGTGATCGCGTCGCTGGCGGCCTGCATGGACCGGATCCGCGCCAGAGGGCGGAGGCTCAGGCCTATTCCGGACGCCAGCCCCAGGATCGCGATGATCGCGCCGCTCCAGATCAGTGCGCTCAGGACGATGTGGCGCAGTTCCACGATCTGGCGGCTATCGCGCGCCACGATCAGGATCTCGCCCCAGGGCGTCCGCTCCGCCAGGGCGCGGGCCGGGATGCCAGGGCCCAGGCGGGTCTCCCGGGGCTGGCCGTTCAGAGGCAGATCAGATGGGTTAAGCGGCGCGTCCCCCGCCACGCGCTCTCCCGTCGCCGCGTACAACGCGAAACGGCTGAAGGGGTCGCGGCTGGACGCCCTGGACATGGCCCTCAGAATGTCATCGGGGCCGCCGCGCTCCATTACATCCGCCTCCGCGCGAATGATCCGGTCCGACCTGCCGGCGAGATAGGCCGCCGTCTGCACATAGACGAGCCCCAGCAGCAGAACGATGCCCAAGGCATAGAGCGCCCCAAAAAGGGCCGACAGGCGAAAGGTGGAGGTGCGCCAGAGACCGCTAGTCTGCACGAAGGCAATATCCGGCGCCGCGCACGGTCTGGATCAGGCTCGCTGATCCCGGGGCGTCGAGCTTTTGGCGCAGCCCCTTAATGTGCACGTCGATCAGGTTGGTGCCGGGATCGAAGCTGTAGCCCCAGACCCTCTCGAAAATCATCGCCCGGGTGAGGGTCTGACCCGGATTGCGCATGAACAGCTCCAACAGCTTGATCTCCTTGGGAAAGAGTCGGATCTCGCGCGCGCCCCGCCGGGCGGCGTGATGGACGAGATCAAGTTCAAGGTCCGCATATTTGAGCACCAGTCGGTCGGCCTCGGCCCGCCGGCGGCGCACCAGAACCTCCACCCGCGCGGCCATCTCGGCCAGGGCGAAGGGCTTTGTGAGATAATCATCCCCGCCGGCCCGCAGTCCTCGCACCCGCTCGTCAACATCATCAAGGGCGCTGATCATCAGGATGGGCGTATCCACGCCGCCGGCTTTGAGCGAAGAGGCAATGGTCAGCCCGTCCAGATCGGGCAGCATGCGATCAAGGGTGATGGCGTCATAGGCGCCGTCCTTAGCCAGTCGCAGGCCTTCCTCTCCCCGCGCGGCGCAATCGACGGTGAAGCCGTGCGCGGTCAGCTCCCGCGCGATCTCACCTGCGGTGGGCTCGTCATCCTCGATGGTCAGAACACGGGGCAAGGAGTGCGTGGCGCCTACGGCGAGGAGGCCGGCCAAGTCCGGCCAGTCATTAGAGCGCAAAGTGGGCGCCGGGCCAACGCACGGGCGCGACCCGTCGGCGATTGCGGATCTCCCGAGGCGCCGCCGCGCGGGCGCCACGCCATCCAGCGAGGGTGATCGCCGCGGCGCTGGCGGCGAAGAGGCTTCTGCGATCCATGATTTGACTTCGCCTTGCCAGATGCGTTCCAGGCCTTAGTGAGTTTCTAAACACTGTTTAGGGAGATCGACAAACCCATGGCCCTGCCGCCCGTGCTCCGCGACCGACTGCGGCTGCCGATCATCGCTTCGCCGCTGTTTATTGTGTCAGGGCCGGACCTGGTCATCGCCCAGTGCAAGGCCGGGATCGTCGGCTCTTTTCCCTCCCTGAACGCCCGGCCCCTCTCGCAACTGGATGAGTGGCTGGCGCGGATTACCGAGGAACTGGCGGCCTGGGACAAGGCCCACCCCGAGGCGCCGTCCGCGCCCTTCGCGGTGAACCAGATCGTCCACAAGACCAATAACCGCCTGGAGGCGGACGTGGAGCTCTGCGGCAAGTACAAGGCGCCCCTGGTGATCACCTCGCTGGGCGCGCGCATCGATGTGAACGACGCGGTCCACGCCTGGGGCGGCCTTGTGATGCACGACGTGATCAACAGCGCCTTTGCCCGCAAGGCGGTGGAAAAGGGCGCCGATGGCCTGATCCCCGTGGCCTCGGGCGCCGGGGGCCATGCGGGGCGCCTCTCGCCCTTCGCGCTTATCCAGGAACTGCGGGAATGGTTCGAGGGGCCCATCGCGCTCTCGGGCGCTATCGCCAATGGCGCGGCGGTGCTGGCGGCCCAGGCCATGGGGGCGGATCTCGCCTATATGGGCTCGGCCTTCATCGCCACCACCGAAGCCAATGCGGTGGAGGGCTATAAGCAGATGATCGTCGAGAGCGGCGCGGAGGATATCGTCTATTCGAACCTCTTCACCGGGGTTCACGGCAATTATCTGCGCCCCAGCATCGTCAATGCGGGCCTTGATCCGGATAATTTGCCCCAGGCTGATCCCTCCAAGATGAACTTCGCCTCGGGCGGTAACCAGGACGCCAAGGCCTGGCGCGATATCTGGGGCTGCGGCCAGGGCATCGGGGCGGTGAAGGCGGTGGAATCCGTCGCGGACCGCGTTGACCGCCTGGCGGCGGAGTATGAGGCGGCCAAGTCGGCCCTGGCCGCGAAGACCGGGTTCACGTCTGGCGCCGCGCTGGCTCTGGCGTCTTAAGCAGGCCTTATTGCTTAACGACTGCGCCGTCTTCCTTGGTGAAGCTTTCCGGCTTTCGGTCCAGCAAGGTCAGCACGATTTCCGAAGGGCGGCAGAGCTTGACCCCAAGCGACGTCGCCACGATGGGCCGGTTCACCAGGATGGGGTGGGCGATCATGGCGTCGATGATCGCCGCCTCAGTGGCGCCTTCCTCCATCAAGCCCAGTTCACTGGCGGGTGTGCCCTTTTCCCGCATCAGCTGGCGCGCCGTCACGCCCATGTCGCGCAAAAGGGTTGCGATCAGATCGCGGGTCCAACCTGTCTTCAGATACTCGACCACGCGCGGTTCGTATCCGGCGGCCTGGATCATCGCCAAGGTGTTGCGCGACGTTCCGCAAGCCGGGTTGTGATAGATCGTGATGGGGAAGGGGTCAGCCACCTGATGGGGTCCCGTCATAATAGGGTGAGGCGCAGCGCCAGTGCGGCGAGCGTTACGAGAAGGATCGGCGTGGTCAGGAGCACGCCGACATGGAAGTAATAACCCCAACCGATCCGGACACCCTTTTGCGCCAGGACGTGCAGCCAGAGCAGGGTGGCCAGGGACCCGATGGGCGTGAACTTCGGCCCAAGGTCGCAGCCGATGATATTGGCGTAGATCATGGCCTCGCGGATGGCCGGCGCCACATGGGCGCCCTGGATTCCCAAGGCCCCGACAAGCACGGTCGGCATATTGTTCATGATCGAGGAGAGGACGGCTGTGGCGATCCCCACGCCGAAGGTCGCGCCCCAGACCCCGCCCGCGCCGAACCTCTCGAACAGGCCGGAAAGATAGGCGGTGAGACCCGCGTTCCGTAAGCCGAAGACGACCAGATACATGCCGAGCGAGAAGATCACGACCTGCCAGGGCGCTTCGCGTAGGGCCGCGACAGGACTGACCACACGCCCGCGGGCGGCGACGAGCAGCAGGATCGCCGCGCCCGCCGCCGCGACCGCGCTCACGGGGACGCCCAAGGGTTCGAGGGCGAAGAAACCGACCAGAAGCGCCACGAGGACGCCCCAGCCCGCAATGAACACGCCGCGGTCGCGGATCGCCTCCTTCGGGCGCTTGAGGCCGGCCAGGTCGTAGGACGCGGGAATTTCGCGACCGAACCGCAGGAGCAGCACCGCCAGGGTGGTGAGGACGGTGACGAGGGCGACCGGCGCCATCACCAGGGCGTAGCCGCCGAAGTTGAGCTTAAAGACGTCGGCCGAGACGATGTTGACCAGGTTCGAAACGACGAGCGGGGTCGAGGCGGTGTCGGCGATGAAGCCCGCCGCCATGGCGAAGGCCAGAATCGCCTTGGCGCTGTATTTCAACTCGACCAGCATGGCGATGACGATGGGCGTCAGGATCAGGGCCGCCCCGTCGTTGGCGAAGATCGCCGCGACGGCCGCGCCCAGAAGCACGGTCAGGGCGAACAGGAGCTTGCCCCGACCGCCGCCCCAGCGCGCCACGTGCAATGCCGCCCATTCGAAAAACCCGGCGCGATCCAGGAGCAGGCTGATGATGATCACCGCGACGAATGTGGCCGTGGCGTTCCAGACAATGCCCCAGACGGTGGGAATGTCCGCGAGGTGAACCACGCCGGCCAGGAGCGCCAGGACGGCCCCGATCATGGCGCCCCATCCGATCTTCAGGCCCCTGGGCTGGGCGATGACGAGCCCGAGGGTCAGGACGAATATGGCGACGGCGAGCAGCACAGGCGCGATGACCTAGATGAAGGCCATCATACGCCGCAGGCCACCCGTGCTCGGATCGCCGCCAATGGCGCACAGACTTCCGGCCGACCGTTGCAGCAATCCTCTACGAGATAGGCCAACAGCTCCGCCATCTGTTCATAAGCCGCCGCATAGAGGATTGAGCGCCCCTCGCGCCGCGACGTGACGAGGCCCGCGTGGGACAGCACCGTCAGGCTCGCCGAGAGTGTGCTCGGCGCCATACCCACGCGCCGCGCTACCTCGCCAGCGGCCAGCCCTTCAGGTCCGGCTTGAACCAGCTCACGGAAGATCATCAGCCGGCCTTCATAGGCCAGGGCGGAGAGCGCGGTCACGGCGGCGGAGAATTCCATATTTCAACAATAGATGAAATATATGACGGGTGGAAGACAGGACGGATGTTCCGGTTTTCGGCCCCCGCTTTTCGTGCCAAGTCACGCGGCGTTGGGGCCAATTCGACGCGGGCGAGACGCCCGCGCTCCTTTGTAAGGCGAGCCCGGTTGGACGACCTGCCTCATTTTCCTGAAAGCGGCGCGTCGGACAGCGTCGCGTTCGAGGCGCCGGCGTCGGCGGATCTGGCGCCCTTCTCCTCCCTGGTGCCGGCGATCATCGGCGCCTGCCTGATGATGCAGACCCTCAGCGCCACGGTCATCGTCAACGCCCTGCCGACCATGGCAAGGTCTCTCCACGAGGATCCGGTGCGCCTGAATACGGCGATCACGGTCTATCTGCTGGCCGCGGGCATCGTCCTGCCCATCAGCGGCTGGGCCGCCGACCGCTTCGGCGCGCGCAAGATTTTCGTCTTCGCTATCGTCGCCTACGCCCTCTCCAACGCGGTGTGCGGTTTCGCCCAGAACCTGGCCGAGCTGCTGATGGCCCGGATGGCGGAGGGGGCGGCGGGGGCGATGCTACTGCCCGTGGGGCGCCTGGTGCTGCTGCGCGCGACGCCGAAGCACAATCTGGTCCAGGCCATGAGCGTGCTCACCATGCCGGCGCTGCTGGGACCTGTTCTAGGCCCGCCCATCGGCGGGGCCATCATCACCTATGCCTCGTGGCGGTGGATCTTCTTTCTGAACTTGCCCATCGCCGCCGGGGGCGTCGCCCTGGTGCTGAAATTCATCCCGCATGTGAAGGGCGAGGAGCCGCGACCTCTGGACTGGACGGGCCTCGCGCTCACGGGACTTGGCATGGCGGGGGTGGTCTATGGCTTTGAGAATCTGGGCCGGCCCGGCATCCCCGTCTGGGTGCAGGCGACCATGATGATCGGCGGCGGGGCCTGTCTGGCGGCGTTCGTGAGGCACTCGGGCCGCACACGCCATCCCATCGTGGACCTCAGCCTCCTCAAGATCCAGACCTTCCGGGCCTCGGTGGTGGGCGGAGCCTTCATGCGCGTGGGCATGGGGGCGACACCCTTCCTGCTCGCCCTGCTGCTCCAGGTGGCGTTCGGCCTTACGGCGCTGCAGGCCGGTCTGATGACTTTCGCCAGCGCCGCCGCCGCCATCGTCATGAAGACCGCCGCGCCGCCCATCCTGCGCCGCTTCGGTTTCAAGCGGACCTTGAGCGTCAATGCTGTGGTCGTCGCTCTTACGTTTATGGCCTATGCCCTGTTCACGCCCGCCACACCGCATTGGCTGATCTATGTGGTTCTCTTAAGCGGCGGGTTTTTCCGAAGCCTGCAATTCACCAGCCTAAACGGTATGGCCTTCGCCGACCTCGATCAGCCTCGGATGAGCCGGGCCTCAACCCTATCCACCATGGGCCAGCAACTCTCGTTGAGCATCGGCATTGGCTTGGCCGCCATGTTGCTGCGCCTCTTTCGCGGCTCCGGCCCGCTCTCCGCCGCCGCCATCGCCCCCGCCTTTGTCGTGGTCGGCGCGATCACACTGATCTCGCTGCTGTTCTTCGTCACCCTGCCAAGGAATGCGGGGAGCGAGCTGAATGGAGGACCGTCACGGCGAGCGGTGGGGCGGTGATCCCGTCGCGATATCACATGCAACCTCCTTTCGCTCCTGGCGGTTGAATCGCCCGCCTGTTTGGTGCGGGCGAGGAGATGCGCGGTGTCAGACGACGATCAGCCGGATACGCCCGATTTCGCGGAAGGCGTCGCGGCCGCCGACGTGCCCCTGGACGGCGTCCTCCTAGGCCACGTGGGCGAGGGTCGCGTCATCCTGGCGCGGGTCGATGGAGACATCGTCGCGGTGAGCGCGGATTGCACCCACTATCGGGGGCCTCTGGAGGAAGGCCTTCGCATGGGGGAGACCATCCGTTGCCCGTGGCACCATGCCTGTTTCAGTCTTCGCACGGGCGCGGCGCTTGAGGCGCCGGCGCTTAGCCCATTGGCGCGGTGGGAGGTCGAGCTTGATGGGGACAGGGTTCGCGTCGGCCGTGAGGCCTCGCCTGCGGCGCCGGCGCGAAGCCGCGCCACTGATCCGGAAACGATTGTGATCGTCGGGGGCGGGGCCGCCGGCTTCGCGGCGGCTCAGCGTCTGCGCGATCTTGGCTATGGCGGGACTCTCACCCTGATCAGCGACGACGCGTGCGCCCCCTATGACAGGCCCAATCTGTCCAAGGATTATCTGAGCGGGGAGGCCGAGGCCGATTGGCTGCCCCTCAAGCCCGACGCCTTCTATGCGGAAAACAGGATCGATCTTCGCCTGGGCGTCCGGGCGACGGCCCTCGACACGGGCGCGCGGCGCCTGACCCTGGAGGGCGGGGAGAGCCTCACCTATGATCGGCTGCTCATGGCCACGGGCGCGCGTCCGAACAGTCTGGATCTGNNGGCGCGCGGACGGCGGCCATTATCGGCGCCAGTTTCATCGGCCTGGAGGTGGCCGGCGCTTTGCGCAAACGCGGGCTTGAGGTCCATGTCATCGCCCCGGACGCCATACCGTTCGCAAGCAAACTGGGGTCTGAACTCGGCAGTTTTATAAGGCGCCTGCACGAAAAAGAGGGGGTTGTCTTTCACCTGGGGCGGAAGGCGAAGGGCTATGAGAACGGTCGCGTGACCCTCGACGATGGCGCGACGGTGAGCGCCGATCTCGTCGTGGCGGGGGTGGGCGTCGCGCCATGCCTGGAGCTGGCCGAGGCGGCGGGCCTGGCCACCCATGAGGGCGTGGTGGTGGATGCGCGCTTTCGCACCAGCGCTCCCGGCGTCTTCGCGGCGGGCGATATCGCCCGCTACCCAGACTGCGTCAGCGGCCAGCCGATACGCGTCGAGCACTGGGTGGCTGCCGAGCGCCAGGGCCAGGTCGCGGCCGCCAATATGCTGGGCCTGGCGACGCCGTTTCAGGAGCCGCCCTTCTTCTGGACGGCCTTCTATGGCCTGGGCCTGCATTATGTCGGCCATGCCGAGACCTGGGACAGCATCGAGATCGAGGGCGACCTGGAAAGCCAGGCCGCGGTCCTCCTCTATATCAAGAACGGCGCCCCCCAGGCCGTGGTCACTGTGGGGCCGGAACAGGCCACCCTTGACGCGGCGCAGGCCTTTCGGGAGCGATGTCGGGGAGGATAGGCGCAAGATGATCGGCCGCATCGGCCCGCTCATGACGGGCGCCGGGGCGCTTGGGGCGGCCCATCCAAGGCCAGATCCAGGGCCTTGTCGAAGACGGCGTAGGCGAGGGGCGTCAGGGCGTCTTCGAACAGACTTTCGCTGATAAGACGCGCCGCCCGCTGCGGGGTGAGCGTCGCGGCGCGGGCGAGGTCCAGCAGGGCGATGTCTTTTCGCCAGTCGGCGAGCGCGTCGGAAACACGGCCGGCCAGGACCCAGAGGCGGTTCGTATCGGTCTCGGCGATGATCTCGCCCATGTCGGCGCTTTGGCGGCCATGTTCGACGAAGGCCTGGGCGCAGACGTCGAAGGCGACGATGCGCCGCGAACGATCCTGATCGAGAGACATGGAGGGCTTTCCGTTATCGTTAAGCCCTGATCATCACAAAATGAAATCTTCGCGTCAAGCCTCAGGTTTGCCTAATGCAATGCGCGTTGATCGACCCCGTCTAACCCTCGCGTCTGATTCGGAAAGTGCGCAGCACGTCGCGGGCCTGATCGCGGCGCTCCTCGGGGATCTCGGACCAGATGTCGAGAATATCCTCGCTCACTGCGTTGGGGTCGACCTCCAAAAGGTGGCCAGGGCGGGTTCCAAGAACCGGGGCGATCTTGCGAAGCCACTTGTCGGACAGTCCCCGATCACCGGACTCCAGGAGACTGATCACCGCCCCCGTCGTGCCAATGGCCTCGGCCAGCTTGGCCTGGGTCATGCCGCGATGCTCGCGCCACGCACGGAGGTAGTTTCGTATGCCGGATCTGACCATGGAGAGGCATTATGCAAAGCAAACTGCGCTTGTCGTCAGGCAAAACGCAAATTAAGGGCTTTACAGATAAATTGCTCTATGCAATCATATTGCGTCATGCAAAACGTTCGCTCTCTTCACATCGCCCGGGCGCCTCGCCCCTGGCATACCCGCGCGGCGCGGGAATGCGCCTTTCCCGTGGAGGCAGGCGCGGCGGGCTTAAGCTCCTGCTGCAATCCGAGCGGCTCCGCGACCTATTGTCCGGCGCACCGGAGGGAAATGAGAGGACCGCGCGGGAAAAACGCCGAAGCCTATACGGAGGCGGTGCTCGGCTGGCTGGAGATGCGGGAGCGCTGGTCATGAGAACGCGGCGCGGCAAGGCGCCCGCGAGCCCGGAAGCCATCGCTCGGCTGCGCGCCGAGGCCCGGGCCGCGGCGGCCGATCCGGCGACCTGGGGCGTGGACGCGAAGTCTTTGCGTCTCGCCGCTCAGGGGGATGTGGCGGCGCGCCTCGGCCCGCGCGGCGAGGTCACCCGCGCCCACCGCCTCGACGTTTTTGACCGGCTGCATGCGCGCGGCGCTCTCTCTGACATCGCTGTCGGCGCGGTGCGGCGTCTGCAGGAGGATATTGGCCAGCTCCACCGCACAGGCCTTGGGGTGCGCGATTTCGCCCCGCGCGTGGATATGCAGGCGCAGCCCGGGGCGTTCGCAGAAAGGCGCCTAAGGGCCGGCGCGAGGGTTCAGGCCGCCCTCGATCTGGCGGGGCCCGTCAGCGCCCGCCTGCTGCGCAGTCTCTGCGAGACCCCCGCGATTTCGGGCCAAAACCTCGACTGGCGCGTGGTGGTGGAGATCGAAACCGGCGAGCGCCTGCCCGACGCGCAAGGCGCCGCGCTGCGCGCCGCCACGGAAAACCTCGCCGGGGCCTACCGCCTTATCGACCGGGCGCGGGGCCGCGCCGAAGCTTGACTTCGCGGCGCGTGGCTGACCTGAAATCGTTGGATGACTGACCAGACCGCGAACCCCGCCAGCCCCGCGCCCGCCGCGCCGCATCTCTCGCGCGTGCTGGGCCTGGTGTTTGGTCTGGCGGTGGTCGTGGGCGGCATTATCGGCTCGGGGATCATGCGGGCCCCGGGGGTTGTGGCGCTGGGGCTTCACAGCGTGCCGCTCACCCTGGCCTTCTGGGCCGCCGGTGGGGGTCTGGCTTTGCTGAGCGCCATGCCGCTGGTGGAGGCGGGCGCCTCTGTGCCCCAGGCCGGGGGCAGCTATCCCATCGCCACAAAGGCGTTCGGGCCGACGGCCGGCTTCATGACCGGTTGGCTCACCTGGCTGCAATATACCTCTTCGAACGCCTTCATCGCGGTGGTGTTCGGAGAATATGTCCATCGCCTTGGCCTGGCGGGCGGCGTCTCAAAAGGCGCGCTGGCGGTAGGGCTGATCCTCGCCTGCGCCGCCATCAACTGGACGGCGACGCGCGTCAGCGGCGGCTCCCAGAGCGTAGCCAGCGCCATCAAGGGCGCGGCCTTCGTGCTGGTGGCGGCGATCCTCTTCGCCTCGCCCCATGCCCCGGCGAGCTATCATCCCGCGGACATCCACCCCATCGCCACGGGAGCGGCCACCGTCGCCGCCATCATCATGGGCATAAGGGTCATCTATCAGACCTATGCCGGCTGGGACGGAGCGATCTATTTCTCGGAGGAAGTGGATAACCCCCAGCGCAATGTGGCCCGGGCGACCTTCGTCGGCATTGGCCTCGTCACCGTGCTCTATCTTCTGCTTAACGCCGCGCTTTTTCACGTCTTGACGCCGAACCAGATCGCCGGCTCGGAACTGGCCATGGGCGACGCCATTCGCGTGTCGATGGGCGCGCTGGGCGACAAGGTGTTGACTGGCATCGGGGTGATTTCCCTGGCCGCCATCGTCAATCTGCAGGTCATGGCCGCCTCGCGCATCACCTATCGCATGGCCGCCGACGGAGTCCTGCCGAAGTTCCTGTCACAGGTGGCCAAGGGCGGCGCGCCCCAGCTTAGCGTGGCGGCGGTGGCCGTGGTCTCGGCGATCTTCGCCGGGTCCGGCAGCTATGAGAGCATCACCCGCATCTATGCGCCCTGGAGCATCGGCAGCGTTTTTATGATCTGTATCAGCGCCATCGCCCTGCGTTATCGCGAGCCGAACCTGCCCAGGCCCTATCTCACGCCGCTTTTCCCCTGGATCCCGATCTTCGCCGCCCTGATCCAGGCGGTTCTGATCGCCATCGTGGTGATCGACGACCCCGCCTCGGGCCTCTGGTCCCTGGTCGTGCTGGTCGCGCCCCTGCCGCTGTATCTGTATTTTACGCGGCGGCGGGTGGGCTGAACCCTTGGAAGCCCAGGTCGCCGATCTCCTCGGGCGCCTGACCCTGGAGGAAAAGGTCGCCCTCATGGCGGGCGCGGCGTCCTTCACACTGGAGGGCGTTCCGCGCCTTGGCGTGCCGTCCATTCGCATGACGGACGGGCCGACGGGGGTGCGGTCGAATGAGGGCGAGGCGGCGACGGTGTTTCCCGTGGGGGTGGCCCTGGCCTCGACCTGGAACCCGGATCTCACCCGCGAGGTGGCCGGCGCCATCGCCCGCGAAGCCCTGGCCCTGAAGAACGCGGTCGTTCTCGCCCCCACCATCAACATCGTCCGCACCCCCATCTGGGGCCGCAATTTTGAGACCTATTCCGAGGACCCCTTCCTCGCCGGCGCNNAATAATCAGGAACAGGGCCGGATGACGGTGAGCGTCCTGGCCGATGAGCGGACTTTGCGGGAAATCTATCTCGCCGCCTTCGAGACCGTGGTGAAATGCGCGAACCCCTGGACGGTCATGGCCTCTTACAACCGCATTGACGGGGTCTATGCCACGGAGAGCGACCATCTGCTCAACCAAATCCTCAAGGGTGAGTGGGGCTATGACGGGGTGGTGGTCTCGGATTGGGGCGCTGTCCACGCCACGGCCGCCGCGGCCAAGGGCGGCACGGACCTGGAAATGCCGGGTCCGCCGCGCTGGTTTGGCGAGACGCTGCTGGCCGCCGTGCGGGCGGGCGATGTCTCCCTAGAGCGCATAGATGACGCCGCGGCGCGGATGATCCGGCTTCTGGCCCGCTGCGGCGCCCTGGATGGGCGGGAACCGCCCCCTGGCGAACTGCGAACCCTATGCCACCGCCAGATCGCGGCCCGGGCGGCGGAAGAGGCCGTGGTCCTGCTCAAGAACGCCGAACAGCTTCTGCCTCTCGACGTGAAGGGCCTCAAGCGCCTCGCCGTTGTGGGTCCAAATGCGGACGCCCGGCGCATTCAGGGAGGGGGCTCCTCGGCCGTCCGGGCGGGGCGGGAGGTCTCCCTGCTCCAGGCGATCATCGACCTCGTCGGGGCAGAGTGCGAGGTTCTCCACGCCGACGGCGGCGATCATGAGCCTGTCCCGCCCGCCGCCCGGGCGACCCATTTCAGCGCCGATGAGGCGGGGGGCGTGCGAGGGCTCACCTGCCACTATTTCGCCGAGCGCGGCTTTGGCGGCGCGCCCTATCGTGTGCAGGTGGAGCGGCAGATCGGCAAGCTGGTTTCCACCACGTCATTCGCGGAGCTGGGGGCGGGGTTTGGCGCCCTGCGCTGGACGGGCTGGCTGTGGCCAAAGCGTGATGGGCGCCATGAGCTTTCCCTGCGCGGACCCGGGAGCGTGCGCCTGGAGCTGGCCGGGAAGACCCTGATCGATGACTCCACGCCGGGCCGGGAAGACCCCATGGACGTGGCCGGAACCAAGGTCATGCGCCGGATCGCCGCGGTCGATCTTGTGGCGGGCCAGGGCTATCCCGTCGTCATCGAATATGTGCGCCCGGCCGAAACGGGCCATCTTGCCTGGGAATATCTGGGCGTGGGCCTGCGCCAGCCGCGCGGTTCGGTCGCGGAGGCCGCGGCCCTGGCGGGAACCTGCGACGGCGCCATCGTGGTCATCGGCGCGGCGTCTCTCACCGAGGCGGAGGGCTATGATCGCGAGAGTCTGGATCTGCCCGGCGACCAGAACGCCCTNNCGCCGGCGGTGGTCGTCGCCTGGCTGGGAGGCGAGGAGGGCCCGGACGCCACGGCCCGCATTCTCTTTGGCGAGGCCTCCCCGTCGGGGCGCCTGCCCGTGACCTTCCCGACACGCCTGGAGGATACGCCCGCCCATGGCTGGTATCCGGGCGACGCCGAGGTGACCTATGGCGAGGGGCTTTTCGTGGGCTACCGCCACTATGACCGGGCGCCCGAGCCACCGCTCTTTCCCTTTGGCCATGGCCTGACCTATTCGCGCGTGGCCTATGAGGATCTGGTCGTTCCGGAGACCGCGATCGCGGGGGAGAGCGTGACCGCGTCTTTCACCTTGCGCAATGTGGGCGACCGCCAAACCAAGGAGACGGCCCAGCTCTATGTCCGCCCGCGCGGGCCTTCGGTGGAGCGGCCGGTCAAGGAGCTGAAGGGCTTCGTCAAGGTGAGCCTGGAGCCAGGCGAGAGCCGCCGTGTCGCCCTCACCCTGGACGCCCGCGCCTTCGCCTTCTGGGATCCGCAGGCGAGCGCCTGGAACGCCGAGCCTGGCGCCTATGACATTCTGGTGGCGGCTTCGGCGGCGGACATTGAACTTCAGGCCACGGTGAGGCTGGAAGCCGCGACCGTCTGAGGGCGGACGGATCTGGCGCGCCACGGATCAAAGCGAGCTGCGTTGCGTTGCGTAAGGGGTCGCCGGGATATCCGGCGGCGCCTTAGCAAGCGAGACAACCGCCATGGGCATTTTCGCCTGGCTGATCCTGGGGATCATGTCCGGGCTCATCGCCAGCGGGCTCGTTAATCACAGGGGCGCTGGCGCGATCCTGAATGTCGTGCTGGGGATCATCGGCTGTTTCGTGGGCGGCTTGTTGTTCAATTTCTTTGGTGCGCCGAGCCTCTCCAGCTTTAATAGGGTCAGCGTCCTTGTGGGCGTTATGGGCGCGGCCGTGACGCTGGTTCTCTATTATGCCCTGATGAGGCGCAACGACGTTTAGAGGGGCGGTGCGATGCACGGAAAGACTATCGTGATTACCGGCGCCACCTCCGGCATCGGCGCCTCGGCCGCCGAGTCCCTGGCCGCCCAAGGCGCGCGGGTCATTTTCACGGCGCGTGACGCCGGCAAGGCCGCCGCGACCCTGAGCCGTCTCACCCAGGCGGGCCCGGACGCGGCCCATGACTTTGTCATCGCCGATCTCACCACCCTGGCGAACATGAAAGAGGCCGGGGAGGCCCTGGTCGCCAAGGCGGGCGCCGTGGACGTGCTGATCAACAATGCCGGAGCGATCTTCGCCAGCCGCGAGCTCACCGCTGATGGCCTCGAAAGGACCTTCGCGGTCAATTACATGGCGTATTTCGTGATCACCGAAATTCTGCGCCCCGTCCTAGCGCCCGGCGCGAGAATCGTCAGCACGGCCTCGGTGGCGCACAAGTCGGCGAATCTCAATTTCGCCGACATGACGCTGGAGAAGGTTTCGACCAGCCTCTTCGCCATGGTCGCCTATGGCAATTCCAAGCTATGCAATATTCTCTGGACGCGGGAACTGGCCCGGCGTCTGGCGGGGACGGGGATCACCGCCAACTGCGTCCACCCCGGCGGCGTCAACTCGGGCTTTGGGGACAATCTGAGTGGGCTGCTCAAGATCGTGTTCGGCTTCGTCAAGCGCTTCATGATCACCCCCGCCCAGGGCGCCGACACCCTGGTCTGGCTGGCCTCATCCCCAGACGTCGCCGGCCAGACTGGCGGTTATTGGTCCAAGCGCAAACGCCTCGCTCCCTCTGTGGCCGCCCGTGACGACGTCGATGCGCAGCGGCTGTGGGAGCTGAGTCAGGGGCTGATGGCGGGGACTTGAAACGCCTACCCCGCCGGCAGGGCTTTCCAGTGGAAGCTGGCCAGGGGGCAGACGCGGTCGGAGCCATCGCGGGTGTCGCGGAGCCAGGCGCGGCCGTTGGCAAGGCTGACCACGCGATAGATGGGCAGGCCCCCGGCGTCGGCCGAGATCAGCTCGCCCTGATGGACGTGATCCTCGTCCGGGCGGTCCAGATAGACCCAGGTGATGTCGCCAGCCAGGCCGGCCATCGTCGTCTCTCCTTGTCCGGGTCTCCATCCTCACGGAGACCCACGACGCGCTATTTGCGCCGACTTTGCTTAAGAGGCCGTGAAGTCCGCGTTTAGCTGAGGTTCATCCGGTGACAGGCTTTCGTGATTTGGGCCGTGGCTTGACAGGCGCGGGGGGCCATGCGCGTTTCCCCGGCTTTTTTAGAGGCGATTTTAAGTTCCCGTGACCGGCCCCAGCTCCATCTATCGCTCCCACACCTGCGGCGCCCTGCGTCTCGCCGACGCGGGCCAGAACGTGCGCCTGAGCGGATGGCTGCACCGCAAGCGCGATCACGGTGGGCTGATGTTCGTCGACCTGCGCGACCATTATGGCCTGACTCAGCTGGTGGCCGATCCCGCGACGCCGGGCTTTGGAACGCTGGAGCGCCTGCGGGCCGAGAGCGTGGTGCGGATCGACGGGGAGGTGGTGGCCCGGGCGGCGGACGCGGTGAACCCCGGCCTCGCCACCGGCGAGATCGAGGTGCGCGTGCGGGCCGTGGAAGTGCTGTCCGAGGCGGCCGAGCTGCCGCTGCCGGTCTTCGGCGAGCCGGATTACCCCGAGGATATCCGCCTGCGTTACCGCTATCTGGACCTGCGGCGCGAGACCCTTCATCGCAATATCGTCCTGCGCTCCAGAGTCATTGATTCCATCCGTCGGCGGATGATCGACCAGGGCTTTCTGGAGTTCCAGACCCCGATCCTCACCGCCTCCAGCCCCGAGGGGGCGCGGGATTTCCTGGTGCCCTCGCGCCTGCATCCGGGGACCTTCTATGCCCTGCCCCAGGCGCCCCAGCAGTTCAAACAGCTGCTGATGGTGTCGGGCTTCGACCGCTATTTCCAGATCGCCCCCTGCTTCCGCGACGAGGATCTGCGCGCCGACCGGAGCCTGGAATTCTATCANNATGAGCTTCGTCACCCAGGACGATGTGTTCGCGGCCATCGAGCCCCTGATGCATGGCCTGTTCACCGAGTTTGGCCAGGGAAAGCGCGTCACCGCCTATCCCTTCCCGCGCATCCCTTTCTCCGAGGCCATCGCCAAATATGGTTCGGACAAGCCGGACCTGCGCAATCCGGTGGTCATGCAGGACGTTTCGGAGGCCTTCCGGGGCGGCGGGTTTGGCGTCTTCGCGCGGATTCTGGAAACGCCGAAGATGGCGGTTTGGGCGATTCCCGCGCCGGGCGGCGGCTCGCGGGCCTTCTGTGACCGGATGAACGCCTGGGCTCAGGGCGAGGGCCAGCCGGGCCTGGGCTACGTGTTCTGGCGCGAGGGCGAGGAGGGCGGCGCCGGCCCCATCGCCCGCAATCTCGGACCTGAGCGCACAGGGGCCATCGCCAAGCAGCTGGGCCTGGGCGTCGGCGATGCGGCCTTCTTCGTCGGCGGCGACCCGAAGAGCTTTTACAAGTTCGCGGGGCTCGCGCGCACCCGGGTTGCGACGGAGCTTGGCCTGGTGGACGAAGATCAGTTCGCCTTTTGCTGGATCGTCGATTTTCCCATGTTCGAGATGAACGACGAGACGAACCACGTCGACTTCTCGCACAACCCGTTTTC